>WGDA01000079.1 GCA_015493505.1 Pseudomonadota bacterium | reverse complement strand
TGGGCTTGCCTAAGTTCCTCAGCCGTTTTTGCCTTGGATAATAACTCCTTTGCCTTATCCAATACCTCCCACCCTCCTGCTTTCCTTGCCATATGTCCACCTCCTCCTAAGATGAACATATTATATCACTTATGATTTAGAAATGGAATTAGTCCTTCAGCTTATCCAGCAGAAGCCCTTTCAGGCGATCCAGTGTAACATGATACGCCTCCACGCCCAAATGCATCCAGTCCGAGTATTCCAGGATTTTCATGGGATCTTCTTCCATCAGTTTATCGTAATAGCCAATGGCGTCCAACACAATAGCCACATCGTTTTTGGGGAAGTTTTCGTTGATTTTTCCGATATCCCAATCCTTGAACACCAGGTCCTTGAACCGCATCCACCCCGGTGTCAGCCAGAAAACCTTTCGCCCCGCGGCGATCTCCTCCCGGGTCTGGCGATCGGCCAGGGCGTCAACGCAATTCTGCGCCTTTATCCTCTTTACGTTCGGCCCGAAGGTCTCCAGCAGTTTGTCCAGGCCGCTCATGTCCACCGGGTCCACATAACAGAGGCTGCCATAGACAACAATCACCTTGTCCGATACCTCCAGGGCCTGCCCGACCCGGCGCAGCACCTGCTCTTTCAGATCCGAGCAAACCTCGTGCAGGCCCGGCGTGGTAAAAAGGATTTTATCCGCGTTCAGGAATCCCTCTTTCTGAAGCTGGGTCAATTCCATGCGCAACGTCCCGCAGGACACGACAGACACGCCTTCAAAAGACAATGTTTCCGCCATCTCACTTCCCCCTTGAATTTTTCCTCACCCTACCACGCCCCGTTCATGTCACGCAACGAATTTTCAATTCCGACCCGCAAGCCGTTCTTGACATATAAATTTTTATATGATACGTGTTAAATACATGATACATACATTAAACTTTCGATCCATCCAAAAGGAGGCGCAAAATCATGGAAACGGCCAGCCGCTTAAATAACTTCGAAGCGTATCTGGGAACCCAGATGAATATCATCCTCACAAAAATGCGCGAAGAGGGGAAGGATGTCATCAACCTCGGCCTGGGGGACCCGGATGTCCAGCCGCCCGAGAGGCAGAGAAAGGTTTTGGCAGAGGCATGCCTGGATCCCGACAGCCACCACTACCCGAGCTTTTACTCCACAAAACCGCTTCTGGAGGCTATCGCCGGAGTGTATGAACGTCGATTTGGGGTCTCCTGCGACCCGGAGACAGAAGTCTTGCCGCTGCTTGGCTCCGCACAGGGGCTCTTTCATATTCACACATGCCTACTCGACCCGGGTGATATCGCCCTGGTGCCCGACCCTTGCTATCCCGCGTATATCGCCGGGGTCAAGATCGCCGGGGGATTTATCGAGCCGGTTCCCCTGCTGAAGGAAAACGGTTTTCTGCCCGACTTGTGGGATATCTCCCCAAAGATCGCGAACAAGGCGAAGATGATCTGGATCAACTACCCCAACAACCCGACGGCCGCGGTCGCTTCCGAAGACTTCTATAAGGATCTGATTGAATGGGCCATGAAGTATGATGTGGCGGTCATCTCGGACAACCCCTACTCGGAGGTATGCTTCGATGGGTACACCCCCCCGAGCTTTCTCCAGTTTGAGGGAGCGAAGGAGATAGGAATCGAGTTTAACTCCCTTTCAAAGGCCTACAACTGTTGCGGCTGGCGGGTGGGGATGATGCTTGGAAACAGGGATATTATTGCCGGCATGAAAAAGATAAAGTCGCACGCGGACCGGGGAATGTTCTATCCCCTGCAGGTCGCCGCGACGGCCGCTTTGAATGGCCCCACGGACTTCATGGAAGAGAGGAACCAGATGTACCGCGAACGCCGTGACGCGGTGGTCAATGGGCTTCGGGAGATAGGAATGGAGGTTGAGACCCCCAAGGCAACCTTCTACGTCTGGTCAAAGGTCCCCGAAGGCGTAACGGATTCCAAGGCGTGGTGCCTGAAGGTACTGGACGAAATCGCCGTCTGGATGATCCCCGGCTCCATGTATGGAGCACACGGTGAAGGCTATATACGGATCGCGCTGACCCATCCGGTCGCGCGCCTCGAAGAGGCGATGCGCCGGCTCAAGAAATTCGTTCAGGCGTGAACCGGACAACCCGGAATTCTGATATCCTGTTCGAAGTCGTCAGTCTTGAATTTGTCCCCAATATATGGGAATAAGCAAAAACACACGAAACGGATGAGGGACAGGTGGAATCGAACCGTATCTATCAAGCGATAAAGGAAAAAATCATCTGGCTGGAATATAAGCCGGAACACGTCCTGAACCTGAGTGATCTGGCGGAAAGCTTTGGAACGAGCCGCACCCCCATCAAGGAGGTCCTCATCTTTCTCCAGGCAGAGGGGTGGGTCTTGCGGACCGGCACCCACTTCATGGTCACCCCCCTCAGCCTGAACCGGATCAAGGAAATCACGGAGATTCGCACGGCCCTGGAAACGCAGGCCTACCTGTGGGCCATGCAACGAATCAGCACGGAGGAATTGGTTTCTCTGACCCATCTTGAGAAGGAGATCTCGGGGGTCAAAGGGGAGGTGTCAAACAGAAGGCTGATCGAGCTGGACTCGCGATTTCACCAGATTCTCTATGCCGCCTCCCGAAACGCCCAGGCGGCCCAGTTGCTGGAAAACCTGCTGGCCCAGTACCTGCGCTTCTGGCTTTCCATCCCCCGGGAAATAGACGTCCCGTCCTTTTTCAATGAAACAAAGGGAATTATCCGGGCGGTCAAGGCGCGTGATGAGGAAGGGTTGAAAAAGGCCAGCCAGGAACATATCCGAAAATCTTTTGAAGAAATCATGGGAACATTCTAACACCCCGTATGAAAGGAGGAAACAAACATGATAATTCGTAAAGTAGATGACGTGCCGGCAATCGAGGTAAAAGAGGTTACGCGACACGGGGAGAAGGTCCCCGTCACGGGATGCAAAATCCGCTGGCTCGTGGATCCCGAAACGGGCGGGGACAAGTATAACCACAATTTCTCTTTCCGATATTTCGTCCTGGAGCCGGGTGGTGAGATTCCCATGCACGAACATGCTTATGAGGAGGCCGTCTTCATGCTGGAGGGCTCGCTCCAGTTCTCCACGGAAGAAAAAACCGTGGAAGTGCATCCAGGCCAGGTGATCTATACCTACACCTTCGAACCTCACGCGCTGAAGAATCACACGGATGCGCCGGCAATTTTCACCTGTTCCATCGACAACGTTTGATACGCGTAAATAGGAGCGCAGCATGGATGGGATAAAAATCCTACGAAACATGGCAGCAGAGAACCCGGGGAGTACCGCGGCACCCGGGAATCTGGACACCCCGGTTTACGGGCGGTTGACCGTTGAGGAGCTCTTTAGCCTGTCTCCGGCCTGGCGCAAAAACAGAGAGAACTACCGTCCCCAGGCTGAATACACTGAAAAGCTGAAGGCCATTTCCCCTGCGAAGGCATGGGTTTTCTTCGGCATCTGGTGCCCCGACTGCAGCGTTTCGGTCCCCCGCTTCTTCAAGATTGTCGAAGCGGCGGGAATCGAAGACCGTCTTGATATCTCCATCTGCGCAGTGGACCGCTTGAAACGCTTTCCAACCGACCTTGTCGCGCGGTACGGGATAAAGTTCGTTCCCACGTTCATCTTCGAACGCGATGGCCGGGAAATCGGACGCGTCGTCGAAACGCCATCCTCTCTCTATCTTGAAGAAGACCTGTGGAACATCCTGAAACCCGCTTCGGAATGATAATGGCCCGACCGACTGCCTCATGAAGAGTCCCCGCCTCAAAATCGCGATCCAGCTTTTCCTGATTGTCCTGGGCGCGGCCCTGTCAGGCTGGTGCATCAACGCGCTGATTATCCCCCACCGGTTTTTGAGTGGCGGGGTTTCCGGCGTGGCTCTTCTCGTCTTTTACCTGGCGGGGGTGCCACCGGTGGGCCTCAGCATCTTCATCCTGAATGTGCCCATCTTCCTTCTGGGGTGGCGCGAGGTTTCCCTCCGGTTCGTGCTTTTCAGCCTGGTAGGGATGTTGGGATTGGCCGGGTTTGTTTATCTCTTCACCGGAGCAACCTTTCCGGTCCATGACGACATGCTGGCGGCGATCCTTGCCGGCGTTTTTCTGGGGGTCGGCGGAGGGCTCACCTTCCGGGCCGGCGGTTCCCAGGGCGGAGTGGATATCATCAGCATCTACCTGAACCGACGGTTTGCCATTCGCATCGGCTACACCATCTTCTCCATCAATATCCTGATTCTCGTGGTGGCGGCGTTCGTTATCAGCCTCGACCGCGCCCTCTACACCATGATTATGATGTTCGTATCCTCCAAGGTCGTGGATCATATTCAGAGTGGGTTCAACCAGAGGAAGAGCGTGATGATTATCTCCAGCTCCGCACGCAGGATTTCCCAGGGGATTTTGCACAACCTCCACCGGGGCGTCACCATCCTCAAGGGAGAAGGAGGATACACCGGGCGATCCCAGGAGGTGGTCTATACCGTGACGACTATGCTGGAACTGAACCGCCTCAAAGAACTGGTCTGGACCGTGGACCCGGACGCCTTTATCATCGTGAATGATACCGTCGAAGTCATTGGAAAGGGGTTCCGAATTCCAAAATCTGAAGACTTCCGGAGAAAAGTTCGCAAGACGACCAGGATAGAAGACAAAACCGGGAAGGGTTAACCCACCGCGCTGTAATTTGTGCCCTCCCTCGCCGTTCACGACAGCGGGGGCCATCCCGTTTCACCCGGAATATCCCGGGCAAGTTCCACGATAACATCGCAAGGGTTCTTGCAAAAACGCCGTCGATTCGATAACATGAGCGGACAAAGTTTTGAAGGAGCGTGTTGTGGCGGAGTTTTTGAATGGCCTGAAACGGACTGAATACTGTGGCAGAATCGGCAAGAAGGATTTGGGCAACCCCGTTACCCTCATGGGATGGGTCCAGTCCCGGCGTGACCATGGCGGGGTAATCTTCATCGATCTCAGGGACCTTACCGGCATTGTGCAGGTGGTCTTCAACCCGGATGTCTCCCCGGAGGCGCACCGGATCGCCCATTCCCTCAAGGATGAATACGTCATCGCCGTCAACGGAACGGTCAAAAACCGCCCGGAAGACTCCATCAACGAGAAGATTCCGACGGGATACTTTGAGGTCATGGTCGATTCCGTCAAGATTCTCAATGAATCCGATCCCCTACCGTTCCCCATTGAAGACGAGATTGACGCGGGAGAGCCCATCCGCCTCAAATACCGCTACCTGGACCTCAGAAGGGGCCCGATGCGGGAGCGGCTGATCGCGCGCCACAAGCTGATGCAAACGACGCGCGCCTTCCTCAGCGGGGAAGGCTTCTTTGAGATAGAAACCCCCTTCCTGACCCGAAGCACTCCGGAAGGGGCGCGGGATTACCTTGTCCCAAGCCGGGTCAACCCGGGGAAATTCTACGCCCTCCCCCAGTCCCCCCAGCTGTTCAAACAGCTTCTGATGGTCGCGGGATTCGAGCGATACTTTCAGATCGTGAAATGCTTCCGGGACGAGGATCTTCGGGCGGACCGCCAGCCTGAATTCACCCAGATTGACATAGAGCTCTCGTTCGTGGAGGCTGAAGAGGTCCGGTCCCTCACGGAAGCCCTTCTTGTTGAAATCTTCGACAAGGTGCGGGGCACCCACCTTCCCCAGCCATTTCCGGTCCTGACCTACGAAGAGGCCATGAGGCGGTTCGGCACGGACAAACCCGACCTGCGGATTCCCTGGGAATTGTCGGATTTCACCGACCTGGCGAAAGAGGTCGATTTCAAGGTCTTCAGGAGCGCGGCCGAGAACGGAGGGCTTGTCAAATGCCTCAACGCCCGGCTTTGCGGTTCCCTGTCAAGAAAGGAGATTGACGACCTGCTGGAAGAGATCAAACCCTATGGCGCGAAGGGTCTGGCCTGGATCAAGGTGACGGAAAACGGCCTCCAGTCCCCCATCACCAAATTTCTGAATAAAGGGTTCACGGAAGAACTCTTCAAACGCACCGGCGCCTCCAGCGGCGACCTCCTCCTCTTTCAGGCGGACACGCCCGAGGTGGTCAACGCGGCGTTGAGTCACCTGCGAAACCACCTGGGGAAGCGAATGCTCCCCGTTTCAAAGGATGATTTCAGGCCGCTATGGGTCGTGAATTTTCCCCTCCTGGAGTATGACGCCGAAGAGAAACGTTACGTGGCCATGCATCACCCCTTCACGGCGCCCATGGCAGAAGATATTCCCCTTCTTGACCAGGAGCCTTCAAAGGTTCGCGCCCAGTCGTATGACATTGTCCTGAATGGATACGAAATCGGCGGCGGAAGCATCCGAAATCATTCGCGGGAAGTTCAGTACAGAATGTTTTCTCTACTCAATATCTCCGAAGAAGAGGCAAACCAGAAATTCGGGTTTCTGCTGGAGGCCCTGAACTTCGGGGCACCGCCCCACGGGGGAATTGCCCTGGGGCTGGACCGGATCGCCATGCTCCTGAGCGGTGGGAATTCCATTCGTGAGGTCATCGCCTTCCCGAAAACGCAACGCGCGGTCTGTCTGTTAACCGAGGCGCCTTCTGAGGTTTCGCCGCGCCAGCTTCAGGAGCTTTACCTGAAACTCATTCCTCCCAGGAAATAACCATGCTGAAAATAGCCGTTATAGATGGTCAGGGAGGCGGCATTGGAAGTGCCATCATCCGAAAAATCAAAGAGGCGTATGGCGAGTCGGTAGAGCTGATCGCCCTGGGGACCAACGCCATCGCGACGGCCGCCATGATGAAGGCGAAGGCCAACAAGGGAGCCACGGGAGAGAACGCCATCCTCCAAAACGTCTTTCAGGCGGATATCATCATCGGGCCCCTCAGCATCGTGATGGCCAACTCCCTGATGGGGGAGCTGACACCCAAGATGGCGGAGGCAATCGCCTCTTCCAGTGCCCACAAGATTCTGTTCCCCCTCTTTCAGGAGGACCTCAGCCTTGTGGGCTTCAAGGGACAGCCCTTTCCCCATCTTCTCGACGCCCTCATCCGGGACGAGCTGAACGAAAGGATGAACCATGTGTGAAGTAAACGCCTATCTCTTGAAGGAGGGAAAAGAAACCCTCGTGATGGAAAAGGTCTATAAACTGGAAACCAGTGAGGGTCAGATCAGGATTGAAAACCTGTTCGGCGAACAGAAATTTATCAACCACCCCATCAAAGAGATTGACTTTGACCGGAATCGGCTCATTTTTACTGAGCCAGAGGATGCCTCATGATTTTCCACAGGTTATCCACCCCGTGCGAAACACTTCTCAGTCCCCGACCCGAAAGGGACTTTGATTGGTTTGGTGCCTGAAACGTGATTTGTAACACCTTGATATCTTTATATAATTTAACGCGCAACAATTGTGCAAAATGCTTTTTTCTTAAAGAAATAAAGCAGATAGGTGAAAACTACCCACAGTTATCCACCTCTTACCCACAGGTTTTGTGGAAAGCTGGAATAACCTCTAAAAATGATTGATAAAATCACTTAGGGCGCTCGAATCCTCTGCGCGCGCGCCCGCAAGGATTGCAAAAGGTATGAGCAAGACCCCATTTAAAACCATCGAATGGACGAACGACGGCATCGTCATGCTGGACCAGAGGAAACTCCCCACACGCGTAAGATTTATCGCCTGCAAGGATGCCGACTGTGTCATTGAAGCGATTAAAACCATGGGAATTCGCGGTGCCCCGGCTATCGGTGTCGCGGCGGCCATGGGGCTGGCGCTTGGCGCGGAACAGATTCACGCCACAACCCGGGAAGATTTCCTTCAGGCGTTCAACGCCCTTTGTGACCGTTTCGCCGCGTCCCGACCTACTGCCGTTAACCTGTTCTGGGCAATCCGCCGCATGAAGAATATTGCCGTGTCCAGGCCATACCCTTCCGTAAAGGAAACCCTCAAGGCGGAGGCACTGCGTGTCTGGCGTGAAGACATTGAAATCAACCGGAACATTGGCAATTACGGGAAACGCCTCATCCCGGACAAAGCGGGCATCCTGACCCACTGCAACGCCGGCGCCCTGGCCACCGGCGGGTTTGGCACCGCCCTTGGGGTCATTTATGCGGCCTTTGAAGAAGGGAAAAACATCCAGGTGTTCGCGGACGAAACACGCCCCGTGCTCCAGGGCGCGCGGCTCACCACCTGGGAATTACACCAGCATGGCGTCCCGGTCACCCTGATTACGGACAACATGGCCGGCATGCTGATGAAGGAAGGAAAAATCGACCTGGTTATCGTGGGCGCGGACCGTATCGCGAGAAACGGGGACACCGCGAATAAGATTGGCACCTACAGCGTGGCGGTACTGGCAAGGCATCACCAGATTCCTTTCTACGTGGCCGCGCCTGTCTCCACCTTCGACCCACACATCGCTTCCGGATCAGAGATCCCCATCGAATATCGTAATGAGAATGAAGTTTTCATCTGCGGGTCGAAACGCATCGCCCCACGCGGGATCCAGGCGCTGAACCCCGCCTTCGATGTCACCCCCGCGGAATTCATAACGGCCATCATAACGGAGAAGGGAATTATTTCATCCCCCGATACCGCTTCCATTGAAGCAATCTTCTCCGAAGATGCGGAGGAATCGACTTACGGATAGGTATTTCCCCCGCCGGGTCTCAACAGGTCCTGATAAAAGCCATAGAAATGCCACTTCCGGTATTCCTGGTCGAACTCATACCAGTTGACTTTGGCCCAGAAGGCGTTTCCCAGGCGGTTGATATCCGCTCTGGTAATTTTCTCCCCGTGTTTGAGTTTGTAGCGCATCTGCTTCAGGATCGTCTGAGGCTCGACGGAGAGATTGCCCCCGATGGGTTCGAGTTCATCATAGATCTTCATCGCCCGCATCATCAGATCCATTCCCTTCCGATACGCACCACTCCAAAGCGACACTAAGCCAAGAATACCCAGGGCCCTGAAGTCCCCAGGACTCATCTTAAGGGTTTTTTCGGCGTATCGTCTGGCCGCGTCGAGATGACCCAGTCCGTATTGCGCCCGCGCCATGGTGACGTTTGCCTCCACGTCATCAGGTTCCAGGGCAAGCGCCTTCTTCAGAAAGGGTAGGCTCCCCACCAGATCCCCGTTGGAAATTTTATCCTTGGCCTGGAAAACAAGAGTGGATGTTTTCATCTGAACACCCGCGCACCCCGCCAGGAACACCACTCCAACTATCAGCGCCAATAACGCGCACAGCACACCTTTCGTTTTCATCTTATCCACCTCCTTTACCATAAATGTAAGCGCATGCATGCAGATTGACAAGTAGGAAACGGCCGGAAGAATATTGCCCCCAAACACAGAGGGCGTGTAGTACCGAAAACGGGCTTTTTACGAAACCATCAAAATCAAATTGACAAAAACGGGCAACTTTGTTAGGTGTGAAGACAAGAAAATAAAAGGAGGCGCGCGTGGCTTCAAGTTCTAAAGGGGCACATCTGGGCTCCAAAATAAAAAAGATGCGAAGAGCAAGGAAAATGACTTATGACGACTTGGGGGCCGAATCAGGGTTGACCCCTGACACCATCCGGGAAATAGAGCGGGGTGATATCCTTCCTCCAGTCTCTTCCATCATCAAGATCGCCAAGGCACTGCAAATCGACTCGGGGGATTTGTTGAGCGAGGAAGAACGAGAGGACGCGGAAAAGAGAAAAGTCGAAAGCTATGAGAAGCGCACCCGTGAATACGCCTATCGGCCTTTGACGCCAAACGCCCGGAACAAACACATGAAAGCCTTTCATGTGACTATCGAGCCGGAGCAGGCGCATAAAATGGTCGAGTATCAGCATGAGGGAGAAGAATTCATCTACGTTCTCCAGGGAAATCTGGAGATATCCGTGGGAGACAACACCTGGACGCTCAAAAAAGGACAATCCATTCACTTCAACTCTGCCCTGATCCATAAACTGAACAACCCGAAGTCTGAAACCACGGAACTGCTGGTCGTCGTATACACCCCCTGAAAAGTGCAGGCAAACACCGTCTTCATTTTGTCATCAGAATCGGACAACCCCTATCGTTTAGAAAGGAAGCTTCCATGTTAACGGGAAAATTCGCTCAGAAAAGTCTTACGCCGGAAGAAATCCAGACACTCAACGAGGCCTCCAGACAGGTGCGTGGAGACATCCTGCGGATGACGACCCTGGCGGGGTGTGGCCATCCCGGCGGATCCATGTCTTCCGCAGACATCTATGTAACGGTCTGGTCCCATGCCAATATCTCGCCCGACAACCTCGCAGATCCCGCGCGTGACCGTATCGTCGTCAGCCATGGGCATACCTCACCGGGTGTGTACGCGGTCCTGGGAAGGCGTGGGTTTTTCGACCTCAAACAGGCCATCGCAACCTTTCGGTTGGCCGGAAGCCCGCTTGAAGGGCACATTGAGCGAAGTGTTCCCGGGGTAGAGTGGAGCACGGGCAATCTGGGGCAGGGGCTGTCAGCGGGATGTGGGTTTGCCCTCTCCTCACGGCTGAAGGGAGTTCGCTCTAACCATATCTTTGTCCTGATGAGCGACGGCGAGCAGTCGAAAGGGCAGGTAGCCGAATCGCGCCGTTTCGCGAAAAAGTTCAGACTGAACAACCTGACGGTGATCGTGGATTTCAACAAAATCCAGATCAGCGGCACCACGGATGAGGTCATGCCCCAGCGCCTGAGGGAAAACTACGAGGCCGACGGTTGGCGGGTCCTCGAGGTGGATGGTCACGACATACAGGCTCTGTTTGAGGCCATCGTCGAGGCGCAACAGGATGAAAGCACCCCCGTGGCCATCCTGGCGCACACCACGATCGGTAAAGGGGTCTCTTTCATGGAAGGAACCCCCACCTATCACGGCAAGGCGCTGAACGCGGAGGAATTTGAAAAGGCGATGGCGGAACTGAATTTGCCCGCAGATCTTTCTGAATATCAGGTGTTGCGCAAAAAGGCCACCTTTGAAGCCATCCGGTTTCCCGAGGTATCCTGGCCGGCGGTCACGACCGGGGCGCCTCGTGTGTATCAACCGGACACCATGACGGACAACCGCTCCGCCTATGGCGCGGCCCTTGCGGACCTAGCGGAAGCCAACGACCCGGCGTCGGCTCCGTTTGCCGTATTCGACTGTGATTTGGCGTCCTCGGTCAAGACCAACGGGTTTGCCAAGGTCAGGCCTGAACAGTTCTTTGAAAGCGGCGTCCAGGAGCACAGCACGGCCACCACGGCAGGGGCGGTCTCTGCGGACGGAATCGTGACGTTCTTTTCCGACTTTGGCGTCTTCGGCGTGGATGAAACCTATAACCAGCACCGCTTGAACGACATTAATCACACAAACCTGAAACTGGTCTGCACGCACAACGGCCTTGACGTGGGAGAAGACGGTAAAACACACCAGTGTATCGATTATCTCGGGCTGCTTAGCAACCTTTTCACCTTTAGGGCGATTATCCCAGCCGACCCGAACCAGACAGACAGGGTCATCCGCTTCATCGCCTCACGACCGGGGAACTACTTTGTGGGGATGGGGAGGTCCAAGGTCCCCGTCGTCACGCGTGAAGACGGATCCCCGTACTTCGGCGAGGATTATATCTTTGAATACGGGCGGATCGAGCGGCTCCGGGACGGTGACAAGGGCGCTATCTATTGTTACGGCGCCATGGTTCCCCGCGCCCTTCAGGCCTGGGAGGCCCTCAAATCCCAAAACATCCTGGTTAAGGTGTTCAATGTTCCCTGCCCCCTGGATGTGCACCTGGATATGGAAAAAATCGAAGAAGGCGCTGAGACGGGGCTTCTCATCTCCTACGAGGACCACAATCGGAATTCCGGGCTGGGGGTATCACTCTCCATGGCCCTCTGCAATCTTGCCAAACCCGTTAAATTGGTGCGCGTGGGCGTTCACACCTACGGCCATTCCGGCAAACCGGACGCCATCATGGCGGATATGGGGATGGGACCGGAGGCATTGGTAAAGGTCATCCAGGCGACACGGGCAACCATGGCGGAAGAAGAAAACGCGTAAGCGGCGCTGGCCAAGGGGAGAGAATCCCGCATTTTACTTCCCTCTGATCACAACGGTTTCAATGGAACGGGCCAGGCGCTCTCTAAAGGCCTCCAGGGCTTCATCGGAATAGCCCGTCCCTCGGCAGAAATCCGGGTTCAGGACCTTCGGGGAGGGTGTAAATGGCTGAAGCGCCAGACGCTTCGCCCCTGTGAGCCACTCAGCAATCCGGTCCATATCCTCTTCCGACAGCCAGTTGGGGTGAATGGTTGTGCGAAACTCATAATCAACGACACCGGAAAGAAGGGTGGCCACGCTCTCGGCGATCCCTCGCCTGTCTCTTTCCGAGGCCTCCATCACCCCGTAGGCGTTCAGCGGGACCTTGACATCCATGGCAACAAAATCAAGTAGATTCTCTTCGGCCAGGGGAATCCAGTTTTCCGGATGGGTGCCATTGGTATCCAGCTTGACGGCAAACCCCTCGTCCCTGATTCGCTTTAACAGGCCGGACAAATCAGAAAGGGTGGGTTCCCCTCCTGTCACGCACACCCCTTCCAGCAATCCCTTGCGCTGTTCAAGAAACGCGAAAAAGGCCTCCTCACTGACGCGCGGAGGGTCCGTCGGGGCAATTAGATCCGCGTTATGGCAGTAGGGACACCTGAGGTTACATCCGGCCATGAAAAGCGTGCATGCCACATGGCCCGGGTAATCCACCAAGGTAAAGGGCTGAAGATCATAAAGAAGCAACGAATTCCCTTAAAAAGGGATAAGCATCCCTCTCAATTTGTGAAGGTATCACATGTTAAATAAGGGTTTCTCGCCTTTCCGAGTTTCAGACCCTGAAGGTCACCCGGTCTCTGAACTCCTCCTGCTTCCCCTTGTTCCAGTTCTGGACAGGGCGATGGTACCCCACAATGCGGCTATAGACCTCGCAGGGGGTTCCCTGAACCTTTCGCAGGGCTTCCTCTATCTTCGCGATTTCTACGCTGATCTCGTGCAGGCGATCGAGGGTTCCTGACTCTTCCATAAAGCGGTCTCCTCAAGTTCTCGTTTCTTCTGTTCAAGTTTTTCGGTAAGCTTTCTTACCTTTTCTTCCTTACATTTGGGGCATTGCTCATGCCTCCCCGGCAGGTATCCATGAACCGGGCAGACCGAGAAGGTAGGGGTTATCGTGAAATAGGGCAAGTGATACCGGCTCGCGATGGTCCGGATGAGATGCTTACATGTCTCGATATCATCAATGGCCTCTCCGATGAACCCGTGAAAGACCGTCCCTCCCGTGTATTGGGCCTGAATCTCATCCTGAAGGTTCAGCGCCTCAAAGAGGTCATCCGTGTAGCCGACGGGAAGCTGCGTCGAGTTCGTGTAGTAAGGCTCTGAATCGCCCGATGTGATAATGTCCGGGAACATCTTTTTGTCCAGGCGCGCCAGGCGATACGCCGTCCCCTCGGCAGGGGACGCCTCCAGGTTATAGAGGTTGTCCGTCTCCTCCTGGTAAGACTTCAGGCGTTCCTTCATAAAGGCCATCACCTTCAGGGTAAAGGCGCGCCCCTCCGGGGAGCCCATGTCCTTGCCCATGAAATTTAGGAGGGATTCATTCATCCCGTTCAGCCCGATCGTGTTGAAGTGATTCTTCCAATACTCCCCGAAACGCTGGTGGATATCCGACAGGTAAAACCGGGCGTAGGGATACAGGCCCTTTTCCGTCAACTGCTCCAGGACCTTCCTCTTGATTTCCAGGCTTTCCCGTGCCAGGTCCATCAGCTCGCCCACCCGCTGAAAATAGGACCCCTCATCTTTCGACAGGTATCCGATACGGGCCATGTTCAGGGTCACCACCCCGATGGACCCCGTCAGGGGATTCGCGCCGAACAGCCCCCCTCCCCGCTTCCTGAGCTCCCGGTTGTCCAGGCGCAGGCGGCAGCACATGCTCCGGGCATCTTCCGGATTCATGTCGCTGTTGACGAAATTGGCAAAATAGGGAATCCCGTACTTCGCGGTCATCTCAAGAATCGGCTCGATAACGGGGCGATCCCAGTCGAATTCTTTATAGATATTGTAGGTGGGAATGGGGAACGTGAAAATTCGGCCCTTGGCGTCACCCTCCATCATCACCTCGGCAAAGGCGCGGTTCAGGATATCCATCTCCTCCTGAAATTCCCCATACGTGTGGTCGGTCAATTCTCCCCCGACCACCACCGCCTCGTTGGCGATATTCGACGGAACCGTCAGGTCCATGGTGAGATTCGTAAAGGGAGTCTGAAACCCGACCCGGGTCGGCACATTGATATTGAAGATGAATTCCTGCATGGCCTGTTTCACATCCGCGTATGACAGGTGGTCAAAGGCGATGAAGGGTGCCAGGTAGGTATCAAAATTGGCAAAGGCCTGTGCCCCCGCCGATTCGCCCTGAAGGGTATAGAAGAAATTCACGATCTGTCCCAGGGCGGGGCGCAGGTGCCTCGCGGGGCGACTCTCCACCTTGCCTTCCACGCCACGAAACCCCTTGAGCAGCAGATCTCGAAGGTCCCACCCGCAGCAGTACACCGAGAGCAGCCCCAGGTCATGAATATGAAAATCCCCATTAATGTGGGCGTCACGGATCTGTTGTGGATAGATGCGGTTCAGCCAGTACTGGGAAGTAATCGTGGTGGCGATGTGGTTGTTCAACCCCTGAAGGGAATAGCTCATATTGCTGTTTTCATTGATGCGCCAGTCTTCCCGCGTGATATACTTCTCCACGGTCTGCTCAACATCCAGAAAAAGGGAACGGATGTTGCGGATATCCTCGTGCTGTTTTCGGTAAAGAATGTAGGCCTTCGCCGTGCGGGCATGGCCATTTTCAATAAGAACCTTTTCAACCGTGTCCTGAATCTCTTCCACGGTAGGGACAAGGTCGCCCCCAAACCTCCGGATGAGGGCGTCCACCACCTGATTGGAGAGCTGATAGGCTATGCGGCGGTTGACGCCACCGACCGCGCGCGCCGCTTTGAAGATAGCATTGGCAATTCTCTCCTGGTCGAACGGCACAAAGCGCCCATCCCGCTTGCAAACCTTCTGGATCACGCCCCACTCCCTCCCTCAAAAAAAGTTGAACCTCTAAACAACTGGAATCACTATATCTTGTGTCCGGTTTGTCTCTTACCACAATATATTGGGGTTGTCAAGAAAATATTTCGGGAAAAACACCCCCGCTAAAGGGCAAGAATATGCTGGGCATACCCGCAATTCCCCGAGAGACGGGGATAAAAATCCACTCTTTCCAACCGTTCAGATAAGGAGATAAGCGGCGATCAAATTCAGGATTTCACCCGTTTCACTGGCCATGCCAAGGATGTCTCCCGTAATTCCGCCCAGTTTCCGGGTGAAAAAGGCCCTCACGCCTATCCCATACAGGAGGCTCAGGGCCACCACTCCCAGCCCCGTCCATCCCATCACCAGCAGAGAAATCACGCCAACTCCCACGCAGGAGATCCAGAAGTCTCGTGGTGTCGCGTTTTCGACAAAGGCGCTGCCCGTTCCCGCCTCGTGCCGGGCATACCGCCCCCAGGCTGCCAGCTCCACCTGAATCAGGCGGCCTGTCATGGGCATAAGGATCAGGGTTCCCCCCCAAAGGCGAGGAGGGAGATCCGCCAGCAGAACCACTTTGGAAACAACCAGAAAGCAGAGGGAGAGAACCCCGATGGCGCCGATCCTTGAATCCTTCATGATGGCCAGCATACGCTCCTGTTGCCCACGTGCGCCAGCCAGCCCGTCAAAGGTATCCGCCACGCCGTCCCAGTGAAGCCCCCCCGTCATGGCAATCAGGAGCCCCACCAGGATCACGGCCCGGACCCCAGGAGGAAAAACGGTATGAATGCCCCAGTTCACGCCCCAGAGGATACCCCCCAGGACCGCCCCCACAAACGGAAAAAAGACAAGGACGCGCCCCATCTCTTCCGGGGTAATTTCTTCACTTCCATCCCCAAGAGGAAGAATGGTCAGAAACCTGAAGGCGTTGAGAAAGCGGCTCATGCGCTCTCCGGGCTGTGAACCGCCGCCTCCTCGAAGCTTGCTATCTCGTTCAGGACACGCGCGGAAAGCTCGACCAGGTTCATGGCAATGGCCGCGCCCGTCCCCTCGCCCAGCCGCATGGACAGGTCCAGAAGGGGTGTTTGGCCGATCCATTTCATCATGGTGTCATGCCCCGGTTCCTGCGACCGGTGCGCGAGAAAGATATAATCACGGACTTTCGGAGATATCAGGAGGGCAATCATGGCACCGGCCGTCGAGATAAACCCGTCCACCACGACGGGACATCCGCACAGCGCCGCACCCAGGATTTCCCCCGCGATCCCCGCGATCTCGAATCCCCCCACCTTGCAGAGGATATCAAAGGGATCCTTGGGATCGGACCGATGTAGGGAAAGCCCCTTTTGGATAACCTCGGCCTTATGGCGCCGGGTCTGTTCGTCGATTCCGGTCCCCCTTCCGGTCACCTCGTCCGGGGACAGCCCGGTAATGGCGCACAAAACGGCAGTGCTGGGGGTGGTGTTGGCAATCCCCATGTCCCCCGTCCCAAACAGGTTGACGCCTTGTTTGGCCTTTTCCTGAACCAGTTCGATGCCCGTCTGCACGGCCCGGACGGCCTCTTCCGGTGTCATGGCGGGACCTTTCAGGAAATTTCTCGTCCCATGGGCCACCTTGCGCCGCACCAGCTCGGGCATTCCCTCAAAATCACCCTTGACACCGATATCCACAACGGACACCTCAATCCCGTAAAATCGGGCAATGACATTTACGCTGGCTCCGCCACGGATGAAGTTGGCAACCATTTCATGGGTCACTTCCTGCGGGAACAGGCTGACACCCTCTTCCGCCACCCCGTGGTCCCCGGCAAAGGTAAAGATGGTCTTCCCGGTGATTGCCGGGGTAAGGGTCTGCTGAATTCTCGCCAGCCTGAACGCCAGTTCTTCCAGGCGTCCCAGGCTCCGGTCGGGGCGGGCCTGGGCGTCCAGTTTACCCCATATCGCCTGATCCAGGCCGGTTGGTACCTCCTGAATCCCCGCGACTTCATGCGTCAGTTTCTCGTCCATCACCTCGGTTCCTCCCACGCGCCGTTCTTAAAACAAATGCCCTTTCCTGTCAACACGGCGCCCCTGTTTCGATTGTCGTGAAATCACCCGCTGTTCCTTTTCAGGTGAGACAGATAAAGAACCATCTGAACACAACTTATTACTGATTGATTATACAAACGATTACAAAATAGAAAAACAAAACACTTTTTTACAACACCCTTGACAGACTCTCGCGCAGACAATAGAATCACTCAAAATGGAAGGGAGGTGAGGCCATTCAAAAAAGGAATATGGGGGCATAAAGGTTTCCAAACCTAATAAAGGAGGGGTTACAATGCTCGAAAGAATGGGGAATTATTTTTCACGATGGGCACATAAATATATGCCCGATCCAATGATATTTGCTATCCTGTTAACGATTCTAACCTATATTCTTGGGCTTATCTTCACAAAGACCACTTGGTTTCAGATGATTCTGGACTGGTATAAGGGCTTCTGGGTCCTGTTGAAATTCGGGATGCAGATGTGCGTTATCCTGGTCACCGGATACGCCCTGGCCACCACGGCACCGGTTCAAAAGTTCCTGCGTTGGCTGGCCAATATTCCCAAAACAACCGCCGGCGCCGCGATGCTGGTAGCGCTGGTCGCGGTGATTGCCGGTCTGATTAACTGGGGGCTTGGGCTGATTGTGGGCGCCATTTTTGCCCTTGAGGTGGGACGTCAGGGATACCTGAACAATCGCAAATTTCACTATCCCCTGCTGGTCGCGGCGGGATACGCCGGGCTGGCCGTCTGGCATGGGGGGCTTTCCGGTTCAGCGCCGCTGCTTGTGGCTACCCCAGGGCATTTTTTAGCCAAGGATATCGGCGTCATTCCCGTATCCAAAACGCTGGGCAGTCCTCTGAACATTACGGTGCTGATCGTCATGATCATCGTTATCCCCCTGATCATGTTCCTGATGTCGCCCAAAGACGAAAACAAAATAAAAACCATTGCACCAGAGTTGTGCGAGATCGGGAAAGAAGACGAGATCCCAAAAAGTGAGTGGACCTTTGCCGACAAGCTCGAAAACAGCGTCACGCTCTCGTGGATTATTGGTCTGGGCGGTCTGATTTACATTATTTATTATTTCGGCAAACACGGCTTCGCCCTGAACCTCAACATCGTCAACTTTACCTTCCTGATCGTGGGGATCATCCTGCACAAACGCCCCATCGCCTATGTGCGAGCCATCTCGGACGGCGTGCGCGGGTGCGCGGGCATCATCCTGCAGTTTCCGTTCTACGCGGGGATTATGGGCATGATGAAGTTCTCCGGGCTGGTAGCCGTCATCGCCGGCTGGTTCGTGGCCATCTCCAATGCCACCACGTACCCGGTTTTTACCTACATCAGTGCCTGTATCGTCAACATCTTCGTCCCGTCTGGCGGCGGACAGTGGGCGGTCCAGGGACCTGTTCTGGTCAAAGCTGCTCAAACCCTGCATTTCTCAATCCCCAAAACCATCATGGCCATGGCTTATGGCGACCAGTGGACCAACCTCTTCCAGCCATTCTGGGCGTTGCCTCTGCTGGGCATCTGTGGCGTTCGCGCGAGGGATATCATGGGATACTGTATCGCCCTGATGTTTATCGGTATTCCGATCTACATCATCCTCCTCTTTCTGTTCTGACGGCTCCCGGCAACCACGGCAAAAAAGGAGGGCTTCGGCCCTCTTTTTTTGCCTTCTCACATTCCCATGCTTGCCAGAAACAAAGGCGTGCGTTATGATATTGTGATGGAATTGAACGGACGGGAAAAGATCCTGATTATCCGCCTGGGCTCCGTTGGGGACGTACTCAGGACCATTCCGGCGGTTACGGCATTCCGTGCCTGTTACCCCGGGGTCACCATTGGCTGGGTGGTACAAGAGCTCTCGGAAGATATCGTCCGGTCATTGCCCGCGATCGACGAGGTCATCGTCCTCCCCCGGAAGCGGTGGGTACGCATGATAAAAAAGCCGGCGTTCTACCCCAGGATTTTCCGGGAAATGCTCGGATGGATCCGCTCCCTGAGAAAGCGAAATTACGAAGTGGTCCTCGACTTTCACGGGATTTTGAAAAGCGGCATCATCGGCCTGCTCTCAGGGGCAAAAAAGAGGATCGGGTTCAAAAGAGGGTACTGCAAGGAATTCAACCACCTCTTCACGACCGATCACGTGGATCCCAAAGATCCGCGCCTGAACCGGGTATATAAAAACCTGGAACTCGTCCATGGGGCGGGATGTGACCGTCCCCTTCCCAAGGTCTGGATCACGCCCTCCCCCAAAGACGAAAGGCGCGTGGAGACATTCTGGGAAGAAATTCAGCCCGTCAGGCGTCCCGTTATCGCGATTCAGCCCAGCAGCAGCCGATCGACCGATTTCAAGCGGTGGTTCCCGGACCGGTACGCCCACCTCTGTGACGCCCTGATCGAAACCCTGAACGCAACCATTGTCCTGACGTGGGGCCCAGGCGGCAAGCAGACGGCCGAGGATATCCGGAAAATGATGACCCATCCCGCCCATGTGGCCTGCTCCACCAGCCTGATGGAGCTGTCAGCGCTGTTCCGGCGATGCGACATGTACGTGGGCGGTGATACGGGACCCATGCACCTTGCCTGCTTCTCCGGGCTTCCCGCCGTGGTCATCTATGGCCCCACAGATCCATGGGTCAACGCGCCCTATCCCCACAGCCTTCATCGCATCGTTCGGGTCGAACTTCCCTGCAGCCCCTGCCGGGACAGAACATGCGCGCAACGGCTGTGCATGAAGGCAATCACCCCGGAAATGGTTCTCGACAACGTGGTGGCGCTGTGGCGGGAGATCCAGGAAAAACAGCAAAATTCAGACAATACAAAACGACAGGTGGCAATCAACTTATGAAAATCCTTTTTATCTATCCCAACCTGCATGCGCAGATCGGATTCAATTACGGGGTCGGATACCTTTCCTCCTTTCTCAAGGCCCATGGCCACGAAACGGGGCTGCTGAACATCAACGACCGGCTTGGCTATGAGTTTGACATGGAGCGTATCCTGAATGACGTGCGGGCGTTTGCCCCGGACCTGGTCGGCTTCTCGGCCGTCACCAATCAGTACGGCTATACCCGGAAGATTGCGGCGGGGCTGAAGGAGCACACACAAATCCCGCTGGCGATCGGGGGGGTGCATGCCACCATGGCGCCAAAGGAGACCCTTGAAACCGGCCTGTTCGACTTTTTGTGCGTGGGAGAGGGGGAAGAAGCCATGGTCGAGCTGGCCGACGCCCTCGAGCGTGGCGGAAATCTGAATGCCATTCGAAACATCTGGCGGTATGACCGCGGCAAAATCTACCCGAATCCAGTCCGCCCCTTCATCTCCCTGGAGAAAATCCCCCCCATCGATTACTCCATCTTCGACTTTCAGAAAATGATTGACGCGAAAGACGGCTGGGTGGGGGTTATGGCCTCCCGTGGCTGCCCGTTCCGCTGCAACTACTGCTTCAACCACCGCATCGTGGACATCTACCGGCAGGATACGGGCGTCAACATCCGCGACCTGCACTATCTCAGGCAATACCCCATCGAGATGATTATCTCGGACCTGAAAAAACTGCTGGCCACTTACCAAAACATCCGCATGTTCATCTTCGATGACGACCTCTTCACCATGAACCGCGACTACGTGTTTGAATTCTGCCGACAGTACCGAAAGGACATTACGGTCCCCTTTGTCTGCAACGCCCACGTGCGGGTGTTCGACGAGGAAATCGCCAAAAGCCTCAGCGAGGCGGGGTGCGCCATCGTTAAATTCGGGTTGGAAAGCGGCAGCGACCGCATTCGCCGCAAGGTCTTGAACCGTCCCATGCGAAATGAGGACATCATCCACGCCTTCAAGATGGCGGACAAATACGGCATCCACACCTCCGCCTTCGTCATGATCGGGTTGCCCCACGAAACCATCGACGACCTGATGATGACCATCCGGCTCCTTGGAACCATCAAGCCCGGACGCTTCCGCTGGTCCATCTTTTTCCCCTTTATCGGCACGAAGGCCTATGACATCGCGAAGGAAGGAAATTTCATCGACTGGGACAAAATGGAACGCCTGACCAATTTCACGGAGGCATCCTGTCTGGATTTCGGAGAAGAACAAAACCTCCTGATCGACAAACTGGCCAAAACCTACCCATGGTTTGTGAACGCCCACACCGACTTTCGCTGCGCCCCACTGTATGAAAAACTCACACGGATGGTCCTTGCCATGGATCGGCAAGGTTGGGAAAAGGTGCGCGACGAGATGAGGGCCCTCGACAAGGAAATCTCAGACACCCTCAGCGCGCCGAACGATCAGCACTATGCCATCCGGTTCAACCCCTTCATGGGCGTGCGAAGCGACTGGCTGGAACGGGGAGAAGATTGAGCCCCGCGCCTGAAAGGCTCATTGTTCGCCTGCCCAATTGGGTGGGCGATGTTGTTATGGCCACCCCCACCCTGCTCTCTTTGCGCCAGGGGCTTCCCCGGTGCGAGATTACCTTGATGGGAAAGGCAAGCGCCCGATTACTCCTGGAAGGACTGGACGTATGTGACACGTTCCTCCCCTTCGACCGGCATGGCCAACAATCCGGAACCCTCTCTTTTCTCAAAGTGGCAAGCGCCCTCCGGCGCCAGCGATACGACACGGGCCTGATCCTCCCCAACTCCCCCAGCTCGGCGCTCCTGTTCGCCCTGGGAGGGATCAAACGGCGAATCGGATACAACCGGCACGGACGCGGGGCCCTGCTGACCCACCCGGTTCCCGTCAAGCGGGAAAAGGGACGGTTTATCCCCGTTCCCATGATAAAATATTATCTGAATTTGGTGGAAGCTCTCGGCGTGACCCCGGTCACGGAACATCCACGTCTGGCGGTCTCTCCCGAGGATCAGGCCTGGGCCGCCGAGCTCTGGAAATCGCTCGGGATTTCGGAGGGCCAGCCGGTGGTGTGCGTGACACCTGGCGCCGCTTTCGGCCCCTCCAAGCAGTGGCCCCCGCCTTATTTCTCCCAGGTTGCCGACCGGCTGCGCTCGGAGCTGGGCGCGCGGGTTCTTTTTCTTCCCGGGCCCGCGGAAGAGCCCCTCATGCGGGAAATTGCCCGGACGTGCGTCACCCCCCCTGAATTTCTCAGCCCGGAGCAGACACCCTTAAACCGGCTCAAGGCCATTATCGCACGGTGTAACCTTCTCCTGACCAATGACACGGGGCCCCGTCATATCGCAGTGGCGCTTGATCGCCCCGTTGTGGTCCTGATGGGCCCCACCGACCCCCGGTACACGGCCATGGCCCTCGAGAAAACTGTGGTCTTGAGGAAGGATGTCCCCTGCGGTCCCTGCATGCTAAAAAAATGCCCCAAAGACCACGCCTGTATGCGCCAATTGACACCAGACGAAGTCTTCCGGGCGTGTCAAGAATCTTTTTTTCAATAAGTTCCGTATGAAAGAGGCCTCGCGGCGGCTCCCTGTTATTTCCCGGCCAGGGATAAAATCAGGTGCCCGGAATCAGTATGCCGCCACTTGACGGTCACCCATTCACCCTTGTGGAAATCCTTCAGCGTGACATCCTTTTCAGCACCTTTTTTCAACGTGGCATCCGGCGCGAGAGGGCCCGCCACGGTGAAGACTTCCTTTTTCCCCAAGGGAACGTTGATCACAACCGTGTGGTCGGGAACATCCACCGCCGTAATCTTCCCTTTCATGACATACACCCTCGGTGTGGCCGCGACGGCAGGCACACACCACGCCGCCAAAAACAGGGCGACCGTTATCACGGCCCCTATGCTTCTGAGAAGTTTCCGTGTTCTCACCGCTCTCACCCCCTTTTCTCTCGCTATGTGAAAAATAACCATGAGGGGGCGGAAGTCAAGACAGGCAACGCCCCGCGGCCGTCATCATTGACAGGGCCTCTCCGTTTTGATAGAAATTCCAGACTAAAGGAGGAAACATGGGGAAGGT
>WGDA01000078.1 GCA_015493505.1 Pseudomonadota bacterium | reverse complement strand
CCTTTCTTTGGTGGAGAGGAAGTCTGTTTATACAGTCCTTGGTGTGTTGGAAAGGAAGAGAGCTCCAGAGATTCGGCAGGAAGTCATCAACCTGCTTGAACCGTTGAGGGATCATGTTCATACGCTGACGTTTGATAATGGGAAGGAATTCGCGGATCATAGGTCTATTTCACAAGAGCTTGAGGCCGAGGTCTACTTTGCCCATCCTTATTCACCCTGGGAGAGGGGCGTTAACGAAAACACCAATGGTCTTATTCGACAATACTTTCCCAAGGCCATGGACTTCACAGAGATTGAAGAAGATGGTATCAAAAGGGCCATGGATCGGTTGAATCACCGTCCACGGAAAAAGTTGGGGTTCAAAACCCCTTATGAGGTGTTCTATAATACCTCTACAACTCTAATCCCAAAAGTTGCACTTACAAGTTGAATCCGCCAATTTTTTTTCTGCCGGGTTTCCATGAAAAACCCCCGGTTGTCCCAAAAACTTCCGACTCAATTATCACAACGCCAGGCAATAAGGTGGGTATAAATTTCATATACGTTATTCCGATCTGGCAAGCTTTTTAAGATATTCTCCATATCCTTTTTCATCCCCCATGAAGCTTGCCAATTTATCAAGCTGCGCGCGCGGAATGTAGCCCATTCGATACGCGATTTCCTCAACACATCCTATTTTAAGGCCCTGTCTTTTTTCGATCGTGGCAATAAACTCGCTCGCTTCGAGCAGGCTTTCCGGGGTTCCCGTATCAAGCCAAGCAACTCAACTTTTAGTTTTTTCTCTTTCAAATATGCCTGATTCACGTCTGTAATTTCCAATTCCCCTCTTGCGGAAGGTTTTATCCTTCTGGCAATTTCTACAACTTTATTGTCATAGAGATAGAGGCCTGTAACGGCATAATTGGACTTCGGTTTTTTGGGTTTCTCCTCAATAGTCAGCACCCCGCCTGTTTCATTAAACGAGACGATTCCATATCTTTGTGGGTCATTAACGTAATAACCAAAAACAACAGCGCCCCCTTCCTCCTCAACTGGAGCTTTTGCATTTAGGAGAATATCAGTCAGATCATTGCCGTAAAATATGTTATCACCCAATATAAGGCAGACACTGTCCTCGCCAATAAATTTTTCGCCGATAATAAACGCTTCCGCAATACCTCGGGGCGATGGCTGAGACGCATACTCAATTCGCAGGCCTAAATGAGACCCGTCCGAAAAAAGTGCTTTAAATCTCGGAAGCTCTTCTGGTGTGGATATAATGAGGATATCTCTTATCTGCGCAAACATCAGGACTGAGAGAGGATAATACATCGGTTTGTCATAAACCGGCAAAAGCTGCTTTGTCACAGCCAGGGTTGCGGGGTAAAGCCGTGTGGCCCGCCCGCCCGCGAGAATAATTCCTTTCATCCCGTCTCCTCACAAAAAATTTCGTTGCGTTTTTGATATCATGTTCTGCATTATAAACAAGGCCTTATCTTTTCATTCCTCGAAGGTTTCACTATTCACTATGATGCCACGGGAAATGAATTGTATGGTTTTACTGAAGTTTTCCTCTAACCCGAGGTGGCGGCAACGTCCTTTTCGGCACAAGCTACCGCCCATAGATTCTATACTTTTCCGATACACATGTTATGAAAACACCACAAGAATCTTCTTATAAATATAGCATATAATATTAACAATTCAAGTTCTTTTAGGTTTTTTTGAGGTTTCCTTGCTTGATGGATTCGTTATAAGTCGTAAAATAATTTATTTTACAAAAGCGGACCTTGTAATTTCAGGTAGTTACAAATGAAGAATCCGAGATTTCTGACTTTTTACGAGAACTTCTTACTTAGCTATTTGCCTTCAGCAAACAGTTTAATTTTCAGGGAATCCCTCTGCTATTGAAGAAAAAGAAATCGGGAGGTCCGGGTTTTTCCGAATGTTTCCCGTACCCGCGGCGTTGAAGATATTTTATTTAAAAAACCATTCGGGGTTTTCTCCGTCAATTACCCGTCGAGGGCCATCAAGCACCATTTTTTCTGCGCGGGCTTTCCCAATGAGGGTGGATAGTTTATTAACTGCCTTGGAGAGCCTGGGAGGACGCGCTTTGCGTGAGTGCGCATCCGTGGCCAGGAAATGGGCCAGATTCAGCTCGATGATCCGCAAACAGCACTTGAGGGCCAGAGGGCCGAAACCGCCGGTCAGGCTTCTGCCTGTGATCTGCGAAAGCGCGCCTGCCGATATTAAATCGTGAAGCAGCATGACATTGCGCTGGAAAGCTAAGTTTCTTTCAGGATGGGCAATAATGGGGGTAACGTTCATTTTTCTAAGGCGTTCAATAAAATTAACTAACATTTCAGAGGCAAATTGATCCGGGAGTTCCAGAAAAAAATACCGCCCGGTATCATTAAGGGTCATCAACCGACCGCTTTTAAGCTCATTCAGGATTTCTATCCCCAGATGGATCTCGGAGCCCGGTAAAACATCGAGTGGAATATGATTTTCTTTCAAGGCAAAATTGAATTCCGAGCATGCAGTTATAATGTTCTTTCGATAATTACTATAAAGGCCATTAAGGCAATGGGGAGTGGCAATGATAACCCGTATGCCGTCCTTCACTGCGATGCGGGCCATTTTCAGCGCGTCGTCCATGGTTGCGGGGCCGTCATCCAGACCGGGGAGGATATGGGCATGGATATCAATCATGATTTGGGAAAAGCAGACCGCACATACTAATATTTTTTTACGCTATCATTGAGATGTTTATCAACATATCGGGCCAGGATTTCCGCCGTGGCTCTCGGAGGGCGTATAATCAGGAAATGGTCTATAATGTGATGACCCATTTCATGGGCCAATATGCCTGCGCTTATGTCGGAAACATTACAGTAAATTGTATCAAAATTATATAAATACCAAGCTCTAACCCTACATTTTTTCTTAAAAAGCTCTTCATAGGCAGCTCCCAATTGCTGCTTGTTGCTGTATAGGTTTATCCTGACTTTCTTCATTTTTTTGCGCATACCCAGGATTTCTTGAACCTTTTCAAAAATCAGGTCCACTTTGCGGGCTATTTTCTCAGGAAGATTTTTAGGGTTAGAACTTGAAAACAGCGATTTAATGAGGCCTCCTCCTTCCGGTGAAAAATCAACTTGGTCGTCAAATTCTTTGAGATCGTCGGCATTCTGATAATAGATAAAGGTATGTTTAGTTTCGATTGTGTGCCAGGCAATCTGCTCTGCTGGTTTAGCTGCTGCTACCCCCCAGGGCAAAAATAAAAACAACACCACCCATAGAAGAACAATAACTTTTTCAGTATTTTTCAATAGCATGTGAATAAACGTGTGGGGCCCTGTTACCTAAAGCTGGAATTTAGTATCGATCCCCTGCCTTAGATGGTTTAATTCATCAACTATTTCTTTAGGTACCTTTTTTTGTGAGGACAGCTTAATAGCCTTGTCCATTTCGGTCCGCACATCAAGCACTTTGGTATGCAAGCCATTTACCATTTCGTTCAGGCTTTCAGCGATATCTTTCAACTGATCCTGCTTTCTAAGCCTTATCTGTTTTACCAGATTTCCTTTGCCTATCTCCTCCAAATCCTTTTCAAACCGGAACAGTGGGCCCGCCAATTTATGAGAGACAAAAAGCGTAACAATTATTGCGGCAACCGTTATCAGCCCAAGGGTAATAAGGTTAGTGTAAAGGACAATAGGAAGAATAGCAAAAGACGTTTCTTTAATAACCAATCGCGAATCTTGAAAGGAAGACGTAAGGGTTCCAGAGGAAAGTAAAAAAAGGATTCCCGTGGATACTGCTACCCCGGCCAGAACGACAAGGCAAAATGTTAAAATAAACCTAAACTGAAAGCTTTTCTTGATAAAATAAGTTCTTCTTCTAAATAAACGCATATTGTTGGACATATTCGCCTCCGCGTCAATTTTCAGAAAGAAGTTTTTGGTTAACCTTGATGTTTGCCTTCTTTCTAAGATCAGTCATCCATTTTTTTAGCTCCTCGCGTTTTTTCTTTTCTTTGAGCTTTTTAACAATCTTATCTTGCATTTTTTCAAGAGGCGGAACGGGCTTCCCACTTTTTTTTAACCTCTTATAATAAGCTTCTACTTCCTCCTGCGGAATCAGTATTGTTTTACTTATTTCTTCCCCTTTTATTTCCAGCAGGTTTCTTATGAGTGTCGATTTCCAATAGCGTTCAATTGCCCGTACAAATTCTTTTTTTCTGTCAAGTTTTAGTTTTTTGGCTTCCTGAATAAGCAGCTGTTCTTGAATCAGTTGATTTAGAAACTTCTCTCTCACATCTTTTGTCAATTTGATGTCTGGACTGTAACGCAACTCATCTGCCAGTTGGCGTTGAAATTCATCATAGCTGAGTTTATAGCCATTTATCTTGGCCAGTGTGTCATTGTTTTTCTCTTTCTGAGTTTCATTAGAACAGGCAAAAAAAGACAGAGTAAAAAAGACCAGGAAGAAACAAATGATATTTTTGTTCATAGTGGAAACCTCTCTTGTTTATATCTATTAATCTGGAGAAACCAAACAATTCGTCACGTCGAATCAAGTAAAAAATAGCAAACACTAAGCACCGATAGGCTTATTGTTTTTTTCGGGAAAAACATGTTTAAAGAATATCATCATAAGTTAGCAAGGTCAAATTCACAGGATTCCCACAATCCACCATCAACACATCCTCCCCCTTCTACGTTTGTCTACATGAATCTCTATCTCCCTTTCATCATAGTTGTGTCCCCGATACCCCCTGTCTACAAAGACAGGCTTCGGCTTCCTGGCTATCCTCTCAACCTGATCCAAAGCTTCTTTCAAGGGGCGTCCATTATAAGGATTTCCATGGAAGGCTTTCGCTCCTATGAACCAACCTCCCTTGCCCGTGACCGCTACGGATACTTTACACCCAAATTCGTATTTCTTGTGCGCTTTGCTCTTGGCTATGCATGCCACTTACGGGGCATGAATGCTGTAAAACCTTGTTCTTGTCGTTTCTTTCCGGTTCGCAAATCCTGGTGCTGATCTCTAATAGCTCTCTGAGCTCCTGATCCGGTTCAGGCTCTTTCTACTCTAATTTATCCCTCTTTATGTGTCCAATTAGTATAGGCAAAGGGTTGCTTCCATTTTTCCAGCCTTGATTTTCCAGGATAAAATTCATAAAAAATAGGTGATGGGCCATCGTCAGCGCGAGATGAAATTCGGGATCTTTGGTGTCCTGTCCGCCGGGATTGGAATTACGAGTGTTTTCCTGACGGGATTGCTCGGGATTTTTGTGGCGGTAGTCGCCGTCGCCGCGGGCATTTTTGGAAACCGCAAGAGAGAGCGCTTTTCCCTTTTTGGTATCATTATCGCGGGGATTGTTCTGATCTTCCTCAACCTGCAGTCCATGGGCCTGATTCCCTCATCCGTTAAAAACGCTGACCTCATGCGCGCTTACACAAACGCGATTCACGGCTCCGTGAAGGTCTTCAAGGCTGTCAAGGAAGTCACAACCGCCACGACTCAGGGAGAGAAACTTAAGACTCGAAAGAAGCTCCTGCAGGCCATTGACGAGAGCCTCGAGGCGGCCAAGAAATTTGAGGCGACGCGTTTCGACCCCTTTATCCCGGGGTTCTCCCGGCATTTCCGTGATGAGTTTATCGAAGGGATGACGCGCCTCAAAATCGGCTATACCCAGTCTGACAAGGTGGAAAAAATTAAAGGGGCGGCGCTGTTGGACAAATGGGGCCGCTGGAGCCGTGAAAACCGGGATAAGCTCGTCGAACTTTGGCACAAATGGCACCCCCGTCAATCCCTTTTTAAAACCCTCACGGGGGAATGATCGCCCCCGCTTATAACCGGAACCCCTTACAATCTCCAAGAAAAGTGGGGGAAAGATGAAATCCGCCATAGCCGTTGAAAAAGGCGCCGAACGTTACGCGGACGGCGACCTCCATCCTTTTGACCAGAAAAACGAGATGTTCAAACGCCCCCTGTGGGATCCCATGATGCTGGATCTGGGGAAAAAGTTCTATTTCGACCGCATCTCGCCCAGAAACACCCCCGGGTACACCCTGTATGACCAGGCCCTGGTGAACGCCGCGTGGCGCCTTGAAGACGACTGCGCGCAGGGGGTTCGGGGAGGCAAAATGGGGATGTACGCATGGGATTGGGCCGGCAAATTCTCCTATCCGAGGGTCCGCAAGGGCCTCAAGGTCAAGGTCGGCGACCCAAACCTTATGAGCCGCAATATCAAGAAAGCGGCCACCTTCTTTGGGGCGTCTCTCGTGGGAATCTGCCGGGTAGACCGGCGCTGGCTTTATTCCCCCTTGTACCTCATTACGCGCGAAGGGGGCAAGGTCGTCGAGAATGATCTCCCCGAAACGTTGAAATACGCCATTGTAATCGCCATAGAAATGGACTACGAGGGTATCGGGACGGCTCCCGCGCATCCCGCCTCGGCTGCCACCGGACTGGGGTATTCACGCATGGCTTTCACGGCGGGGCTGCTGGCCCAATACATCCGAGGGCTGGGATACCAGGCCATCCCCTGCGGGAACGACACGGCGTGCAGCATCCCACTCGCCATTGACGCCGGGTTGGGAGAACTTGGCCGAAACGGGCTTCTCATCACCCCGGAATTCGGCCCCAGGGTTCGCCTGGCAAAGATTTTTACGGACCTGCCTCTCACGCCTGACAGCCCCATTGCCTTCGGTGTGTGGGAATTTTGCCAGATTTGCGGGAAATGCGCCGAGAAATGCCCCAGCCAATCCATCATGCGGGGCGGGCCCACGTCGGAAACCCACAACATTTCCAACCGTGAAAACGTCCGCGCCTGGCATATCAACGCGGAAACCTGCCTGGCCTTCTGGGTTGCCAACGGGACTGACTGCGCCACCTGCATCCGGGTCTGCCCCTTCAACAAGCCATGGGGCGCGCACCATGAATTCATTCGATGGGTCATTAGTACCCAGCCGCGGTTCAACAGATTCCTGCTTTGGGTGGACTCAGCTTTGGGGTATGGAAAGAAGAAAGCCCCTCAAAGATTCTGGGGAGGCTCCAGCCTCACGCCGCCGGACATTCTGGAGGAATAACAAGGCGATTTCTCATGCCCTTCTCTCCTCAAAGAAGGCACGGATGAGCTCCAGAAAAAGGTGAACACCCGTCTCGAGTGCCCGCTCGTCCAGGTCGAAGCGGGGGGAGTGGAGGGGATAGGACATCCCCTTTCCCTCATTTCCGCATCCCAGGCGGACAATGGCCGCAGGGCACTTTTGCGCGTAATAGGCGAAATCTTCGCCTCCCATGGTGTGGGGTTCCTCGATGATATTGTCCCGCCCCAACGCCCTTTCCGCCGCCACCCTGAAGAGTCGTGCCATTTCGGGATGATTCCGGATGGCGGGGGTTCCTTCGGTGATTTCCAAAGTGTGGGACACCCCAAACGCGTCTGAAATCCCTTTCGCGATTTCTTCCAGGCGATGGAGAACCGTTTCCCGAACATCCGGGTCGAGGGTCCGGATCGTCCCCTGAAGGGTGACGCTTTCTGGAATAATATTGGGCGCTTTTCCACCGTGAATCGAACCAACGGAAACGACCGCCGCGTGAATGGGCTTCACGTTCCGGCTCACAATGGTCTGAATGGCCGCAATAAAATGGGCGCTGGCGGTGATGGGGTCCCTCCCCTCGTCCGGGCGTGCCCCGTGGGTTCCCGCTCCTTTGACAGAAAGCTCGAAGGCATCCGTGGAGGCGTAGGCCAACTCCCCGTAGAGACCCACCTTTCCTGCCGGGATGTGAGGCCCCACGTGAAGGGCGCAGATGGCGTCCACGCGCGGGTTTTCCATGACACCATGGGCAATGAGCGCGTGCGCCCCGGCGAGGGTCTCTTCCGCGGGCTGGAAGATGAGCTTGAGGTTTCCTGCCACGCGAGACATCACGCCCGTTTCCGCAACCTTTCGCGCCACTCCCAGAAGGATGGCCATGTGGGCGTCATGTCCACAAGCGTGCATCACACCGGGGACCTGGGAAGCATAAGAAGCCCCGGTCCGCTCCTGCATGGGAAGGGCGTCCATGTCCGCCCGCAGGGCGAAGGTGGGCCCCGGCCTTATTCCTTTCATCACCCCCACAACGCCAGGCATGTCCGTGAAGGTGGAAACTTCCCAACCTAAATCTTTCAGGATTGAAGCGACCTTTTGAGTTGTTTTCTCCTCCCGCATGGAAAGCTCCGGGTTTTGGTGAAAATCACGCCGGATTTCCACCAGCCAATCGGTGAACTCCTTGAAATGTCTATACATCTTGACCATTCCCGCCTATTTTATTCTTGACAAATATTGTTCTTCCTAATAAGAATTATATACATG
>WGDA01000077.1 GCA_015493505.1 Pseudomonadota bacterium | reverse complement strand
GGTCATTGATGACCTGCTCGGGCTTGTGCGAAGGGTGTTCCATGTACAGCCCGCCAACATATATCTTGAAGAAAAACTTTTTACGGAGACCCATTCCCACCAGGTGGCAGGTCCTGCCAGAGATGGTGGCCGTGTCCGGCAGGGTTACCCCTTTGAAGGTTTTGGTGTGCCCAAAGGATGAAAAGGTGAACAGGAATACCAGGAAAAGAGGAAAAATTTTGAGTGATTTCATGCCGCACCTCCTTGTTTGAGTTATATCCGCTACGAGATTCCCTCCAGGCCTTCTTCCTTGAGGCGTTCGACGATCCTCCGGACATCCTGAGACCGCCCTCGGGGCAGGATAAGCGTGGCGTCCGGGCTGTCCACGACGATGAAGTCCTGGAGGCCTACCCCGGCAATCAGCCTGCCGTGGCTGTTAATGAGGCATCCCCGGCAGTCTTCCAGGATGGTCAGGCCTTCCGTTACATTCTCTTGCGTGTCCTTGGGGCTCAGGTCATACAGGGCGTCCCAGCTTCCCACATCGCTCCATCCGAAATCGGCCTCTATCATCATGGCGCGCCGCGTTTTCTCCATCACCCCGTAATCGATGGAGATGGCGGGCAGGGCCGGGTAAACCGATTCCATGAAGTCGTCGCGTTTTTCAGGTGCGAGGGTTTTAAGGGGGCTCAGGAGACGGTGGAGCTCCGGCAGATACGTGGCGATCTCGTTCAGGATGACGTCCGCCCGCGTGACGAAGATCCCACTGTTCCAGTAAAAATTTCCAGAGGCGAGATACGCCCGAGCCGTTTCCGCGTCCGGTTTTTCCACAAAGGCCTCTACCGGATGGATGGAAACCGAACTATTCGCGGTGTCGGAGGAAGGGATTTTGATATACCCGTAACCGGTGGAAGGAAAGGTTGGCGGGACACCCAGGGTGACAATCCCCTTCTCCTGATAGGCGGCACGTCCCGCCTGGAACAGGGTATCGCGGAACCTTTCGGGGTGGGTGATCCAGTGATCCGCGGGCAGGATAAAAAGGACGCTTTCAAGGTCTTCACCCGACAGGATAAAGGCGATGGTGGCAATGCAGGCGGCCGTGTTCTTGCCCACGGGCTCGAGAATCAGATGCCTTTCATCGCACTTGGGCGCGTGCTGCTCAAAAAGCGCCTTGTGGGATCTGTTCCCGACGATATAGACAGCCTCCATGGGTGTCAGAGGCAGGACACGCTCGATGGTCATCTGAAGCATGCTTTTATCGCTCAGAATCTTGAGGAACTGTTTGGGAAAAAGCCGGCGGCTTTTGGGCCAGAAGCGGGTTCCGGAGCCTCCGGCCATGATCACGCTTTTGAAATGCCGGGTTAACGTCCGATCCATAGGGTGAATCCTCCGATCAAAAGACAGTAATAGGCGAACCGGTACAATGTCCCCTGATTGACGACGCGCAGAAGGGCCTTGAGGGCGAGAATCCCAACACCCCAGGCGGTGACCATCCCCACAAGGGCGGGGATGAGAAACCCGGATTGATGCAGAGTGGCGGTTCCGTGAACCGTTTCCAGAAGCATGGCACCGAAGATGGCGGGGATGACGATGAGAAACGAGAATTCCCCGGCCCCCCTCCTTGACACGCCCAGCAGGAGAGCCAGGGCGATGGTGGAGCCTGAGCGGGAAACGCCGGGGATAATGGCGATTCCCTGGATTGTGCCAATGGCAAGGGCCTGAAGCCACGAGATGTCGATGCCGCCGGAAGATAGGGGAACTTTTCGGAATTTCGTCAGGAACAGGAGCAGGGCCGTAAAAAGAAAGGCTACTCCCAGCAGAAGGAGGTTCCCCTCGAAGAGATGCTCGAAGGTATCTTTGAAGAGGAAGCCAATCAGGGCAGTTGGCAGGGAAGCGACGATCACGAGCAGAAGAAGGCGTGTGTTATTTCCCTCGGGGCCAGACAGAAAGGCCGCGGGGCGTGAGAGGTGGCGCGCGCCCTGAACGGCGCCATCGACCAGCCTCAGGACAGGCCGGCCCAAGACGCAGAAGATTGCCAGCAGGGTGCCGAAATGGAGCCACACGTCCAGCAGGAGGGCCTGCTTCTCAACATGGAGAAAATGTTGCGCCAGGACAAGGTGGCCGGAGCTGCTGACGGGGAGAAATTCCGTGATCCCCTGCAGCACCCCCAGAAGGAAAGACGAGAAGGTCGAAATCATGAAGGCCCCCTGGAGAGTTTTTCAACCCAGGACTCATAGATTTCCCGAAGGGTCTGCTTCAAAGGGATCCGGGGCGACCAACCCGTGGCGGACTGGAAGCGGCTGACGCTTACCTCCAGTCTTTTGACCTCTGCCTTCCGAAACCGGGCAGGGTCCCGGATGACTTCAATGGGTTTCCCGCAAAAAGAAATGAGGATTTCGAGTATCTTACGGATGGAAACCACGTGTCCGCTTGCGAGGTTATAGACGGCACCTGGCTGAAAAGCCTCGAAGGCCATCCGGTACCCCCGGACGATGTCCCTCACGTCCGTGAAATCCCTGTACACATCCAGATCCCCCACATAGATTTTTGGCTCGCTGAGAGAGAGGGTGATCCTGGCCACTTGCCGGGCGAAATCGGAGGTCACGAAGGTGGGGGCCTGTCCGGGGCCGATATGGTTGAACGGGCGGAAAATGGTCAGGGAGATGTCTCGGCGCTGGTGAAAGGGCCAGGCAAGTTTTTCCGATGCCGCCTTGGTGGCCGCGTAGAAGTTGACGGGCCGGAGGGGGAGGCCTTCCATAAGGGGACCGGACTCATCGCGGGGTTTTCCATAGACCTCCCCGCTGCTGATCAGGACAAGCCGTGGGGCATTTTCCAGTGCTGCCAGCGCTTCAAGGAGGTTCAATGTCCCGCCCAGGTTGACCTCCATGGCCTTTGGTCGGTTTGCTTCCGCTGCCGGCACGAACGAAATCCCCGCCAGGTGATAGACGAAAGTGGGGCGAATCGTGTGAATCAGGTGAAAGACTGCTTCTCGGTCTGTCAGGTCACAGAAAATCCAGTGGTCGTTCAAAAGGAGGTCCTGCCTTCTGCCCTGGGGAATGAGGTACGTGGCGTAAAGGGGAATCTCAAGGGTGGCGAGTTCCCGTATCAGGTATGGTCCCACGAAACCTTCGGCGCCGGTGATGAGGATTGTGGGGGAGGAAGAGGCCATCGTTTTTATTTGCTGTTTTGAGACTGAAGAAGTTCAAGGTCATGGTCAACCATCATGGTGATGAGGTCCTGAAAGCCAACTTCAGGTTTCCACCCAAGGGTTTCCTGGGCCTTCGTGCTGTCACCAACGAGCAGGTCCACCTCCGCGGGCCGGAAGAAACGGGGGTCTGTTTTCACGTATTCATGCCAGTCGAGCCCAACGTGGGAAAAGGCGATTTCAACCGCCTCTTCGACGGAGTGGGTCTCGCCCGTGCAGATGACATAGTCGTCCGGCTCGGGCTGCTGGAGCATCAGCCACATGGCCTTCACGTAGTCTCCCGCGTATCCCCAGTCCCGTTTTGCCTGAAGGTTGCCCAGGCGGAGCTCCTTGGCCAGGCCCAGTTTAATCTTTGCCACGGTATGGCTGATCTTTCGCGTCACGAATTCAAAGCCCCGACGGGGAGATTCATGATTAAACAGAATGCCGGAGCAGGCGAAAATGTTATAGCTTTCACGGTAATTTACCGTGATCCAGTGCCCATAGACCTTGGCTGCCCCGTACGGGCTGCGGGGGTAAAAGGGCGTCTTTTCGCTTTGCGGCACCTCACGGACCTTCCCGAACATTTCGCTGCTGGAGGCCTGGTAGAAATGGATAGAGGGGTCCACCATTTTGATAGCCTCGAGGATCCGGGTGACCCCGAGGCCGGTAATCTCCCCCGTCAGGAGTGGCTGGTTCCACGACGTGGGGACGAATGACTGGGCGGCAAGGTTATAGACCTCCTGAGGCCGGATATCGCTGAGGGCATGGGCCAGGGAGTTCTGATCCAGCAGATCTCCCGAAATAATTTCAATGGTGTCCATCAGGTGGGCGATACGTTCAAATTTTTCCGTGCTGGCCCGCCTGACGAGCCCATAGACTTCATACCCCTTTTCAAGCAGGAATTCGGCCAAATAAGAACCATCCTGACCGGTTACACCGGTGATGAGGGCTTTTTTCTTCATATCAGCTCCTTGTCAGAGATTTTCGTGCAGTTTGTCTTCGATGAGTTTGCGGATTTCGGCGAGCCGGCTTTCGGTTTTGGCCTCAAAGCGCAGGACGATAACGGGTTGTGTGTTAGAGGGGCGGACCAGACCCCACCCATCGTCAAAAATCACGCGGACCCCGTCCACGTCAACCAGGTTGTATCCCTTTTCCACGAAGTAATCCCGGATGGCGGCGACAACCTGAAACTTCTTGTCGTCCGGGCAATCGATCCGGATCTCGGGGGTGGAATAGGTCTTGGGGACATCGGAAAGCATCTCGGAAACGGAGCGGGAGTCTTTTGAGACAAGCTCCAGGAGACGCAGCGAGGCGTAGATGGCGTCGTCGTAGCCAAAATAGCGGTCGGCGAAAAAGATGTGACCGCTCATTTCGCCCCCCAGCAGGGCCTTTTCCTCCCGCATCTTCTTTTTTATCAGGGAATGTCCGGCTTTCCACATGATGGCCCGGCCCCCGTGCTTCTCGATATCCTGATAGAGGTTCATGGAACACTTGACTTCCGAGACAATCGTTGCCCCCGGATGCTCAGCCAGAACGGCGCGAGAGAATAGAATCATCAACTGGTCTCCCCAGATGATATTTCCTTTATCGTCCACCACTCCGATACGATCCGCGTCCCCGTCATATCCAATCCCAAGCTCCGCGCCGGTGGCCGCGACCTTTTCAATCAGGAATCGCATGTTGTCCGGAATGGTCGGGTCTGGGTGGTGGTTGGGAAAGTGCCCGTCCATCTCGCAAAAGAGGCATTCAATGTCACATCCCAGGGCTTTCATGATGGGGAAGGCGACAACACCCCCTGTCCCGTTTCCCGCATCCACGACGACCTTGACGTGCCTTTCCAGATTGATTCTTTCCCTGAGGGTGTTCGCGTACCGGTCAGCGATGGAGAGGGTTTCCACCTGGCCTTCGCCGGTCACGAAGTCTCCCTTTTCCATTATCTCACCGAGGTGGCGAATCTGGGGACCGTAGATGGTCTCCTTGCCCACACAGACCTTGAAGCCGTTGAATTCCGGTGGGTTGTGGCTGCCGGTGATCATCAGGCCCCCATCGACCTCCAGATTGAAAAGGGCGAAATAGAGCATGGGCGTGGGGCACACCCCGATGTCGAGAACCCGGCACCCGGACGCGACCAGCCCCTTCACCAGGTTGTCGCGCAGACGATCGGAGCTCAGCCTGCAATCTCTCCCGAGGGCGATGGTGGGAGCGGAAATCCCCTGCTCCCGGATCATCATGGTGGCATACCCCCGGCCTAATAATTCAACCACCTCGGAGGTGAGGTCTTCCTCGACCCTGCCCCGAATATCGTATTCTCTGAAAATGTGCGGATTCATGCCGTGCCTCCTGTTTTGGAATGTCCGTACTTAAGGTGGACCCTATTGTCAAGACAGTTCTTGAGTGAAAATAAGGTGTAGAGGTTGTGGTTATTTTTGCTTGTTTTTTCATCCTCACGCTGCCTTTTTCTGTTTGGTTTCACCCCAGTAGATCTCTGAAGGTGTCCTGCCCCCAAAGGT
>WGDA01000076.1 GCA_015493505.1 Pseudomonadota bacterium | reverse complement strand
GTGATAAAAGGCGCGTATGACACCAATTTCGGGAAGGCGCTTCTGGTGTGGCTTTTTCACCTGCTCGCGGAGATCGCCGCGATTGTCATTGGTGTCCTGACCTTCGCGGGGGTTCTGGTCCAGTTTGTTTAAAGGCCGCCTTAGCTCTTAGGTTTCTTCTTTTTCTGGCGCTCCACACCATCCTTACAGATTTTCTCCCGTTCAAAATCGGATAGGCGCTCCGTAAGATCCTTGACGGAAGGCTCATCATCCAGCCAGTGGCGCAAGTTTCCAAGGAGCGTGGCGGCATACGCACTTGAAGTCCCCTCGGCCAACGAGTAGTTCACCCACAACCCCTCCTTTTCGTATTCAACCAGGCCTGCCTCTTCCAGGATCTTCAAATGCTTGGATATGGTCGGCTGCGCCAGAGACAAAGCCGCCTGGATCTCGCAGACACACATGGACCGGTGCTGAAGCATCTTCATAATCCTTACCCGGCTTGGATCCGACAATGCCTTCATAACCTTGATGAAATCTCTCAAATCACGGCCTCTTTCCATCTTTTCTCCTTTCTGAATTGATCTTAGCCCTTTAATCTCATAGGGATATGTGAATATAACACAAAAAACTTTTTTTTCAAGCTTTTCAGAACCATTACTTTTCTTATCGCAAGTTTGAGGGGCCCAATGGTTGCCATTCAATCAATGCGTGATAAAATAGAGTAATGATGGGATCAAATTCAGACAACACACCGCCTTCCAGGCTTCTCGCCATTGTGGGGCCGACCGCGACGGGAAAATCTGATCTCGCTCTGGCGGTTGCCCGCAGGATACAGGCTGAAATCATCAGCGCGGATTCCATGCAGATCTACCGGCACATGGACATCGGCACCGCCAAACCCCCCAAAGAGGTCCGCGATGAGATTGCCCACCACTTTATCGACATCATCGATCCGGACCAGCCTTTCAGCGCGGGAGAATTCGCCCGGCAGGCGCATCACCTGATCCGTGAAAAGACGCGGATGGGCCAACCATTAATCGTCGTGGGAGGAACGGGGCTGTATATCAAGGCCCTTGAAAAAGGGCTGGTGCGCCTTCCGCCCATTCCGCCGGATATTCAGAAACGCCTATGGGAATCTTACGTCAACGAGGGATTGCCCGCCCTCTACGAAAAACTGCAAAAGGCCGATCCGGCAACCGCTTCCGCCATTCATCCCCATGACCGGTTTCGCATTCTCCGGGCACTCGGAATCCTTGAAACCACCGGGACGGGCATCTCGAAATATCGGGCACAGCATGGCTTCAAAGAGACACCCATCCCACTGATAAAAATCGGACTCGCCTTTTCCAGGGATACCCTGTATGAACGAATCGACAAACGCGTCCACCGCATGATTGATAATGGCTGGCTGGAAGAGGTAAAATCACTTCTCGAAATGGGTTACGACGAAACCCTAAAACCCATGCAGGCCATTGGATATAAACAGCTTACCCGTGTCATCCGGGGAACAGAGAAACTTTCTGAGGCGATTGAAACAATCAAAAAAGAGACCCGCCATCTGGCCAAGCGCCAGATAACCTGGTTCAAAAAGGAATCCCCGCATACCTGGCTCTCCATGGAGGGAAAATCCCTGGATCAGGCGGTGGAAAGCCTGCTAACTTTTTTACGGGAGGAAGCCAAAAAGATGATAAACGGGAAACCGGAAAACACACAACTTCTTGCAGAGCCATGAGCCAGCAGCCTCAGCTCGCGCGTGTCCTTGAAGCCCTTCTTTTCGCCATGGCGGAACCCCTGTCTCTTCAGACCCTTGCCAAGGCTTTCGAAGACCCTCCAAAGGAGGCGGAGCTCAAAGCGGCTCTTGCGGAACTAAAGCATGAACTCCAGTCGGAAAACCGGGCCTTCGAACTCGTAGAGGTCGCCAATGGGTATCAGCTTCGGAGCAAGGTGGTGTTCGCCCCCTGGATCAAACGTCTGGTAGCGCTGCGCGCCCCCCGATTGAGCCGTTCGGCGCTGGAAACGCTGTCTATCATCGCTTACCAGCAGCCCATCACGCGCGTCGAGATTGAACAGATCCGAGGGGTCGACAGCGCCTCCGTCCTGAAAACCCTTCTGGACCGCCGGATGATCCGGATACTTGGCAAGAAAGATGTCCCGGGACGCCCGCTCGTATACGGGACGACCCGCCTTTTCCTCGAGGTTTTCGGCCTGAAAAGCCTCGCGCAACTTCCCCCTATCGAAGAAGCCACAGAAGAAAATGACACGGAATGACCCAGGAACCCCTCTCCTGAAATGGATTACGCGACACACCCCCCTTTCCCGCAGGAAGGCCTTCCAGGCGATCGTATCGGGAGAGGTCAGGGTTGATGGCGTGCCGGTTTCCGATACCGGCTTTGTCATCAGGGACACCCACCGCGTCACCATCCAGGGAAAACCGGCGCGCAAAACAGCCCCTCCACCCGCCTATATCCTGCTTTACAAGCCGAAGGGCGTGGTAACCAGTACCGCCGACCCGACGGGACGCCCCACCGTGCTGGACCTCGTCAAAAAGGCGCGCGTCCCTCTCTTCCCCGTGGGCAGGCTGGACATCATGACTCAGGGGATCCTCCTGCTTACCAACGATGGCGCCCTCGGCAATGTTCTGACCCACCCCCGGTATGCCATCCCCCGCACGTATCACGTAAAACTCAAGGGAAAGGTCCCTCATGAGGTCCTGGAAACCCTCCGGAGGGGGAAACTCAGGCTGGACGGGAAACCGATCCGGCCCGTGGAAGTAGAAATTATCAAATCGCTCCAAAAGAACACGTGGCTGAAAGTCACCATCACGGAAGGACGCAACCGCGAGGTTCGCCGCATGTTCGAGAGATTCAACATCCCTGTTCTGAACCTGATTCGAGTCCGTTTCGGCCCCCTGACCCTTAAAGGGCTCAGGCCCGGGCAGTGGCGCCCCCTGACGGAAAAGGAGATCAGCCAGTTGAAACGCCTTGAAAAAGCCAAAAAAGCATGAAAAAAGAGGCAGACAGGAAAAAGGCGATCCAGGAAGAGAACCGAAACATCCGGCGGCTCAGGTTTTGCGCGGATTTAACCTATGCCATCATTTCACAGGGGGACCTGACCATAAACGAAGCATATATGATTATCGAATCCCTGAGAAAAATCGCCTTGACCCTCTTTCCCGGAAAGGAATCCACCTTCGAACTGATCTATGGCTCCCGGTTTCGCCGCCTGTTACTGGAAAAATACCAGATGCATTAGGCCTGACCCTTGTTAAACTTTCACCACTGAAAATGGGGGCAATCGGCTCCCAAAACGCTTTTTTTATACCCTAATTAGCCACCTGGCAAACATTGTCAAGGAAAAACGCGAACGGGGGAAACAACCCCTTCCAAGCACCCCCATGTGCAGGCGGCCTCACAAAAATGAAAAAAACATGACACCACTCAAACATCCCACCGTGCTTGTGAAATAAATCCTTTAAATCTAAAAGGTTATATCCGAACAAATTTGACAGTTTGTTTATAAAGTGATAAACAAAGGTATCCAGACACATACCTTTATCAAAAGAGAAAAGGAGCGGATATGTCAGCGAATGACCCAAAGATAAAACCTTTTCCAGGTTTTATAAATTGTATCTGATATGGAGATGGCAAGTTCGGGCAGAGGGACGGATGTTTCACCTAAAAAAAGCACCTATCAATAATTAAGGGGAGGAAATAGATGTTTACGACGAAGGCTATCAGGTTCGAGCAAAATGGAAGGGTTTTTTACACGACCGCCATCCCCGCGAATAAACTCGTGGAACTCACGAAAGTGGATGTGTGGGATCCTGAAAAACCAAAGCAAGGATATCAACGCGCCCCAAGCGAGGCGAGAAAGAGAAGTATCGCGCGGTATATCAAGCGAGATGACGCCATTTTGCCTGTTGGGGGTTTGGTAAACGCGCGGCCTGAGGCGGAACGTGACGACGAACCCCAATATGGATCGGTGCTTCATTTCGAGCCGGATTCGGGAGATGGAGAAATAAGTTTTGGGACCTTAACGATTCCGGATGAAGCGGTGCCTCTTTATATTGTCGATATGCAGCACCGTATCGGCGGGTTTGAAGTGGCATTGGAGGAAAATCCGGAATTGGGAAATTTCCCGCTTGTTGTGACCATCGCGGATGGATTGTCGAGGTTAGAAGAGATCGACCAGTTCGACTTAATCAATACGACACAGAAAAAGATAAGGACCGATCTCGCGAGGCGTTTGAAGGTTATACAGGCGCAAGACCTTGACATTCGATTGGAGTTGGACAAAAAGGGGAAACTTTGGGAGGCCAAAGGCCCTGTTATTGCGGATATACTCAACAAAAGTCCCGGCGTCTGGTTTCACAAAATCCTCCCGCCCAACAAATCCAGAAAGGACATGCCAACGATGATTGTCAGGGAAACCTCTTTTGTGACATCTTTGAAACCAATTTTGCAGACGCCCTATTTTCTCCGCCAGAAAGAAGAACATTCCGCCGAACTCATCCGAAGGTATTGGGAGGCCATACGAAAAGTCTTTCCTGAACCGTTTGAAAATCCAAGCGATCACGTGATTCAAAAAACCCCAGGGGTTTTTGCTTTTCACAAAATCGCTCCCGAAGTTTTTGAACTTGCGAGGGAAAAAGGAGAAGTTTCGGAAAATATCCTTTTCGATATCCTTGTCAATTTGAGAAATATCGACGATGGGTCTTATTTCTGGAACAAGGAAAACGAAGAAGGGGCGGCCCAGTATGGGAGCATGAAGGGTTTTTCCATCCTTGCCTCTATCCTACGGCAATATTTGCCAACGGTGGATGTGACCTGATATATCCAGGGGAAGATCATGAATAAAGTCAATGGGAATAGAGTCAAGCTTTTTTCAAAAAACGCCCGTGAAGCGGTGGGGGTAGGGATAAGCGAGTGGAAGGGACAACCGCGTGTCGATATCAGGATTTACGTGCCATCCCTTGAAGACAATACCTTGATTCCCACGAAAAAGGGCATAAGCCTCCCCATAGAAAAATATCCGGAACTCATGGAGGCACTTTATAAGTTAGGCGATACCATGAGCAACGAAAAGCTGGTGGCCAGGATAAAAAAGTCCGGCAAAGAAGAAATTCGCGTCGGAACGACCACCTTCAGGGATATCCCCATGATCTATCTTAGAGTTTATACCCCGATCGGGGAAAAATCCGAGTGGAAGCCGACGCAAAGGGGCGTGAACCTAAAGGTTGATTTATACGAAAGCCTTTTGGAGGCGGTGGAAGGCTTGGGAGAAGAGATCGAGAAAATTTCATAAGCGTAGAAAAGATTTTTATCCCTATTCGAGTGAATAAAAGAAGGGGAAGTTATGGATAACCGAGAGATTCTTCAAACCTTTATCAATTCCTTCAGCATAGAAAACCTCACCACCTTTTTCCGCGCGGCGAGTGGACGGTTTCGGCCCGAGATAGAAGATCTTTCCCATTACCTCAAGGAAGATCAACCCTTTGCCGACCTGGTCAAGGTTGGAGAGATTCCATATGAAGACGAGCACCAGTTGGTTGTGGTGGCAGCCAGGTCAATGAAAGGGTTGACAGAGCGCAGCGGGAAAAAGCGGCAATACTACCTCGCGAAAAAGATTCTCAAACGGGAATCGTATGACGCTGGCATTTTCGTGTTCTATGATGACCAGGGACATTTTCGTTTCAGCCTCGTCACCGCCCTTTACATGGGCACGCACCGGGCCTATTCGGATTTCCGGCGGCAAACCTATTATGTCTCCCCCGAGCTTCCCAACAAAACCTTTCTCCTTCAAATTGGAAGGGCGGACTTCTCCTCGCCTGAGAGGGTCCAGGAAACCTTTTCCATCGCCGCTGTCACGGAGGAATTTTACAGAGAATTTGAGCCGACATACAAAAAGGTAGCGGCGTCGGTTATCGGCACGGAAGACAAAGCCCGTAAGGAAGACTTTGCCCTTCTCTTTGCCATTCGGATTATCTTCCTGGGATTCGTTCAGAAAAAGGGATGGCTGGGGGATAACGACCGCTTTGTTCAGACCTTGTGGCAGGCGTATCAGGACAACCACACCGAGCCGGATACCTTTTACAAACGCTGGCTGATGCCACTCTTTTTCGAGGCATTGAATGCCCCGCCGGGCCATAAAGTCGCTTATGGCAACAATGAGTTTCCCTCCAACATTGAGGCGGCGCTACAAATGGCCCCATACCTCAACGGCGAACTCTTCAAGAAGAAAGATGGGCTGGACACGGAAGGTTTTTGGATTCCGGATGCCCAGATTAAGGACTTTTTCGATTTTCTCTTTCAGTATAATTTCACGGTAGAGGAAAACCTGCTCTACGATGAGGAATTGGAGCTCAACCCGGAATTTCTGGGGATTATTTTTGAACGCCTGGTCAACAAGGCGGACGGCGCCATTTATACCCCACGCCCCGAGGTCGATTTCATGTGCCGCATGGCCCTGGTCAAGTGGCTGGAGAAGGCGACCCGCTGCGAAAAGCGGGACCTTTATCACCTTCTCTTCAGGGAAGGGGGCTACGGCGCGGAATACGATGACGTTCAAAAGTATGGCGATTTCTCGGCGGCGGAAATCCGGGAGCTGATCAGCCGCCTGGAGGAGATCACGGTCTGCGACCCCGCCGCGGGATCGGGGGCTTTTGAGGTGGGGATGCTCCATGTGCTCGAGGAGGTGCTGGACATCCTCTACACGCACAAGGCCACCCCGGAAGACCTGAAACAAAACGCCCCGTCACCCTTCGAGCGCAAGAAACGAATCATCGCCACCTCCCTTTACGGCGTTGAGGTCAAGCGTTGGGCGGTCTGGATCAACCAATTGCGTCTCTGGCTGACCCTGTTTGTGGATATGCCCAAGGAATATCGTCATTCCATGAAACCGTTGCTTCCCAACCTTCAGTTCAAGGTGCGGGTTGGGGATTCACTGGTGCAGCGCATTGGTTCCAAAGCCTTTCCCGTTCATGGCTACGCCGAGCTTCCCTTTAAAATCAGAGAAAAAATAAAAGGGCTAAAGGAAGCGAAGCGCGATTTTTTTTACAACCGCCGGGGAGACGATGGAACCATTCACCAGGCAGAAATCCAAATTTTTCAGCAAATCATCGACGAAGAAATCAAAGAAAAGCAACGACAGTTAGGGGCCCTGACCGATTCCCGCAAAAAGCAGGCGCGATTTAAGGGAATGGGTGCCCCGGAGCAGAAGGAATTCGATATAAAGACCGCCACAGCGAAACGGCGGCAGGCATTGAAAAACGAAATCGCGGAGCTTACCGAGCAGTTTCATACTCTTGATCAGCATCCCCCCTTCATCTGGAGTATCGAGTTCGCCGAGATCTTTTTTGACAAGGGCGGTTTTGATATCATCATCGGCAATCCGCCCTACGTGCGACAAGAGGGTATCGCCGATCCGCGCGCGGAGTTGGTCGGCGATACAAATCTTTTGTCCCCCAAGGACTACAAAAAGGCCCTCCAGGAGATGGCCCGCATCGACTTCCCGGACTATTTCAACCCGAACGTCAAAATCTCCGGCCGGTCAGACCTCTATACTTATTTCTATGTCCGTTCCCTGCGGTTGTTGAACTCCAAGGGGGTGCATGTCTTTATCTGCTCCAACTCCTGGCTGGACGTGGGTTATGGGGCCTGGCTCCAGGAATTCCTGCTCAGCAAGGTCCCCATTCACTTTGTTTTTGATAACCACGCCAAACGTTCCTTCGCCAGCGCGGATATCAACACCGTGATTACGGTATATGATGCCCCTCTCCCAAAAAGTAAGTTCGTTAAAAAAGACTGGGTTGTGAAATTTGTGGCCTTCAAGCAGCCCTTCGAAGAGGTTGTCCTGAGCGAGAATCTCCTGGAGATTGAAGAAGCGGCCTCGATAATTCGTAACGACAGATTCCGTGTCTTTCCCATCACGGTTGCGGAGCTTTTGGAAGAGGGGTCGGAGGTCGAAAAAAAGGAAACCAAGACCCTCGGAAACCGAAAAACCTATGTCGGCGATAAATGGGGCGGGAAATACCTCCGCGCGCCGGATATCTTTTTCACGATTTTGGAGAAAGGGAAAGGGAAACTGGTCAAGTTGGGAGAGATTGCCGAAGTGCGCTTTGGCATCAAGACCGGCGCCAATGACTTTTTCTATCTCGAACCCCTTGGGCCAGGATCACGCACCGGACTCCTTAACGTGCGCAACGGCGCCGGGTGGGAAGGAGAGATCGAGGAGGAGTTTTTGAAGCCGGTTTTGCAATCCTTACAAGAATGCAAAACTTATGGAGTATTTGGCAATGAACTGTCTACTCTTGCTTTTTATTGCCATCATTCCAGACAGGAATTAACAACAAAGAAAGCGTTAGAGTACATAATTTGGGGAGAAGGGCAAAACTATAATGTTAGGCCAAGTGTAAGAGGGCGCCGGTATTGGTGGACATTACCTAATCAATCTAAAGCTGATTTTATCATTATGCGTTTTCGGGATCAGCGTAATTGGACACCAATCGTTGCCGGAATTTTTCTCATTGGTGATACTGTTTTTGTTGGAAATTCTGTCCAGGATGAAGATAACACTTTAGGGATAGCACTTAACTCCACTTTTTCAATTCTTATATCCGAAATCTATGGACGCAAGAATCTGGGCGAGGGGTTACTGACCACTTATGGGCCAGATATTAAGCCAATGTTGTGTGTCAACCCTAAACTATTAAATTTCAGTGTGATTAATATTGATAATTTATTGACTAGAGAAGTATATTCTATCTTCACTGAATCTGGCATCGATCCCACCTCCAACATCCCCATCTCCGAGCAAGACCCCCATCCCCTTCCCGATCGGAAAGCCCTGGACGACATCGTCTTCGATGCCCTGGGGCTCACCGAAGAGGAGCGTAAGGAGGTTTACCGCGCCGTCTGCCAGCTCGTCTGGAACCGCATCTCCAAGGCCAAAAGCGTGAAAAAACGGCGGTGATGTGCTACACGCTTATTCATAAAAGGAGGCAAAAAACTGGAGAAAGGTATTGAACAAGGCTGAAAAAGGCGAGAACAAGCGGTTGGTTGAGGATTACATCCGCGACAAACGCTATTTTCAGATTCAAGATCTGAGGGAAGCGCTTCGGGAAAGAGGCGTTCTGTTCCTTGATAAAACATTGAGACAATATCTTTATGTACTTAAAAAAGAGAAGCGATTGTTCAGCGCGGGCCGTGGGTGGTATTCCAACCTTTCCGCCCCCTTTTCACTTGATACCCGCCCGATTATAAAAGTTACGGATAACTTGCGCGAACAATTTCCCTTGCTTTCTTTTTCCTGTTGGAGCACGGCACAGCTTCAATCTTATTTCCACCATTTGCAAGGCATAAATTTGATTTTCGTGTATGCCGGAAAGGATGATCTGCTCCCTCTTTTTGAATTTCTGAAGGGAAATAACTATGAATGTTACCTGAACCCCACGAAAAGAGACCTGAACACGCTTTTTCTCGCCTCACCAGAAACAATCATTCTTCGCCCGGCTATCTCAGAAGAACCGAGAAACGGTTATGCCGCGACAATTGAAAAGGTACTCGTCGATCTGTTTATTGAACATGAGAGGCTACAGCTATTTGACACAAGAGAATATTGGACTCTTTTTGAAAAGATTGCCTTCCAATACAGAATAGACATGGCCCGGTTGATGCGTTACGCTGGCCGAAGGGGTGTAAAACGGGAATTCGAAAACATAATAGACTAATGGCAAGTCATGGCCGAATTTGCCATTAGTCTATTAGCGCGTGGAAAGTAATGATAGAACCTTTCTGTTTTTCCGAAAAATGGATTTTCAACCAAAGGGAACAACTTCCTGGCGTAGATCCGACCCTTCTGGAAAAGACGATCCTCGCATTTGAACTCTTGGGGCGTCTCGCAGAGAGCGGGTTGCGTTTCGTTTTCAAGGGAGGGACCTCTCTCCTTTTGCTCATGAAGGATTTTAAACGCCTGTCCATTGACGTGGACATTGTGTGTGAAGAAGAGAAGGAGCAACTTGAAGATGTCTTCAACGAAATTACCGGGAGTTTTCCTTTCAAGAGATGGGTAGAAGATCCTCGCAAGGTATCGAGTATTCCCAAAATTCACTTTAAGTTTTTCTTTGATTCCAGGATAAACAAACGGGAAGATTACGTCCTCTTGGATATCTTGAAAAGCGAAAGCCTTTTCCCGAAAGTCCAAAAATTGCCTGTCGCACTTGATTTCATCCGCGTTCGGAACACGGTGGAAGTGAAGGTTCCGACTATTGATAGTTTGATAGGAGATAAACTGACTGCGTTCGCGCCCCATACCATTGGAATTCCATTGCTGGGAAACCGGTCCATGGAGGTCATCAAGCAGTTGTTTGACCTGGGAGAGCTTTTTGTGAGGACAAGCGATGTGAGGGAAATTGCTGCTTCCTACCGTGTCTTTGCCCAGGAAGAAAGCCGATATCGAGGCGCAGGGTATGATTTCATGGATACGCTTCAGGACACTTTGGATGCCTGTTTCCTCATTACGCAGCTCGATTTGAAAAAGAGTGTCGAAAACGAGGACACAAAGTTGTTAAGACGGGGAATCAGGCAAATTCAGAGCCATTTGGTTGGAATACCCTTTGGACTTATGCAGGCCAAAACGGCCGCGTCACGGGTCGCGCTACTTGCCATGATGTTAAGAAAAGGAGTTGACGAGGATCTTGGGAAGATCTTTTTCCGACGGGAATATCTCAAAAAGATTGAGAAGGCCTCGATTACGGGAAAATGGACCATTTTGAATCGGATTAAATCAACATTGCCGGAGGCGTTTTATTATTGGCACCTGGCAGATAAAATTAGCAAGGGTTAAGGATATGGCGCAAGGTTCCTTCATCACCAATACCAAAACGCGGACATTGCGGAAGCGTCTGAATCAACTCATTGAACATAGCCGGGAACTGAAATTTCTGGTGGGCTTTTTCTATTTCTCCGGATGGCGGGAACTGCATGAAGCCCTCAAGGGCCGTGAGGATCTGACCATTAAGGTTCTTGTGGGCCTGGATGTGGACCGGATGCTGGGCCGTACCCTGGAGTTGGCTATCCCCGGAGATACCCTGTCCAATGACGAATTGGCGGATCGTTTTTTCGCGTCCATGGGAAACGCCCTAAATACCGACGCCCTGGATACCCAATCATTTTACGAGCAGGTAGGATTTTTTCTGAGTCTCATTGAACAAGAGCGCTTACAGATCCGGAAGACCCTGCACCCCAACCACGCGAAGCTCTACTTTTTCAAAATCAAAGAGGATTCTCAGGGATTGTTGCCAACCGATGGGAAATTCATTACCGGCAGCAGCAATTTGACTTATGCGGGCATTCGGGGGCAGGACGAGTTCAACGTGGAGATAGGGGACTACGGGATCGAAGATGCGGAAACTTATTTTGATAATCTGTGGAATATGGCAATACCCATCACGGAGATTCCGGACCGCCGCCAGGCCTTGATTGATTTCGTGCGCAACCGAACCCAGGCCGCGCTTGTCACGCCGTTTGAGGCGTATGTGTTGGTGGTAAAAACCTATCTCGACCTGATGGAGCAAAAAACCGTCAAGCCTTACGTGCTGAGGCTTTTGGAAAGGCGCGGGTATAAGACCTATCAGTACCAACTGGACGCGGTGAACCAGGCGCTCACGATTATTGAGCATTACAATGGCGTGATCATCGCCGATGTCGTGGGGCTTGGGAAATCGGTTATCGCGGGGATGATCGCCCGTCAGCTTGGCAGGCGCGGGATGGTGCTTTGCCCTCCCGGATTGATTGGAGATAAAAGCGGTGGTTCTGGGTGGCGTAAGTACATGAATGATTTTCAGCTTTATGATTGGGAGGTATGGTCTTCCGGGGACCTTGAGGGGGCGGTCGAATATCTCAGTGAATACGGTGATGATATCGAGGTTGTGATCGTGGATGAGGCCCATCGTTTCCGAAACGAGGATACACAAAGCTACGAATTGCTTAGCGCTATTTGCCGAAACCGGATTGTGATTCTTTTGACGGCCACGCCTTTCAACAATACCCCTTCCGATATCTTTGCATTGCTGAAACTGATGATTATCCCTGGAAAATCGAAGATTACGCTGGATGAGAACCTGGAAGGGCGTTTTGCCCGTTATTCTTCTGATTTCCGGCGCCTTTCGTTCATTACGCGCTATTACAATTCGGAAGGCCGGAACAAAAAGCGCGCGGAGAAATACTATCAGGATATTTTCGAGATAGCTCCTCCAGTTGATCTCTCATTGGTGCAACGGCGCGCCAATCGGTTGGCTTCTGAGATTCGGAGGGTTTTGGAACCCGTGTTGATCCGTAGAAATCGCCTTGACCTTAAGAATGACCCTATTTATCGTCAGGAAATCACGGAGCTTTCGGAGGTTGCTGATCCGAAGGAGCTTTTTTTCGAACTGACACCGGAGCAATCTCAATTTTACGATGAAGTGGTCAATGACTATTTCGGGGAGCAGGGACAATTTCACGGCGCGATTTATCAACCTTTTGTGTATGAGAAGGGACGCGGCCTTGATCCTGAGAAATTGGATGAGGCGGGGAACCGTGCCTTTCAGCAACAGCGAAACCTTTTTGATTTCATGCGCCGGTTGCTGGTCAAGCGGTTTGAAAGCTCCTTTGGGGCGTTTGAAAAGAGCATCCAGAATTTCGAGGCGATCCATAAACATGCTCTCGAATTTATCCATAGTTCGGGAGGGAGGTATATCCTGGATCGAAAGCTAATTGAAAAAATATACGAGGATGATCCGGATGAAATTGAGGAAGCTTTAAGGGAGTTCGCGAAAAAGCTGGAGGAGGCGACAACAAAACACCCCAAACATGACCGGATTTACTATGTCTCTTCATTTAAGGAGTCCGAGGCATTTTTACGGGATATCGAAGCCGACCTTGAATTGATGAAAATGATACGAGAAAGGGTCGATTCACTTGGACTTGTTGAGAAGGTGGGGGGAGATGGATTTATCGTTGATCCGAAGGCACGCCGGTTGGTCCGAGCGGTTGAGTCGATTCTAAGCAAAAAGCGCGAGGGAGAACCGCGGCGAAAAGTCGTAATTTTCACCGAATATGTGGACACGGTGAAGTATTTGGAACCACTCCTTCAGGAGGCCTTTCCGGGGAGGGTCTTGACGGTAGCGGGATCGCTCACGAAAAAATTGTATGATTCCCTGCTAAACAACTTTGACGCGAGCGTTCCGAAAAGGCGTAAGGAAGATAATTTTGATATTCTACTCACCAGCGACAAACTTTCCGAAGGGGTCAACCTGAACCGTGCCGGTGCGATTATCAATTATGATATCCCGTGGAACCCCACGCGGGTGATCCAGCGTGTCGGACGGATTAACCGAATCGGGAAAAAGCTTTTTGGTGTATTGAACATCTATAACTTTTTCCCCACGGTGCAAGGCGCGGATATTATCAAAAGCCGCGAGATCGCGAGCCAGAAAATGTTTCTCATACACAATACCCTCGGAGAGGACGCCAAGATTTTCGACGTGGACGAGACCCCTTCACCTTCAGAGTTGTTTAAGCGGATCAACAAAAATCCCGAAGAGGAGAAGACGGAAAGCACGCTTACGCGAGTTCGCCAAATTTTTCATTCGATTCAAGAGGAATATCCGGAGGTCGTTGACCGGATAGCGAAGTTTCCCGCGCGGGTCAAAACCGCCAAGGCCTCTGAGAAGAATCAACTTGTTGTTTTTCGACGGAAGGCCCTTGGATTTTTCATCCAACAGGTTGAAGACACCACACAGGAAAAACCGGAGGTTTCGCCTTTATCGTTTGAAGAGTCTTTGCCATTAATCGCGTGCGAACAAGAGGAAAAGCGCTTGGATCCGAGCCCGAATTTTTGGCCGGCCTACGAAGCCATCAAATCCCATCGCGAAGTATTCAGGAGCGCTACCAGCGAATTGTCTGTCGAGGTCAAAGCGATGAATAATTTAAAAACTGCTTTGAGAGCTTACAAAGAAGAGCTTTCACCATATCTTCCCTTCATTCGCACCCTTATCAAAGACCTGCGGCATTACAAAACCCTTCCGAAGCATACCCTTCGGCGTTTGGCAAGCGCGGATTTGAATAAAAAAGACGAGAAGACTTTGGAGAAATTTATAGAAGAACTGAATTTCGTGAGGAACCGCCTCGGTAAAGATTACCTGGACATTATCATCAAACGCCTCGGTTCTATGGAGAGCGAAATCATCATATCGGTGGAGAATCAGGAGAGCATGAATTAATGATTTCTCGAATGATTGCCTCCTTATCTTATTTATAGCAAAATCTCCCATTTCGGCTGAAAATCAATGCGAGGTGGATATTCTATGATGTAAACTGTTGAAAAGATACCTTTTTCAAGTGTAGATATTCTTTGTTCAAGGAGCAAATAATCAGATTTCAGCAATAAGACGTCACTTTCGAATAGAATTATTAGGATAGTATCTGGAGGATATCCTTTTTTTATTTTTTTCTTTATAGCATTCTGAATATATTGGTTTAAATCTTCAATATATTCATCACGATCGTAAACATAAGGTTTGGTTTGTGTTGGTAAATCTTCAAATTCGATTTTTTTATTGTCTTGGGCGCCTTTTGGGGAAAAGGCATAACCAAATTCTTGTAAATCTTTCTTTACCAAGTATTCTTTCGGATGCTGAGCTTTAGTAACTTCAATTAGAATTTTATTATCGAGAAGTGCATCTCCTTTTTGGTTTCCTGACATGTATTTAATTTTTTGAAAAAGGTTTCCTCTTCTTTTTAGGAAAAACATGATAGGAACTACTTCCTCAAAGAATCTTTTAAAATTATTTTGATTAGATGTGTACCATGCAGCTTTTTTATAATCTTTGTTTGCTAAAAGTGAAATATGTTTTATTAGTTTCTTGATAGTGAAATCTATGAAAAAGGCAACCTCTACATATTTATTATCAATTGGTGAAATATTTATATCCATTTTTAAATTTTCTATCTTTAGAACAGATTTGTCAATATAACAGGACCCCGAATATCGCATCAGGGTAAAATGGTTTCTCACCTTCCCTGAAAATCCTATTGACACGACAACCTTGAGACAAACGGTGGGGTGGATCGCCCCCCAAACGCTGCAAAAAATCACAAAACCTTCCGCCGCCGAAGCCCTCCTAAAAATCGCGTGTGGACGGGAAGCCTCAAGGCAGGTTAGTAATGATGGAAGCCGCTGATTCCTAAACAGACTCAGTTGATCTATCCGTTTGTCGAATTGCTCCTGGTTGCGAATGTATTCCCGAACTGCCTGTTCATCCCGACCAACCGTCGATGCATAGTAACCCCGGGCCCAAAAACTCTGCCCTCGAAAATTGCGACGTCTCCCCATGTACGCCCGTGCTATATGAATGGCACTTTTACCCTTGATATACCCCACAACCTGGGAAACCGAATATTTTGGGGGTATCGATATCAGCATGTGTACATGATCCCCCATCAGGTGTCCCTCGTGTATCTGGCACTCCCGCTGGCTGGCCAGCTCCCTGAATACCTCACCCATGTGTTTCCGAAGATTGCCATACAACGCCTTTTTCCGATATTTCGGAATCCATACCAGATGATACTTGCAATCCCATACGGTGTGACTTAAATTCTGATTGTTCTTCATTGAAAGCCTCCTCCAAGTGAGCTCTGAGCGGTTCACTGACAGGAGGCTTTCTTATTTTCCCGGAATTGTCAAACTCTGATAGTCTCTCCGGCTTAGCCGGAGGTTTATCGATGATTATTACGCATAACTTTCCCAAGTAAATGAATCCTGACTTCCAAAGAAGTCATTTTGACGAAACTGACATAAGGTGATAACATTGTTACACATTCACCCAAACGATAAGAAACGTTCAATATCAGCGAACTTCATTGCTGATAGACTGCCGCGAAATGGCATAAATTAACTTTTTATGAGGCCATCAAGCTCGACGGCTTCGTCAAGTTTATGGCAATGACTCTACCGGGTTCCCTTACCGGCTCCCAGGCTGTTTGACAGTGTATTGATATAATTGAAATAGCCTACAATGGCGACCGCTTCGAGAATCTGGGAATCCGTGAAACCGGCCGATCGAACCTCATCCACGTCTTCAGTCAGGATCTTATAGTTTTCCTTCCCCGCGCACTTCAGGCAAAAACGGTATAAAACCCGCTCGTTTCCCGGGATATTCATGCTATCCAGGCCTGTGAGCGCTTCTTCAATCCTCTGAAGTGGCAGCCCCATCATCCTGGCGAGGCGTTCGTGTTCCCCTACGCACACGTCACATCCGTTCGCATCAGAAACAAGAATGGCAATCGTTTCCTTGATTGATTTATCCAATTCTGTTTCATGAAGCATCAGTGTGCGAAATATCACGCTGGTGGCATGAAAGATATCTGGGCGAAGGGAAAGAATCATTTGAATTTCGCTGATATTTCCCATCTTCTGGCGCGCCCGTTCGAGGCTTTCACGGACCTCTTTGTCCAGGTCTTCCAGTTCAGGATACGTGATATAGGCCATCAGAGCACTCCTTTGAGTCCGTCACAAGGGAGGATTATGACAAAGTATCCCCCCGCTTTCCGGTCAGCGTTTCTTCGCCTCTCTCAGGAGGGCTTCCCACGCGGCGTCCACCTGGCGTTGAATCCCCTCCTTTTCTTCCTCGCTCATCAGGTGGAAGCGCCCCTGTGGCCGCAGATAATTTTCAACGGTAACCTTTTTGGGAGGTATATAATTTACCGTCAGGTCCGTCCCATTTTCCACCTCGTACAGAGGGAAGAGGTTCGTCAGGGTTGCGAGCCTTGCCACTTCGACCGACTCGGACGACGGAATTCTCCATCCGGTGGGACAGGGGGAAAGGATATGGATAAATTTCATTCCCCTGATGGAAGCGGCCTTTTTCGCCTTTCGGTACAGATCATCAGGAAACGCGACATTCGCCGTGGCCGCGTATGGAATACCATGGGCCGCCATGATACGCACGATATTTTTCTTCGGGCGATCCTCAAGCCCTCCTTTGGGGGTGGTGGTCGTCCAGGCGCCCACCGGCGTTGCCGATGAACGCTGAATCCCCGTGTTCATGTAAGCCTCGTTATCGTAACAGCAGTACAGGATGTTTTCATTACGTTCCGCCGCACCGGAAAGGGCCTGAAAACCGATATCGAACGTTCCCCCGTCCCCCGCCCAGGCAAGCACGTGAACGTCCTCCTTCCCCTGCATATCGAGTGCCGCGCGTGCGCCCGTCGCGGCCACCGCGGACGTTTCGAAGGCGGTATGAATCAGTGGCACGCCGAGGCAGGAAGAAGGGAACAGGCCGGCGATAATCGACCAGCAACAGGCGGGAATGACAACCACGGTTTTTTCCCCAAGGGCCTTGAGCACATAACGAATGGCGATAGTCGCGCCACACCCCTGACAGGCGAGGTGCCCGGGGTGCAGAAACTCGCGTTCTTCTTCGATGGAATAGTTCGGCTCGATCATAATCTGACTCCCTTGAAAATCGTGGTGGAAACGGGGGCGTCCGCCCCAATGGCGTCGAAAAACATGGACTCAATCAGCTCTGGCGTGATGTCCCTGCCCCCGATACCCGCGACGAATCCCCACACGGGGCGCGCATCCCCCTTTAAGGCTGATCTCAGTTCGTGGGCGAAAATGCCTCCCGTCCCGGGAGAGAGGTTTCGATCGAGTACCAGGATTTTCTTCGCGTTTTTCAACGCTTCCTGAAGTGGTTTTGTGGGAAAGGGCCGAAACATCTTCAGCTTGATACGTCCCGCCTTTATCCCTTTCTGCCGTAAACCATCAACCACCATCTTTGTGGGGCCTGCCAGTGACCCCGCGACCACCATGACCAGTTCCGCGTCTTCGCACCGGTACGGTTCAATCGCTCCATACGTCCGCCCCACAGTAGCGGCGTACGCCTGCTCTATCTTCTCGAACTCTTCAGGGACTCTTTCGTAAGTATCATGGAGCTTCATCCTGAACTCCATGTGAAAATCCGGGCTCGTCACGCTGCCAAACGCGCGGGCTTCTCCTACCTTCAGGACCTCCGGGTTCTTCAGGGGTGGCAAAAAGGCATCCACCGTTTTCTGGTCAGGGATATCAACCGGTTCATAGGTATGGGACAGGATAAAGGCGTCATAGATAACCATTACGGGGATTTTAACGGTCTCCGCCAGCCTGAATGCCTGAATCACCGTGTCAAGAATTTCCTGGTTGCTGGCGCAATAGAGCTGAATCCACCCCGTGTCACGCTGAGATAGCGTGTCTGTCTGTTCATTCCAGATATTCCAGCCGGGCGCGATGGCGCGGTTGACTGCCACCATGACAATCGGCAGGCGTCCCCCCGACGCCCAGTGTAAAAGTTCGTGCATCAGAAGCAAGCCGTGTGAACTGGTCGCCGTGAAGGCCCTGGCCCCCATGACGGAGGCGGCAATACAGCAGGCCAGCGCCGAATGTTCGGATTCCACTTTGATGAATTTCGCGTTCAGCTCGCCCCGCGCCACCATCGCGGACAACTCTTCCACCACATGGGTCTGTGGGGTGATCGGATATGCCGAAATGACCTGCGCGCGTGAAAGCCGAACGCCGTGGGACGCCGCGAAATTTCCCATCAATACCTTTTTCATATATTTTCCTCCACCATGATGATGGCGCCTCTGGGGCATTCGCGGGCGCAAATGCCGCACCCTTTACAATGGTCCAGATCGATGTCGTACCCTTCTTTCCCCTCCGCGCGGGAAATCGCGACGTCCGGACAGAAAATCAGGCAATTATCACACATGACGCAGTCCCCGCAGTGGAAACACCGGGCGGCTTCATTTCGCGCCTGGGGAGACGCCAGCCCTTGCACAACCTCGTTGAACCCCTCAAGCCGTTTCTGCTTAGGTAAAACGCGCCCCCTGGCAGCCTCAGACTCAGGGAAATAGTATGTGTTCACTTCCTCATAAGGCACCACCGGCTTGTCAGGTATCTGAGCCGTGCCCAGGTATGCCCGCATGGAAATACCTTCACCACCCGGAACCGCTATCTTGTTGAAATTGACCTTCTTCGACTGCAGATAGGCGTCCACCGCAATGGCCGCGCGCTTTCCCCATCCAATGGCGTATGCCACGGTTCTTTGCCTTCCTGCCACGTCCCCCGCGACGAAGACATCCTCCCGGTCTGTTTCACACAGGCTCTCGCCATACCTGATTTCCAGGTCCCAGGGCAGGTCCGCCGGAACTTCCCCTGTTGCCAGAATGACCTGGTCAGCCTCTATGGTAAAGGTTTCATGGGGGTTGATGATAACCTTGCGACGACCCGTTTCATCCGGCTTGCCGGGTCTTGTCTTGACGAAACCAACCCCTGTGACCTGCCCGTCAGAGCCCCGCTTGATGCTTTGTGGGGCAACCTGAAAGACAAAATTCACGCCTTCCTCCATTGCTGCCTCCACCTCTTCACCAAAAGCGGGCATCTCCTCGCGGGTTCGGCGGTACGCGATTGTCACGTCAGCACCGCACCTGAGCGCACTACGGGCTGCATCAATGGCCGCATTTCCGCCACCGATAATTAACGCCTTTCCCTGAAGAGACACCCTATCGTTCTCGTTAACTCCTCTAAGGAATTCAAGGGCCTGCCAGACTCCTTTTCCTTCCTGATGCACCAGTTTGGGGTCTCTGAATTTTTGCGCCCCGACACAAAGGATCGCCGCGTCAAATCCCCTGGCGTCAAACTCTTCCTCCGTCAGGCTCTTTCCGGTCTTGAACACGATCCCCATCTTCCGAAGGTTCTTTATCTCACGGTTCAGCACCTTTCTGGGCAAGCGATAGGCCGGGATCCCATAGCGAAGCAATCCGCCGAGCTTACGATCCTTCTCGTACACCGTCACGGCATAGCCCATCCGCCTCAGATGATAGGCGGCTGTCAACCCGGCCGGCCCCGACCCAAGGATCGCCACGGATTTTCCATTTTCCTTTTCCGGAGGCACAGGCTTCCACGTTCCACGATCCGCGACCCATCTTTCCAGGAGGTGAATGGCAACCGGCCCATCCAGGCTCCCCCGGTTACACCTGTCCTCGCAGGGGTGAAAACAAACGCGACCGCAAATCGCCGGGAAGGGGTTCTCCTCGTGAATGGCCGATAACGCCCCGTCCACGTCTCCCTCTTCAATCAGGCGGATGAAGGTCTCAACCGGATTGCCCGCCGGACACCCCAACAAACAGGGAGAGAGCCGGCTGACATGTATCGGCCGGACGCTGCGCCATGTCCCCGTGGGATTCCAGAGGGTGGTTCCTTTCGTAACGGGCGAATCGGGAAGCTCCTCAATCGAATGAAACTGAACTAATTTCCCAAGCATATCATGTTCCTCATTTGTTACCGGAGTTTATTCCACCTTGTTATAGGCTTCTTCCGCGGCCGCCAGATTCTTTTTAATCTTGATGGGGCTTTCCTCTTTAACAGCCTCCAGAACAGCCTTCAGCCCCACCAGCCCGCTGGCCTTCGCGAAGGCACCTAAGACCGCCGTATTGACAATCGGATTCTCCTTGCTCCCCAAACCATGCTTGATGGCAATTTCACTCGCGTCAACCACGTGCACGTCGAACCCTTTCAGTGAGGGGAAATCCGAAGGGTGAAGCTTGGTATTGATCAGGATAAATCCCCCTTTGGGGAGGCCCTGTGTCACGTCCACACGTTTCATCAGGGAGGGATCCAGCACGACAACGTGCGTGGGGGTATAGATGTTGTGGTGATACAGAACGGGTCCGTCATCTACCCGGATAAAGGCCGCCACGGGGGCCCCACGCCTCTCCGCCCCGTAGGTCGGAAAGGACTGAACCCCTTTCCCCTCCTTGAAAAACGCCACGGCAAGCATCTTCGAGGCGACCACGGCGCCCTGTCCACCTCTGCCATGAAACCGTATCTCCAGCATATCTTTCCTCTCTTTCCCCCTCACGGGGAATACACCACCACCAGGGCTCTGGGTTGTTTTTCTCCCAGGCCGCGATAGCCATGCGGGAGGTTGGAATCAAAATAGATGCTGTCTCCCCCCTCCAGCAGGATGGTCTCCTCATCCGTGAAAAACTCAAGTTTTCCCTCCAGGAGGTGCAGGAACTCTTCCCCTTTATGCTGCTGCAGTGGGACTTCTGCCCTTTCACGGATGTCAAACGTCACGATGAAAGGCTCCATGTGTTTGTTGTCCTTCTTAAAAGCCAAAAGCTCATAGGAATATCCCGCGTCCATCCCTTCAATAATCATGGACTCCCTTGAAGGGGAAACTTCGTGATGTCTGACCACTGTCACCTTGTGATGAGCCGCCTTGTCCGAAAAGAAATGGCTGATCTCAACCCTTAACGCCGAGGCGATGCGAAGCAGGGTGGCAATGGGGGGAGACACCTGTTCGTTCTCAACGCGGGAGATCAGGGCTTTGGATAAACCGGTGCGTTTTGAGATATCTTCAAGGGTCAGCCCCTTCGACTGCCGAATGGAGCGAATCTTCCTGCCAATCGCCAAGGCTTTCAGCTTCTCTTTTATCTCCTCCATCGTCCCTCCGATTGTTTTACTCCTACTAAATATAAATTTAGTTTAGATAAATATATTTGTCAAGGGATTTCAGGACATAAGAGATGTTTCGTTTTCGTTGATGGTCCTCCGACCGACCAACCTTTCCCATCTCTTGACTTTTTGCAGCGCTCTGCCTATACATGACGATACGTTATAAAGATTACGCGCCTACACGTAGGCGAGGGGTAAAACAGGGGCTTTAGAGTAAAGCAATCTTACCTTTTGAGACGGAGGAGATATGTCCAAACGCGTGAAACAGGCAGCCTCCTTGATTCTGGTTATCCTCCTGGGTTTGTGGGCTGTGGCCTCCTCGAATGCGTTAGCAAAAGAAGTCACAACCCAACCCGCACCGCCCGCAAACCTCACGCTGGCTCAGGCGATCCAGGTCGCCCTGAAGAACAATCTGGAAGTAAAGGCCATCAAAGCGAAAGTCCGGTCTTCACTCGCGCAAAAATCCATGGCGACCTCCGGTTTTTTCCCAAAAATAAATTTTTCAGAAATTTATTCACGAAGCAATAACCCTGTTTATTTTTTCGGCATGCGTCTGAATCAGGGGAAGTTTGTGGCGTCGGACATGCGGATCAACCGTCTGAATGACCCCCCTACCCTCAATAACTTTCTCACAAGGTTTCAGGTTGTCCAGCCTATTTTTAACGGGGGAGATGTCTGGGTAGGGCATCAGCAGGCGAAGCTTTTGGTCAAAAGCACTGAAGAAGCCAAGACACAAAAGGAAAAAGCCATTATCCTTTCGGTCGTGGATGCCTACGACGGCGTTTTGATGGCCAAGGCGTTTCTCAGCGTCATCCATGACGCCGTCAAAACCGCGCAACAGCATGTGAAGATCGCAGAATCCATGTATCAGCAGGGGCTCGTGGTAAAATCGGACCTGCTCAGCGCCCGCGTCTACCTTTTAAGCCTCCAGGAGGAAGAAATACGCGCGAAGAATATGGTCACGCTTGCCATGACCGCCCTGAACGACGCCATCGGTTATCCCCTTCACTGGGACTATCCTTTGACAGGTTCCATGGTGGGTGGCCCCCCGCCTGAGCAGCCGATAGAGACGTACTGGCACATCGCGCTAACGAACCGAAATGACCTGAAAAGCCTTGAATACAAGGAAAAGGTCGCCCTGAAAGAGATCCAAAAGGCCAAGCTCCATTTCCTCCCCTCTCTGAATGTCATGGGCAACTGGGACAATTATGATGAAGATTTTGGCGAAGGAGGCGGAAAAGACTGGTCCCTCATGGTGGTGGCCAACCTGAATCTCTTTGGCGGAGGATACGACAAGGCTAAATATGACAAAGCCAAAGCGGATTACGAGCGTATTCATTTCCTCCGGTTACGGATGGAAAGCGGCATCAAGCTCCAGGTACGCCAGGCTTACCTGAAGGTATTGACAGCCTCCAAACAGTTGAAAGTGGCTGAAACCGCCGTCAAACAGGCGCGGGAATCCCTGAGAATCGTCAGGAACCGTTATAAAAACCGTCTCACGACGATTGTGGACGTGCTGGACCGTGAGGTCGCGCTGAAATCAGCCGAGGTGCGGCTGACACAGGCCAGGTACAACTACGAAACGGGCCTGGCGAAACTCCGATTCGCGACCGGCACCCTGAGCCGGGATTTCCCTGAAAAAAGGAAACTCGTTGAATAAATATCGAGATAAATAAATTATGCGATCAACAGATACCAGGCACTCAAAGGAGATGAAAATGAAAAAGGGATTGGGAGCCGCTTTGATCCTGCTTTTAATCCTTGGGGTTGGATGTAACAGGTCACCCAAAGAGAAGAAGATTTCACGCCCAACCATCCATGTCAAAAAGCTTTTCACGGTACAACTGGCGACGGTCTACCCCCCTTATGAAACAACGGGGACCGTCAAATCAGAAAAATCCATCATGGTCTCTCCGAAGGTCATGGGCTATATCCAGGCCATCTATGTCAAGGAAGGAGACCAGGTCAAAAAGGGACAACGCCTCGCGACCATCTCAAGCCCGGAGATCACCGCCAAGGTCCAGATGGCAAAAGCGGGGCTGAAGGCGGTCGAACAGGCAAAAACGGAGGTCCAGGCACATTTACGGGAGGCCAAAGACGGCCTCAGCGCAGCCGAGGCAACCTACCACCTGGCGAAGGTTACGTATCATCGTTTCAAAAACCTCCTGAATACAGAATCTGTTTCACGGCAGGAATTCGACGAGGTGGAAGCGAAATACAAGGCAGCAAAGGCGGCTCTGAGCCGTGCCAGAGAAATGATCAAAGTCATCAAGGCAAAAGAGAAACAGGTCGCCGCACAGATCAAGGCGGCCCGGTCACAGGTAGACGTGGCGAAATCCTACCTCAACTATACAACCGTCCGCTCACCCATCAACGGGCGTGTCGTCAACAAGATGATTGACGCGGGAAACCTCGTGGCCCCGGGAAGGCCCATCGTCGCTCTTGCCGATGAAAAGGACTACCGTCTCTATGTCTCCGTCGAAGAATCTCTCCGAAACGTTATTAAAGCAGGTGACCCTGTTACCATTCAGTTCACCTCTTCCACTCCCGTCCAGACAAAAGTCGCCCGTGTCGTCCCTGATATCGATCCCCGCACACGGACTTTCACCGTAAAAGTCCTGATTCCCCCAACCCTCACGGGCATTCGACCAGGGATGTTCGGGCGTGCCATTTTTCATCTCCCCGAACAAAAGACTATCCTGATTCCTTATAAATCCGTCGTGCGACGGGGCCAGCTCGAGTTCGCTTATGTCGTCACCCCTAAAAATATCTGCCAGATGCGCCTGGTCAAGCTGGGGAAGCGATATGGCGACAAAGTTGAAGTCCTTTCCGGGCTGGAAGCCGGAGAAAAAATCATCGAGGAAGATATCGGCAAGGCCATCGACGGCGCCATCGTTAAAGTCGGATGACGTAACTCCAGATTGCCTTGCCGCCTGCTTCACCGGGGCTTTATGAAACCTCAAAAGACCTATTAAGTAGCGTGATTTTTATCAATTTTTGTAAAATTATACAAAATTTTATCGAATTAAGGTTAAATTTTAGAAAATTTTATAAAAATATACTTGACAAACTAATTTTGTTTTGCTTTATTTTTATTTAGAATGCAATGGAAGAAGGAGGTAAAGGTGATGAAAAGAAATAGGTTGTTTGCCCTTTTAACGCTTTTTGTTTTTACCTTTTTCCTAATGTCATGTGGTAGTGGTTCTCCCGGATCTCCGGGCACAAGTGGGGGAAGCGAAGCGGGATCCACATTGCTGATTGAATCGGTAAATCCGTCAACCACGCTTTTGGATGCCAGCGACCTGCTGTCAACGGAATCAGTGGATGTGACCATTGGCAATTATGATCTCCCCAATCATACAGGCACCGCAACAGCGATCACCTTCACAAAATACACGGTTGAATACCAACCACGAACGAAGGGATGCCCATTCCTGGATAATGAATATCACTCGGGTACCTGGTACGTGGATGCCAACAAGAATGCCACATTTACCCTTCCCTTCTGGAACGATCATACGAAACTTCAGTATCGTTACGCCAAGGATCCACACTTGTACCACTATACCGTGAAGTTCACCATGACAGGCTACAATATTTTTAGCAAAAAGGTTACTTTATTCTTTCAATTTGATGTCACCACTAAATTGTAACCGACCCTTTCTTACACGCATCCTTACACCCCGCGCCCCCGCCTAAAAGTGGGGGCGTTCC
>WGDA01000075.1 GCA_015493505.1 Pseudomonadota bacterium | reverse complement strand
CCCAGAAAGCGGTGCATCCCCTTGAACATCTTGATCCGCTTCACGTACTCGGCCTTGTAGGCCTTGAGGGAACATCCCGTATCATGTATCGGGTCGTTCAGCATCTTCTTGCGAATAGAATTCGCGATCTTCGAAGATATTCTCTTCAAAAAGGGGTCCTGACGATCCACGCGCCATCCTAAAGCCGCGTCGTATTCCGGCAATTTCTCCAGGAGCTTTGGGATATCCGCCGGGTCGTTCTGAAGGTCCGCGTCGAGCGTCACGACAAACTCCCCCTTAGACGCCTGAAACCCCGCCGTCATGGCGGTGGAAAGGCCATAGTTCCTGTCCAGTTGCACGATTCTAAAGGTATGGGAAGAAAACTTCGCGCGCATCTCCTTCATTTTCCGCACGCTGGCATCCGTGCTGCCATCATCGACAAAAAGAATTTCCACAGGATTGTCAATAGATTCAACAGATTGTATGATCTGCGTCGTCAGGGGTTCGATGTTTTCTTCCTCGTTATATACGGGAAGGACAACTGTAACAAGGGACTCTCTGGGGATCATTTTCAGTTTCCTGTAAAATTCAGGACAGCGTAAAACCGCCTTTCCGGATTTTTTTCAAATTCATGACACGCAAATTTACCAGTAATATGAAAAAATTGCAACTCTCTCGAGGTGTCAGTCGGGACTAAAATGCCCTTCCCCCACCCAAGGGGATCCGGCCCAAAACGGCCATAAAGTCCTCTTCGAGCCTCTCGTTGGAAGCGCAGAAGGCTTCCGAGCGCGCAAGAAGCTCCCGCACACGCTTCCGTGAAAGTTTCGAATTCTGGGTCCGATACAGGTTCTCCAGCGTATGATACGCCAGCACGAAGGGGATCAGGCAAAATAACCGAATGGGCCGTGCGTCTGTGGGAATCTCCCGAATATACCGATAAGCCCCCCGCAGGTGGGGAAGGGTCTTTTTTATCATAATTTTTGTAATCTCCTGCCGTTTCATGGCCGGGTCTTTGATGAGATCCTCAGGGCTGATCCCGGCCGCGTCCGTCAGGGGCCGTGGGAGATAACACCACCCCCGCTTAAGGTCCTTGGGATAATCCTTGGCGATATTGGTCATCTGAAGGGCCAGGCCGAAGTGAATCTGGTCATGGGTAAGGGCGGACCGGTGGGGGCGCACCCGTTCATCCAGGCAGAAAAGGGCGGTCAGCATCTTCCCCACGACACCGGCCACATAATAACAGTAGAGGGTCAGCTCATTCCAGTCTCGCAATTGGTAAATTGTCCCACCCTCCCGGCGTTTTCTCTCCTGAAACCGTGCCATGCCCAGCGCGGATTCCTTCAGGGCCTTCCCAATGATTTCCCGGTAATCTTCCGAAAGGCTCAGATAACAGCCCAGGACCCGGTCGCCCCGCGCGAGCAGGTCCCCCTCCGGTTCGGACGTATCCACTTTTTCCCCAACAAGGCGCATCATGGCATCAAGGGCCTCTGGCTGAAACGTGCCATCGAAAAGCCTGGCAAAGGCCTTCAGGCCCGCGACCTTCTCCGTCTCACTCAGGGTCCTGGCGTCCTCCAGGGTATCCGCCATCCTGAAAAGCAGGTACCCAATCAGAACCGCCTGATAGAGCGTGCCCGTCAGCCGCTGAATATTCAGCGCGAACGTCCGTGACACGAGCGGCAACATCTTTTCACAGTAGGCCCAGGCTTCCGGGTCAGGCTGGTTATGAAGCGGGTTCACGGACAGCTCGCAAGCACCGGATCATGCCCTTGAGAAAAAGGCGCTCCTGCGTCACGGAAAACCCATGCGCCTCGAGGAGGGGAGCCATGGGCTGCCGGATGAAGTCGAAGGCGTAAGGGCATTCCCCGATTTTGAAGGGCACCCGCAGGTACCAGGGCAGCGTCTCAAGGGAAAACTCGTTATAATCAAAGAAAATCAGTTCTCCCCCCGGTCTCAGAAGGGCGTGGCAATTATCCAGGATCGTTTCCCGGACCTCGCGGGGAAAGCCGTGGAAGACGAAGGAGAGCAGCGCCTTGTCAAACGTCTCCTCCAGGTCCATGGGGACGTCGATACGCTGTCTCAGGAAGGTCACGTTCGGGTAATGCCGGCACCGCCTCTTGAACTGAATAGCCATTTCCCGGCCCACGTCAACGCCCACGATTCTGCCCCGCCCCGCTATATATTTCAACATGAGGAGGGTATTCTTGCCCGTTCCCGCCCCGAGGTCGATGATTCTGTCCGTGGGCTGGATATTCATCCACGCGATCGCCTTCCTGATAAACTGGGCGTACCAACCGAACGTCACCACGTTCAAGAGGGTATCATAATGGCGGGCCATGAACCCGCGAATCTCTATCTTGGACTCCGGGTAAAGAAGCGGAGGTTCCGAAGAGGAAGTCGGTTTAGAAACTTTTGAAGACTCTCGCAAGGGAAAATCCCGGGGCTGAAAGTTCCAGATCGAGGAAATACCCCAACGGGGTCTGGGAAACGCTGTACCCGGCATCTTCAAGACGTGTCTGGGCGTGTTCCAAAAGGGTCGTCACAAACTCGGGAGACGCCTTGCTTTCAGAAAGGTGCGCGAAGGAATGCAGCACGATGTTCCGCGTGTCATTTTTCCCTGCCAGCCACTTGAGGTTTTTTACCAGGCGAGTCGTCACCTTCGAGGCGCGTCCCACGTCTTCCTGCTCCACGTGGATGAACCCCACAACCGCGTTTTCGACCTCGGCGCCCTCCTCTACGTCCGGCGCCTCCTCCACGGACTTGACGGCGGGCTGGTACGCGAACCGGCTCGCGTAAATCATCAGCAGTTTCATTCCTTCATCTCCGCAGCCTTACGAAAGGGAGGACACAAACTCCCGGATGGCATCGTTCACCTTGCCCGGCAATTCAACCATCACCATGTGGCCCGCCCTTGGGAACGTCTTCAGCGAGGCGTTCGGTATCTTTTCCGCGAGAAACCGGGAATACTTCACCGGCGTCAACTGATCGTCTTCGCCACACAGGATCAGGGTCGGATGGGTGATTTCTCCCACCTTTTCACAGATATTGAAACGGTCACACGCCAGGAAGTCCCCATGAATAACCGAAGGCGGCGCCTTGGACATCTCGCTGTTCCCTTCCTGGACGATATCCTCATCCGTGTATTTTGAGAAGGCGTACCGGTTGATCATGGCCACGGTTTCGCTAAAATTCGTCAGGATCCCGTCCAGAATCGTCGGCAGGACCTTCAACCGGCATCCGGTTCCAATCAGCACAAGCCCGGAAATCTTATCGGGGTGCGTCAGGGCCAGGGTCTGACAGATCGCGCCTCCCATGGAGTGACCCGCCACAATGGGCGCGCTGGGAATCAGCGCGTCGATCACAGCGGCCACGTCTTCCACGTACCGTTCCACCCGGTTGGCGCCTTGGGGAGACGAACTACCATGGCCCGGCAGTTCCACGACCACTACGTTAAAATCGTTCTTGAGGCCGTCAAACTGGTTTATCCAGTGGTTTCTGTTTCCCCCCGCCCCATGAACAAAAACCACTGTTTTCCTGTCGATGGGCAAAGGCTCTTGACTGACCAGGCAATGGATGGCCCGATCCTTGATGGTAACAACCGGCATAACCGCTCCTTTTTTTCTTTTTTTATACCACGCCCTCCGCGTGATGAAAAGACGGGGGAAACCCTCGTCAGGACCGAGGCGGCCCTTGTTCGGACAGCACCCCCACACCCATGCCAACAGCGACGGCCCCAAGGATGGTCCAGATCGTCAAGACGAGGACGTACTTCCAACCAAAAAAAGAGAGCATTATGGGAATGAGAAAAGGTTTGACGGAGCGGTTGCAGAGAAACGTCGCCAGAACGGCGCTGGAAACTCCTTTTTCGCGAAGATCCTTCAAGAGAGGGTACCATGCGAAAATGGGCCCCACGGAAATAATCCCCGCTATGGCGGAGATGACATATCCTCGCGTGCCGGCCTCTTTCCCCAAAAACCGCAAAATCTTATCCGGGCTGAGAAACAGGTTCATGAGAAATATGATGCCCAGCACCATCCCCAGCGGAAACGCAATCTGCCCAGCCAAATGCGCGAAACTCGCCAGGGCGGCCCATACCTTCTCCGGGTGGAACAGATAAAGGGCTACGTAGAACGCCGCGACAACCCCCGGGAAAATCCAGATACGCGCGCGGGATTTCTTCTTCGCTCTCTTTTTCGTGTCGCGCATCTTAAAAGATTCCCCCCGGGAAAACCCCCAGGCTCCACACGGTCAAAAACGCGACAACCATCGCCGCGAAAAAGGAAAGGAGGTTGCGGAGAATGGCAAACCGGGCGCCAAGGGCGCCAATCTCGGCGGGGAGCTGGATCAATCCCACGCTTACCCACGCCACCATGAACGCGGTAATCCCCAAAAGGCTGACACCCCGCTTAAGCAGCGCCCCACCGATGATGTAGCTGTTGATGGGGTTCCCGGCGGAGATACTCCCCAGACAGGCCCCCGCCAAGGTGTCCAGAAAGCCGTTACCGGGAAAAATGGAAAGAAGCGCCCGCTGAGACACAAGGGCGTTGAAAAGGCCCAGCAGGCCCAACAGACCCAGGATGAGGGGTAGCATAAAGGCAAACTGGCGCAGCGTCTGGCGCGCCGCAATCACCGCCCGCTCCCTGTAAGAAGGGGGACCCTTCTCACCGGATGGCAATCCGCGCCGGACAAATCGCCGAATCACATCCGACGCCATCCCGTCAAGGCCATCGACAACCTTGACTCCGTTGGCGGTCAGATATTTTTTGGCCATGGGGCTGCAGTAACGCGTCAGGACAATATCCACCCCCTTTTCAAGGGCGAGGGCCACCCCCATCATCCCGGCACCCTGTCCTCCCGAACTCCCGGGATTCATAACGGGTTCGGCGGACATGGTCTCAGGATCCACTATCAGAAAATATGGCGCGGTCCCGAGACGGTCACTGATTTCGGACGCTTTGTCCGGCTTATCGACAGGAATAAGCAGCTTCACCGGCTTTGCCCGGTCCTGAGGTGTTTTTTCCACAAAGACACCGTGCGTGAAAGGGACGGCTGCGCTTTACCTCCTTTCCCTCATGGTTTCTCTCCAAAAGGCCTTCCCGTACCGCGCGCCTCCCAGGATGAGCGCCAGCCCGATACCCACGTAAAGAACGGACAGGTATGGCTTAGGCAGCGGAGAGTGCCTTAAAGTAATCCCTAAAGCGACCATCACGGCAACCAGGCAGTAGCTTTTCCATGACATGAACGAAAAGGCGCAGCGGCGTCCCTCCATGGAGAGGATGCGTTTTTTATTCTTGTCCACGATTCGGTTGAACCCATACCGGCTGATGAAAAGGGCTGCCGTCAGGCCAACTCCCGCCAGTATCCAGGCACCCCGCTCAAAAACCGGGCGCAGCCAGATAAAGGAAAGGGTCAAAAGCATGGCACCAACGGCCAGCCACATGCCTCCCGCGAAAAGCAGCAGAACATGCCTGTTTACAGCCGGTTTATACCGATTCAAACCTTCTTCCATCTTTGACGCTCCTGCCCTCACGGGGGGGGGTAGTTCCCAACACATCAGTCCCGGCTGTCCCATTCCCGCGAGGCTTTCTTACAACCATTTCCCCTTCGGGGTTGCGCGCCTACCCTATTTGAAATATAGATGGTTGTCAATTCCGGGTTGCCCTGAGCCTGTCAGGGTGACGAAAAATTCGTTTGAGAGGAGAAACCATGCAGAAAAGCATCCTGTTCAAAACGGAAAGCGAAAAGCCCATTGAAAGATTCATCGAAGACCTGAAACAAAACGCCCCGGAGTTCAACTTCACGGTTCGCCACGTGCTGGACATGGCGGAGGAATATCGTAGGCACGGCGTGGAGGTGGAAGATGGATTCCAGCTGTATCAGGTCATCATCTGCAATTTCAAACGGTCATACCAGACGATTCAGAAGGATTCGGAAAGGGCCGCCGTCCTGCTGCCCCCCAAACAGATGTCGGTATACAGGCAAAACGGAAAAACCGTTATCAATTATCTGCCTTTTACCGAAGAAATCATCGCCATGGCCCTGCCCGGGCAGGAGGAATTTCAAAAGCGCCTGGCAAAGACATGCCGGAATATCATCGAACTGATTAAAAAATCCTGTTAGGGTTCACCCAACTGGATTTCACAAGCGCCCCTCAGATCTCCATCCCCTGCCTTGCCAACACCGCTGATGCGTGTTAAAAAGTACCATAACAGTTAAAGGGGGAGGGGGAAAGCTTTTTCTGTCACCGCGGGTACCCGGAAAGACAAGGTGGATGGTCCTGACTTTGGCACCTGGCCGTGCCAGAAAAGGTCTTTCCCATTCCTCCAGGCAGGTTTCTTCCCACTTTTCACCTTTCCCTGTTCATTTTTCGCCTTTTCACTCTTTCACCAAAAGGAGCAATGATGAAACTGACTCTTAGAAGCCGCCGCGTTGGCAGGGCGTTTGCGCTTTGTATCCTTGCCGTTTTCATGACGTTATCCGGGGCGGGAAATGCCGCTGCCGCCCAGCCCCCCCAAAAGGGTCACGCGGTAGAGGAACTCCTGTTTCGTGGCATCAAGGTCCTGATGTCGGGGCAGGGAACCTCTCTAACTGTCAAATTGGCCAGTACCATCCGGAATGACCGGATTTCCAGAGAGGCGTTCATCAGCCATTTCACCATTACTCCCCCAATCCAGGTCAGCCTGACGCGCCGCGCGGACGGGTTTCTCCTGTCCGGAGATTTTCGTCCGGGCGTCACCTATACCGTGCGGGTGCGAAAGGGACTCAAAAGCCTGAACGGGGCTGTCCTGAAACGGAACCAGTCCGCCTCCGTGAAGATCCCCCATCCCGAACCCCATGTTTCGTTTCTCATGAAGGGCCGTTACGTGGGGCGCAGCGGCGACCTGAAGATCCCGGTCCGAATGATCAACGTCCGAAAGGTGTTCCTGTCCCTCAGCCGGGTTCCCGAGCGGAACATCCCCATCTGGGAAACCTACAGCGGTTGGGAAAAACGAAATCTCGAGGAGAATTTGGCAAAAAATGTCCCCGTTACGCTGAGCCCGGTCGGGAAAGGAATCTTTATTTTGAATCTCGCCTCGCTCCTCCCCCAGGGGAAATTCGGACTTTACCTGGTTGAACTGAGGGGGTGTCTGAGCAACAAGCGCCACCGCTGCAGCCGGGATAAGCTGTTCCTGGTGGTCACGGACCTGGGACTGATCGTCAAAACGACTCCCAAGCGGGTGTACGCGTGGGTCATTCACCTGACCGACGGCCGCCCTCTTTCTGGGGTTCGCGTGCGCGGATACTCAGACCGGAATCTCTTCATGGGAGAAGGCATCACCAACCAGGATGGCGCATGCTCCTTTCCATACAACCGGGAAGCGGTGGGTGCCCCATACGTTGTCACGGCGAGCTATCACCACGATACCACCTACTTCCCCCTTCAACCCACCCGCGCTGATACCTCCCTGTTTCGGGTAGGCGGGAAAAACTTCGCCACAACCTCTTTCCTCAGCGCGTTCATTCTGGAAAAGAACCTGTATCGCCCCGGCGGCACCCTCCATTACGCCACCGTTCTAAGAGACACAAAGACCTATCGCGGCGTGGCCCTCCCGGTTGTTACGCGTTTCCGTGACCCCAGAGGCCGGGTCTTGATTACGCAGCGCGGCATGACAGATTCCCTCGGACTGGCCAACTTCTCCCTCCCTATCCCGAAAGAGGCACTGACCGGACTCTATAACCTCGAGCTGGTCATCGGGGGAAAGGTCCTGAAGACCCAGGGGATCTACGTGGAGGACTTCGTCCCGGAACGGGTCAAGGTCACTCTCAAACCAGACGTGCCCCTCTTTACCTCGTGGGGAAAATCGGGGGCTGCCTTGAATGCCCAATACCTCTTTGGCGCCCCCGTCTCGGAGGGCGGCTACCGCGTCACCTGGACTGTTTCCCGCGCGCGCAAAGGGCTTTACCAGGACTATCAGTTCGGCCCCCTTCAGTTGCGGGGAGAAACGCAAAAGGCCCTGCCGTCGTGGCGGCAGCGGGGAACCCTGGATCGTGAGGGAAAGGCGCACCTGCTTCCCCCCGGCACATTCCCTGAGGGAAATCTCGCGCCTTACCTCCTGAGGGTAAAGGCCGAAGTCAAAGAGGCGGGAAGCGAACGGGTCAGCCGCGGCACGACGACAATCCCTCTCCGCCTCGCCCCGCTCTACCCGGGGCTTCGTCTGGCGTCCGTGACCCCCTGTCAGCGGGCCCTGGTCACGGGAGTCGTAGTGGGGCCCCACGGCAAACTCCTGAACCGCGACACAACCCTGCGCTACACGCTCTACCGGGTTGAAACCCGGTATGTCCTTACCTATTCCCCCCGGGGGAGCCGAAGGTGGGAGCGCCTGGTCAGCCGGGTCCCTCTCTCCGGGCCGACCCCCCTGACAGTCCTCCACGGGAAGTTTCGCGTGCCCGTCGAGATTAAACGCTGCTGGAACGACTATCTGGTAGCTGTCTGGGACCCCGACGGCGGCGCCAGGTCCGAGCTGCTGGTTCCCGGCTGGAAGGAAGGCGTGAATCGCCCCCCCTCCCCGGAGGTTCTGAAGGTCTCCCTGTCCACACGTGAGGCAGCTCCGGGAGAAAAGGTCACCGCACGGACTGTCCTCCCATTCCCCGGGAGGGTGCTCTGGACCCTTGAACTCAACGATGTCAAGGCATCCCACTGGGAGAACGCGAAGGATAAAAAGGCGTCCTTTACCTTCACCGCCCCGTCCGGGGCTTCCACACTCTATGTCACCGCCTACCTGTTCCAGACCCGCCCGGGTTATCTGATCAGCCGGGCCTTCGGGATTTCCCGGCTCCGCGTGGCTCCCAGGCAGGTCAGGGCGCCTGTCTCGGTATCGGTTCCGGAGAAAATCCGTCCGGAAACGACCCTTAAAATCAAGATCAAGGGCCCCGCGGGCGGCAAGGCGCTCGTTTCCGTCGTGGACGAGGGCGTGCTTCAGATTACCCGATTCAAATCTCCGGATCTTTACGCGCTTCTGCTGAGCCCTTTCAGACTTTCCGTGAACACCTCCGAAGGGCTCGGATGGATACTTCCCCGGTTCCAGCTTCTTCCGGGCGGCGGCGCGGAATACGCCATGGCGCGCATGCGGACACGCAAACCGAGGCCCACCTTTTTCAGGTCGTTTTCTTTCTGGAAGGTAGTTCTCATCCCGGAGACGGGGCGTGTGGAAGTCCCCGTCAAAATCCCCCAGTTTGAGGGGGCGTTACGGGTCATGGTCAGTGCCCTGGGGGAAGAGGGCTTTGCCTCCTCCCACGCTCTCGCCAAGGTAGCCTCCAAGGTTGTGGTGCAACCCACCCTCCCGCGCCTGCTTCGTCAGGGAGACAGGGTCCGGATCCCCGTGTTTCTCACCAACACGACCGATAAAAAGATGGAAACCCGTGTTCAGGTAAAGGCGGGAAAACAGATCGATACTCAAAACCTCACCCTCGCGCCCCACGGGTCCCAAACCCTCTTTTTCACCCTCCATCCGGAGGCCTTCATGGGATCCTGGCCTCTAAGCGTTCAGGCCACGTATCCGGGAGGCCGATGGCACGACACCTTCAACCTGACCCTTCTTCCCGCGCTGCCGAAGGACCTGATCAGCCAGATGTTTCCCGTCAGCCGGGGAGCCCCAATCGCCTTGGCCGATCACCTGAAAGGCCTGGCGCCGCAAGGGCTGCGCCTCTCTGTCCTTGTCTCCTCCAACCCCCTGTTCGGAGGCCTGCGGCACATCAAACGGCTGATGACCTATCCATACGGGTGCCTGGAGCAAACCTCATCCACGCTCCTCACCCTGACCCACCTCCTGCCGTT
>WGDA01000074.1 GCA_015493505.1 Pseudomonadota bacterium | reverse complement strand
GGCTCCGGCATGCACCCCCACGCAGGGGCCACATCCGGGCGTCACGAGGGTTGCCCCCGCATCGATAAATGTTTTTAACGCCCCGCTTTGCATCAGTCCCTCGAGTACGCGGCGTGACGAGGGGACAATCAGGAGCCGCGTGTCCGGATGTCGGTGATGACCCTCCAGAATCTGTGCGGCCTGGATAAAATCCGAGAGACGTCCATTGGTACAGGTTCCAATCACCACCTGCTGGATGGGCGTTCCCATGACGTTCACACGTGTCACGCCTGACACATTGTCCACCGTGTGGGGGCACGCCACCTGGGGTTCCAGAGTGGATAGGTCCACCGTCACCTCCCGCGCGTAAGTCGCGTCAGCGTCCGGCGCAACGGGCTTGAACGTCTCCCCCCGCCCCAGGGTCTCAAGGTATTTCCGGGTCACTCCGTCCGCGGGGAAAAGCCCGCACTTGGCTCCTGCCTCCACTGCCATGTTGGAGATAGTCAGGCGCTCCTCCATGCCGAGTCGTTCCACCGCCTCTCCGCCAAATTCCAGAGCCTGATAGGTCGCCCCATCGGCCCCCAGCCGGCCAATCAGAAAAAGAATGGCGTCCTTGGCGGTAGCGCCAGGGGGCAAATTACCCTCAAATATTACCCGGATGCTCTCCGGCACCCGAAACCACGTCTTTCCCAGCGTCATGGCCACCGCGATATCCGTGGACCCCATCCCGGTCGCGAAGGCGCCAAAGGCTCCCCCCGTACAGGTATGGGAGTCGGCACCGACCACCAGGTCGCCCGGAGACACAAAACGCTCTGCCATGATTTGGTGGCACACGCCATCCCCGACTTCGCTGAGCACCGCGCCATATTTTCTGCAAAATTCCCGCAGGAAGATATGGTCGTTGGACAACGTCCTTCCCGGGCTTGGCGCCGCGTGGTCCAGGAAGACGATGGTCCTTTCAGGAAACGCCAGGGAATCCCTGCCGAGGGCCTCAAATTGCCTGACAGCCAGAGGTCCGGTTCCGTCTTGCATCAGGATCCAGTCCACCTCAGCCAGAATATAATCCCCGGCTGACACGGGATGATCCGCGTGAAACGAAAGCAACTTTTCTGCCAGTGTCCCCATGCCTACCCGACCTCTTCCAGTCTGACCAGCTCCTCGAAACGAATATCGCACCCGATGACCCCCTTGATGCCATCTTCATCACAACAGATGGGCGCGGAAACGGTCAGGCACAAGGCGCCGGTGATATTGGACGTGTACAATCCCGTTACGTGAATCTTGCCATTCTTCATGGGTTCGATAAACCACTCGCGATCCAGATAAACCTCGTGCAGGCCCACCTTTCCATACTTGGCCTTGTCCACGATCTGGGTGATATTCTTCGTAATTTTCATGCCGTTTTTGTCAACCACATAGGCAAACTGGATAAACGGATTGTCCTCCACAAACCAGGTCAGGATAGGCTCGATCTTTGCAGGATCCATCGACTTGATTTCCTCCAACTCGGCTACTTCCTCAATCAAATGCGCCGCCATCTCGTGTGCCCGCTTTTTGATCTGGTCAAAATCGGAGACAAAGTATTCAGGCAGGTATTTTCGCGCGAGCCGGGCCATCTCCTCGTTGGAGATATCCGTCACCCGGCCTTTCTCGTACTGGGCCATCACCCACTTGTAAATCTTCGCGGCACCCGGATGTCGTTTGTCCACCTTTCGGTGCTCCGGAAGAATCAGGTAGGAGTTGATCCACTGGACAATACCGGCAATGCCGGACTTGTCGTTGATCATCACCCCAAGCGGGCGGTTGAGAATCTTGGCCGTATCGAAGATATTGTATATCTCCTCGTTTTTGAAGATGCCATCCGCGTGAATTCCCGCGCGCGTCACGTTGAACTCCGACCCGACAAACGGCTGGTTCTTCGGAATGCTCTCGCCAATCTCCCGCTCAAAATAATTCCGGATATCCGTGATAACCCGTGTATCGATACCATCCGTATCGCCGGTAAGGCTGATGTATTCGATTATCATGGCCTCGATGGGGGTATTCCCTGTTCGTTCACCAATGCCCAGCAGTGACCCATTGACCGCCCCGCATCCGTAGAGCCAGGCTGTCACCGAGTTAACCACCGCCTTGTAAAAATCATTGTGCCCGTGCCACTCCAACTGCGCGGCGGGAACCCCTGCATCGTAAACCATGGCCCGAATCAGTTTTGGAACCGACCGGGGCAAGGCCGCACCCGGATAGGGGACACCAAACCCCATGGTATCCGCCAGGCGAATCTTGATGGGAATGCCACTCTCCTCCGACAGACGCATCAGAGCCTGAGCGAAAGGAACGCAGAACCCGTAGATATCCGCCCGGGTAAAATCCTCGAAATGACACCGGGGCCGTATCCCTTCTTCCAGGGCTTTCTCCACAATTTTCAGGTAATCCTCCATCGCCTTTTTACGGTTCTTTTTCAACTTTAGGAAAATATGATAATCCGAAACGGACGTGAGAATCCCGGTTTCTTTCAGCCCCATCGCCTTGACGATTTCGAAATCCTTCTCATGGGCACGGATCCAGCCGGTTATCTCCGGATAACGGTAGCCCCGCTCCTGACATTTCCGTACCACCTCTTTGTCCTTGTCGCTGTAAAGAAAGAACTCGCACTGCCGAATGATCCCCGTAGCCCCTCCCAGTCGATGCAACATGTCGTAGAGGTCCAAAATCTGCTGAACTCTGTATGGAGCCCGGGATTGTTGGCCATCCCGAAAGGTGGTATCCGTGATAAAAATCTCCTCCGGAGGATTCGGCACCTCGATATTATAATCAAAAAGGGTTTTGCAAACTTCCGTGTAAGGAAAAATCTCACGAAATAAAACAGGTTGCTCTACCTCTTCCAGGTGAAATTGCCGTGTGCTCTCAGCACCTTTCAGAAAACCCTTTCTCATTGTCTAACGCCTCCTTTTAGTCTAAGGAAATTAAACGACTTTGCGAGCACTGTCAAGGAATATCTCCTCTCCCAATATCCGCGATTGGTTTTGTGGAGACCAGTGGTTTAAGCTTTTCAGGGCTCAAAAAGCCCTTTCTCAGGCTCAGAGGGTCTCAGCCAGGCGTTATAGGAGTCCCCCTTAGATCCATTTATGCCATCCCTTTACCCCATCTCTTCCCCCTCGGCACTTCCAAGCACACCTATCCATCCCTTGTTTTTTTCTCCCTTTTCATGCCTCTTTTTCTTTTTTCTCTTCTCTTATTTCCTTTCCTTCCCTTTGCTTAAGGTAATCACTTCCACCTCTGCACGTATACCCAACTCCTGCTGCACTTACGAGCTACATGCAGGTTTTTTTTGTTTTTGCAAACTGGTGATTATCAAATCTCAGGAAGATAAAATGGGTTCATCAGGTTTTTGCGTACCTAAGTGGGTAGAAGAGGGTTTAAAAGAAGTGGACAATCAGGGATCATTCTTCCAAAGACAGGCTACCGGTGGTCCGGTTTTATGTTGCCACGGAACATCCTGAATCCCCACCCTCCGGAGCTGAACATGGACAAACACATATATTCCACGCAAAGGTTAAAAAATGAAAACATAAAAACCAGTCTCACGCCAAGTTATTCCTGTAAAAGTCAAGGGGAAAATGTGGGAGGAATCTGGGCGTGTGAGATTCCCTGGCATGATGTTTTATGGGCACTTTACACTCTCCTTTGTATCTGTTAGACAAAAGCTGGAATGGGAGCGCTGATCCCGCGT
>WGDA01000073.1 GCA_015493505.1 Pseudomonadota bacterium | reverse complement strand
TTCCACAGGATCAGGTCTTCCGCGAAACGCGACAGATGGACCATGACAAGCGAAAGGGCCGCCAGGACCTCGACCACGAAATCCCGGTCGGATACCGCGTCCATGCTGTTCCGGGTCACGTCGGCAAACCCGAGTTTCCGTGCGACAAACTCCCGGTCAATGGGAAAGGTGGTCCCCGCGAGCGCTCCGCTTCCCAGCGGGCACACATCCACCCGCTTCAGGGCGTCACGCAGGCGTTCATCGTCCCGGTGAAGCATCTCCACATACGCCATCAGATGGTGAGAAAACCGGACCGCCTGAGCGTGCTGCAAGTGCGTCAGCCCCGGGAGTATCAGGTCGATGTGGCGCCGCGCCTGCTCGACGAAAGCCCGCATGAGCTCACGGATGTGGGTACGGATTTCCCGAACGTTCCGCTTGACGAAAAGGCGTAAATCCGTCGCCACCTGGTCGTTCCGGCTGCGCGCCGTGTGCAGGGCGCCTCCCTCCGGGCCAATCTTTTCGATCAGGCGGGCCTCGATGGCCATGTGGATATCTTCCCATTTCGGATCCAGGCTCAGAGTCCCCGCGTCCAGCTCACCTTTGATCTCCTGAAGCGCCTGAATAATTTTCCGGCCCGTTTCGGCAGGTATGATTTTTTGCCGGATCAGCATCTCGCAGTGTGCGAGACTCTGGGCGATATCGTCCGGATAGAGCCGCCAGTCGAAGGAGATGGATTCGGAGAAGGCCTCCAGGGTCTGATCCGTGGGGGCCGAAAAGCGCCCCTGCCATAATTTTCCGTCCGTCATGTCACATCTCCCTCGGGCCGAAGATGGCCGTTCCGACGCGGACCATGGTAGCGCCTTCCTCGATGGCAACTTCAAAGTCCGATGTCATCCCCATGGACAGCTCATCCATGGAAACACCGGGAATATGTCGGGAAGCGACCTCCTCCGACAGGCGCCGCGTTTTGATGAAATACTCGCGCGCCTCCTCCGGCTCCGTGGCAAGGGGGGGAATCACCATCAGCCCTTTCAGGGAAAGGTTGGAACAGGTGGAAACATGCTCCACAAGGGGAATCAGTCCCTCCTCCAGAACCCCTGATTTGGAAGTCTCCCGCCCCACATTGACCTCTATCAAAACCTTCAGGGTCCGCCCTTCCATACCCGCCCGGCGGTTCAGGGCGTCGGCAATCTCCACGCGGTCGATGGTATGCACCCATTCAAACAGGGCCGCCGCGTATTTCGCCTTGTTCTTCTGAAGATGCCCGATGAAGTGCCAGTGGACCGGGCCGGCAATCTGGGGAATCTTTTCCCGCGCCTCCTGGATATAATTTTCACCCAGGTCTGTAACCCCCGCCGCCACAGCTTCCCGTATCATGGAAACCGGCTTGGTCTTTGACACGGCGATGAGACGGATGGCCGCCGGATCACGCCCCGCTTTCTCCGCCGCCCGTTCTATCCGTTCGCGAATTTCTCTGAACCGTTCCGCTATCGTCTTCACGCGTGACCCTCCATGGGGAAGGCAATCCCTTCCCGAATCAGTAACGCCACCACCTCTGCCAGGGGCAACCCCACCACGTTTGTGTAGGACCCGTAAATGCGGGAGATGAACATGGCGCCGATACCCTGAATCCCGTAGGCACCCGCCTTGTCCATGGGCTCCCCCGTGCGGACGTAGCGCTCGATCTCTTCACGGCTCAACGGCCTCATCACGACCACGGTCCGGGTAACCCCCGTCATAACCCTGTTCAGCGCCTTGTTGCTGAGGCAATAGCCCGTGAAAACCTCGTGCGACCGTCCGCTCAGACGCGCCAGCATGTCCCTGGCCTCATCCCGGCTGCCGGGTTTCTGAAGGATAGATTCCCCCAGCGCCACCACCGTATCCGCCGCGAGAATCCAATCTTCCGGGAACTGGTGTTCCACGAAAACTGCCTTCTCACGTGCCAGTGTCACGACCCCTTCTTCGATCGGCCCATCCTCCGGGAAAACCTCAGGGATATCGGCTTCCGCGACCCTGAACGCGATCCCCGCCATTGAAAGGAGTTCCTGCCGGCGTTTCGATGAAGAAGCCAGAATCAGCTTCGGTTCCATGGGTCTGAAGGTAAAATACACCCTCCGTTTTGTCAAGGATTACGGCTTGGTAAGGCTCGGCTTCAGCGTCGCGCCGTCTTTTCCGCTCCTTACTCGTTCGTGGCGTATTTTGCCCTGTATTGTTCCCGCACCACCTTTTTGTCCAGTTTTCCCGTACTGGTTTTTGGAAGGGAATCCACAATTTCGATCTCGGGAACGGCCCATTTCAACAGCGTGCCATCTTCCACAAACTTCATGACATGCTCTTTGATCTCCCGCTTGACCTCTTCTTCGTCACGCCCCTTATACGAGGCCTTCAGCACCACGACACCCAGGGGCTTCTCGCCCCATTTTTCGTCCGGCACCCCAATGGCCATGGCCTCGCTGACTCCCTCGAAGCCGGTCAGGATATCCTCCAGCAACAGGCTGGACACCCATTCGCCACCGCTCTTGATGACGTCTTTAATCCGGTCCGTGATCTGCAGGTATCCCTCCTCGTCAAAATAGGCCACATCCCCGGTGTGAAGCCACTTGCCCATCCACAGCTCTTTCGACTTTTCCTCTTCCTTGAAATATCCTGCTGTCAGCCAGGGCGACCGCACCACCACCTCTCCAACGCTTTTTCCATCGTGGGGAAGAAGTTTTCCCTCGGGATCCATCAGCTCTACATCCGCAAAAATGATAGGCAGTCCCGTCCGGCACCGGATGGGAATCTGTTTTTCCATGGGATACTGAAGCATGGATGGCTTCAGGCGCGCAAGGGTCAGAACGGGACAGGTCTCGGACATGCCATAACCGGCATAGACATCGATGCCCCGGTTCACACCCATCCTGCAAAGGCTCTTGGGCAGCGCGGCGCCGCCAATCACGACCTTCCATTTGGAGAGATCGACCTTTTCCGCCTCCGGGTGGGTCAGGACCATCTGCAAAATCGTGGGGACACAGTGAGAGAAGGTCACCCCTTCGTTCCTGATCAGGGATAAAATCATGGCGGGTTCATACCGTCCCGGATAGACCTGTTTAACCCCAAGGACGGTGGAAACATAGGGAATCCCCCACGCGTGCACGTGAAACATGGGTGTCAATGGCATGTAAACATCATCGGATGAAATCTTCCCATTTGTTTCATACGCGGTCAGGAAGGTCAACACGCCCAGGGTATGCAGAACCAGCTGCCGATGGCTGAAGAAAACCCCCTTCGGGTTGCCCGTGGTGCCGCTGGTATAAAAGAGCGTAGCGATAGTATTTTCGTCAAAATCCGGAAAATCGAAGGTCGCGTCCGCCTTCCCCACAACCTGCTCATATTCCGCTTCAAACCCATCGGGGAGGTCAGCGTTCGGATCATCCGTCAGGAAAACCCTCTTTTTCACCGTTTCGAAGTGGCCCCCGATGGCATCAACGATAGGAAGAAAATCCCTGTTAACCAGCAGAATATCATCCTCCGCGTGGTTGATGGTATAGAGAATCTGTTTGGGCGCCAGTCGGATATTTACGGTGTGCAGGATAGCTCCCATCATGGGAACAGCGAAATAGAGCTCCAGGTAGCGTGTGCTGTCCCAATCCATGACCCCCACGACCGTGCCGGGCTTGACCCCCAGCTCTTTCAGGGCGTTGGCGGTCTTGTGAACCCTTTTCTCAAAATCGCGATACGTGTACCGGCTGAGGTCACGATAAACGATTTCCCGGTCCGGGAACAGGGACAGGGGCGTTTTCAACAGATGTTTAATGAGCAGCGGATATTCATAGGCATAATCTCCCTTGATAAATCCATCTCGTACCATGGCGTCTCTCCTTTGTTTTAGGGTTGCCTGTTATTGAATCTATTTTAAATGAAAATTTCCATAACTTCAATCAAACGGGGTTAGAATCAGAAGAGTTT
>WGDA01000072.1 GCA_015493505.1 Pseudomonadota bacterium | reverse complement strand
GTATGGAGTTCACCGAGGCGCACGGCGCCATCCACCTTCAAACATTTGTAAAAATTTTCCACGTCATCTCCTATAGAATCAGCATGGCGTCACCATAGCTGTAAAATCTGTATCCCTTCTCTTTGGCAACCTCATACGCCCTGAAAACGAGCTCTTTGTCCGCGAAACTGCAGACAAGGAGTAGCAGGGTCGATTTGGGAAGGTGAAAATTGGTCACCAGCCCATCCACCACCTGAAACGTATAGGGCGGATATATGAACAGGGAAGTCCGGCCTGGCCCCGCCTGGACACGCCCTTCCTTCACGGCCGATTCGAGGGTCCGGACGACAGTCGTTCCCACGGCAATGACACGCCTTCCCTCTTCTTTGGCCAGGTTGATTCGATGGGCGGCGTCTTCGGAAACCTCGTAAAACTCCTCATGCATACGGTGCGCCGAAATCCGAGATTCGCGGATGGGAAGAAAGGTTCCCGGCCCCACGTGCAGGGTCAGGGCTGTTACCTCGATCCCCCTTTCCCGCAAATCCTTCAAGACATTCTGACTGAAATGGAGGCCGGCGGTAGGTGCCGCCACCGCTCCCGTCTTGCGGGCGAAGATGGTCTGGTAACGCCTAACGTCCTCCTCGGATGGGCCACTCGGACGGTGAATATACGGAGGGATGGGAATCTCCCCAATCACCTTCAGAAGTGCTTCAAACAGAGGAGGCGTAAAAGCCACCTTGACGGTGCCTCCCTCAATCTCCAGAATTCTACCCTCCACCCCCTCCTGGAAATAGAGCTTTCCACCGGGTTTCATGCGCGCCACACGTTTCGCCATGCAGCGCCAGACCCCTTCTTCACCCTGTTCCTTACTCACGAGAAGCAGCTCGATCCGCCCCCCCGTGGCTTTTTGCCCCTTGAGCCGCGCCGGGAAGACGCGGGTGTCGTTGATTACGACGAGGTCCCCCTCTTTCAGGAGCCCGGGAAGGTCCTGGAAGCGATAATGCCGGATCTCTCGCGTCTGGCGATTCAAGACCATGAGGCGGTCACTGTCCCGCTCCGGCGACGGGTGCTGGGCAATAAGCGCCTCCGGCAGGTCATAATCGTATGCCTGAATCGTCTCGTCCACGAGTTTCAAGCCGGCGAATGAGGCGTCGCCGAAGAGTTAAAAAGGCCTTTTTTGACAACCATCATCAGGACGGAAATCGCCGCGGGCGTCACACCGGAGATTCGGGAGGCTTGCCCCAGTGACGCGGGAGATACCTGACTCAGCTTTTCCTGAATCTCCTTGGACAGTCCCGGGATGGAAGCGTAATCCAGGCCCTCTGGAATAGGGATCGATTCCAGGCGTTCGAAACGGGCAATTTCTTCCTGCTGGCGTTTCAGGTACCCTTCATATTTTACCTGAATCTGGACCTGCTCCCGCACCTCCGCTTCAAACTCACGCAGGGGGGGGTAAAGGATGCTGAGCTCTTCCATCCGGATTTCAGGACGCCGCAAAAGCTCGTAAAGATAAACCGGCCTCGAAAGGGAAGCCGACCCCACTTCACACAAAACCCCTTGGACCTCCTTCGTGGGGGTCACCTTTTTCGCGTGGACAACCTCATGAAGCCGCGCGATGGCGCGCTTTTTTTCGGAAAACCGCCGATACGCCTCATCTGTCACCAGCCCTATGTCTCTCCCCTTCTGCGTCAGGCGCAAATCCGCGTTGTCCTCCCGGAGAAAGAGGCGGAACTCGGCACGGGAGGTGAACATTCGATACGGTTCACGGGTCCCCTTGGTCACCAGGTCATCGATGAGCACGCCAATATAGGCCTCGGAGCGGTTCAGGATAAAGGGCTCTCTCCCCTCGATGGCGCAGACCGCGTTGATTCCCGCCATCAGGCCCTGCGCCGCCGCCTCCTCATAGCCGGACGTTCCGTTGATCTGGCCCGCCAGGTAAAGCCCCCTGACCTTTTTCGTCTCGAGGGTCGGCAACAACTCCGTCGGATCGACAAAATCGTACTCGATGGCGTACCCGGGGCGAATAATTTTAACACGCTCCAGGCCCGGCACACTGTGGAGCATGGCGCGCTGGACATCGATGGGGAGGGAGGTGGGCAGGCCGTTGGGGTAAACCTCCTGTGAGGAAAGCCCTTCGGGTTCCAGGAAAACCTGGTGGCGGTCCTTATCTGGGAACCGGACGATCTTGTCCTCGATGGAGGGACAGTAACGGGGCCCCACACCCACGATAACCCCCCGATACAAGGGAGAACGATCCAGTCCACCCCGAATGATTTCATGGGTCCGCGCGTTTGTATAGGTGATATGGCAGGGCACCTGTGGCAGGTGAATCCCCGGGCTGTTAAAGGAAAAGGGCCTGGGGGGCATATCACCCGGCTGTACCGCCAATCCCTGGTAATCGATCGTCCTTTTATCCAGGCGTGGGGTCGTCCCCGTTTTCAGACGGCCCATTCTCAGTCCCAATTCCTTCAAAGATTCCGAAAGGCCGATAGACGGGAAATCCCCCAAACGTCCCGCTCCGAAATGGGTCAGCCCGATGTGGACCAGGCCGTTCAAAAACGTTCCCGTCGTCAGGATGACGCGTGGTGCGAAAAAACGTTCTCCAATCTGCGTTTGTACACCCTGGATTCGCCGATCCCTTACCAGAAGGCGGGTGACCATCGCCTCCCTGACCCAGAGGTTTTCCTGGTTCAAAATCACCTCCTGCATCACGTTCCGGTATATCTGCCGGTCGATCTGGGCCCTGGATGAGCGCACCGCCGGCCCTTTCCGGGTATTGAGGGTCCGGAACTGGATCCCGGAACGGTCGGTCGCCCGCGCGATCTCCCCGCCGAGGGCGTCAATCTCCTTGATTAACTGCCCCTTGGCCAGGCCACCCATGGCGGGATTGCAGGAGGTGTGCCCAATCCGGTCCACGTTGCTGGTCAGTAGAAGGGTCCTTTTCCCCAACCTCGCCGCGCACAGGGCCGCCTCGCACCCGGCGTGCCCCGCTCCCACGACCAGCACCTCGAATTCATTTGTATCAGGTGAATGTATCGCGTTCACAATTTTTGATTTTATCAAACTTCACATAATTGTAAAAGGCAAAAAATATAAGGCCCTATGCCCCAAAGGAATGGCGCCAGGAATATGCTTCCGGCGCCTGATTGCGACCTCTCCTCTCAGAAATTTGGGAACGACCTTTACTTGCCTTTATTGTATGGCTTGACCAGGACCACGGGACAGCGGCAGCGGTACAGGACATAGTTGGTAACGCTTCCCATAAACCAGTCCTGGAACTCACTGAACCCGCTGGCCGCGATAATAATCATCTCAAAGCTCTTTTCCTTGGCGTACTGGCAGATCATTGGTCCCGGATCCCCGGCAAGAATGACCTTTTCAATAGGCACACCCGCCTTTTGGAATTTTTCCTCCACCTCATTCAGGACCTTGCTCATAAACCTTTTATGGGCCTCCTTGATAGATGCCTGTAGGGGTTCGTTCAGCCCGTGATCTTTGATGTTCTTGTCCTTGAAGACATTCAGCAGGGTAATCTCAAGCGGCATTTTCCCGCTCAGTTCAAGAGCATAATCCTCTGCCGCAACGGAATTCCTCAATCCGTCAATGGGTAACAAAACCTTTGTGGCCATTTAATCCTCCCAGAAAATTTTGGCTAATTTATGCGTCTACCTATCACACGCCCCCAAGTGGCCCGCTCCACTCTCAGTGCAAGTACCCGAAAACCTTCGGAAGGTAGAGTACCAGGATAGGGATATAGCTGAGAATTCCCAGAATGACCAGCTGAATAAGGATGAATGGAATCACCGACCGGCTCACATACAACAGATCCCGGTTGACCATGGCACCCGTAATGTAAAGGCTGACCCCCAGGGGCGGGGTGATATAGCCAATCCCCAGGTTCAGGGTCATCAGCAGGCCAAAATGCATGAGGTTAATATTAAAAGCGTAAAGCAGCGGAATAAACACCGGCGTCAGCAGAAGGGTGGCGGAGATGATATCCATGAACATACCCACCACCAGGAGCATGATGTTGACGGCCAGGAGAAATACCCACGGTGAGTGGATATGCGCCGTGACCGCCGTCGCGATCTGGCCGGGGATATTCTGCAAGGTCAGGTACCGGCCAAAGGTGGTCGCACCCGCCACAATAATCAACAGGGTAGCCGACGTGATGGCGGAAGACACCACCACCTCCTTCACTTCTTTGAACTTCATGTCCTTGTGGATGAAGATCTCCACGATAAAGGCGTACACACTGGCTACGACAGCCGCCTCATTGGCGGTAAAAGCGCCGGAGTAGATCCCTCCGAAGATGATTGCGGGCAACATCAGGGACCAGAAGCCCTCTTTGAAAACCGACACCACTTCCCTGAAAGACGGGACCGGCTGGGTTTCATAGTGTTTCACCTTGGCGTGAAAATAGGAATAAATGGAAAACCCGATGATAATCATGATGCCCGGGACAAACCCCGTCAGGAACAGCCCCTCGAGAGAGACGTTGGTCACCATAGAATAGAGAATCATCGCGATGCTGGGAGGAATAATAATCCCCAGCACCGGGGCGCTGGTCATGACCCCTACAGAGAACTTTTCGTCATACCCGTTCTCCAGAAGGGCGGGGATCATGAACCCTCCAATCGCCACGACGGTCGCGACCGTGGACCCGGAAATGGCCCCGAACAGCCCGCAGGCAATGGTTCCCGCCATGGCAAGCCCTCCGGGGAGAAACCCCACAATCACATTGGCCACTTTAATGAGTTTGTCAACAATGGACCCCGTTGTCATGATGTTCCCGCAGAGGATGAAAAAGAGCACCACTACCAGGGCAAATTTGTCCATACTGCGGAAAAAGGACATGACCACCAGCTGAATGGGATAATGGCTAAACAGGAATACGCCCAAAATCCCGCTGAAAAAGAGGCTCATGAAGACGGGGACCGTCGCCGCCATCATCCCAAGAAGAAGCAGGACAATTATGATGTAACCATGTTCCATCTATCAACCTTCCTCGCTATGACTCTTTTGGTTTCTCATTCGGTTCACCGCTTGGTTTTTCCTCTTGGATCTTCGGATGCAGATCTTCCCAAAGCACCTGCAGGGTCCTGAAAAACATCCCCACCCCCATCATGGGGAGAAAAGCGAATATAATCCAGAGAGGGATTTCCAGGATAATCGTGTGCTGGTGTGTCCGGACCTGAAGAAGCATGTTCTGTATGCCATAATAAAAAATGAAAACAGAAAAAAAGAGGGTAAAGGCATGGCTGACGAAGAGGAGCGGACGTTTCAACCGGGGCACCACCTGGGGCAGCGCGTCAATCACAATCATGGATCGTTTCTTCACGGCAGCGCCGCACCCGATAAAGGTCGTGTACATGATGACCTCCCGGACCAGCTCGTCCGGCCACCCGAGAGACCTGTTGAACCCATAACGAAGCCCCACCTCCACGAAAAGCGTTATCAGGGCAACCATCGTGGTCAGGAAAAGGGTCCAATCCTCAAAAAAAGAAAAGGCTTTGTCGATGACTTTCAGAGTCTTCTCAATCATACGCACTCCACCCACGAAAGGGGAGAGAAAAAAACGATTCCCCCTCCCCTTTGGCTAACAGATTGAATTTTTAATGTTTGAACCCCAGATAATCCTGAACGGCTTTCAGGTAAGCGGGACCAATCTCTTTGGCGTACTTCTGGTGAACCAGGATCGCCCGTTTCCGCAGCCAAGCCATATCCTTCGCAGGCAGCCGCCAGAACTTGACACCCGCTTTGGTCTTGGCAGCCTGGATGGAAGCCGCTTCCTGCTTGCGGACACCAATACGACCTTTGGCGCATTCCTCATGGATGGTGTCTACAATAATCTTCTGAAGGTTCTTGGGAAGAGAATCGAGCCATTTCTTGTTGATGAGGTAGATAAACAGGCCCTGCGCGTAATCGATCTGCGTGAAATTCTTGCAGACCTCGAATTTCTTCGTGATGTAGCACACCGTCGCTGTGTGGTCCAGTCCGGTGATCACGTGCTGTTTCAGGGCAACCGGCACATCCGGCCACGGCATCACGACGGCGTTCAATCCCCACACCTTATAGGAGAGACGGTTCACCGCAGCCTCCGCGATCCGGAACTTCACCTTTTTCGCGTCTTTCAGGGTTTTAACCGGAGGGATGGTTGCCCAGCCATAGGTTCCATAGCCAACCACGTCGATGCCATACACCCCCTGCTGCAGCATGCCATCAAGAAAGTGCTGAAAAAGTTTTTTGTTCGCGATAAACTTGTCCAGTTTATCAGCCGTATCAACCAAATAAGGCAAATTCACGATACCCATCCGCGGTGCCATGTTGGTGACAGCCACCGAGGAGCAGGCCATTCCCTGAATCGCGCCGGTGACGAGCTGGTTCAGTACTTCAACTTCACCACCCAGGAGGGAAAGGGGATAGTAATCGAAATAGACTTGTCCGTGGGTCTTCTTCCACAAGGCGTCCCGGATCTTGTATCCAACACCCACGCCGACGAGAACCGGATGGGAAACGTTGGAGACCTTCATCACATATTTGGCGCCTGAGGGATCAAACTTCGGTTTCCAGGCCGCCAGAGGATTCTTTTTCTTGGCAAACGCCGCCGGAGCCACCGCCATGGTAAACACAATCATAAAAATCGCTAAAAAAACCAAACTCTTTTTGATCCTCATTTATGCTTCCTCCTTCTTTTTTAAATGGTATCTCGCTGACCCTTCGCGTTTTCCTTCTCTGACCCGTCTCTACCTTTTTTCCCTGCATCACCCCCTTCCTTTGCACGTTAACGGGCCAAATGAAACATAGTTTTGACTTTGTATGCCTTTCTAACAAAAGAAAGCCCCCTTGTCAATAAACTTTTCTCGTCCCAAAATCCGCGATTGGTTTTATGTGTTCCAGGGGTTTGAGCTTTTCTGGTTTCAAAAAGCCCTTTCTCAGAGTCAGAGAGTCTCAGTCAAGGGTGATAAGAGGTCCCCTGAGGTCCATTTATGCCATCCCTTTACGTCATCTCTTCCCC
>WGDA01000071.1 GCA_015493505.1 Pseudomonadota bacterium | reverse complement strand
CCCCATCGGCCAGTGCCTCCCGAATGGCAATCACAAGGTCATTGATGTAACAGAACCCCTCGGCGCGGGAACGGTGGGCGTGATGAAACCCGCCCAGAGGATTGAAGGCGGCTTCCGCCTCGCCGTTCAGCAACGCCCTGACGCCTTCCCACGTCCCGCCGGCACACTTCCTGGACCATTCGTAGATCCCCTTCAGGGGCGGGTTGTCCTCGGTCCCGATCCCGAACCGGAACATCTCTTCGAAGATCTCTCCCTGGTCGATCCGCGCAACGATATTCAGGTATTCCTCGCTGTGCGCTTGAAGCAGACGCTCTTTTTCGAGAGGCGAGGACTCTTCCACGCGCGTGTGCGGGTGGTCCAGAAGGCCGTAGCGGTGACACAGCTCGAACGTCTTCTGCGCCCGTTCCGGCTTGAAGGGGTGATCCGCTCCAAAATCATACCACGACGCGTCCGATGAAAAGTAAAAGATGGCGCGGTTCATTGGGACTTATTCCGTGGACGGAGTCAGAAGGGAGTCGACCAGCCCCAGAAGTCTCGCCGGGTCGATCGGCTTGGTCAGGTACAGGTCGCTGCCGCATTCCTCGACCTTGGGGCCCCGCGACTCCGCCTTGGCTGTCAGCATAATCACCTTGATATCGCGGCCGGGGTCGTGACGCCGGCGCAGCTCTACGCACACGTCATATCCCGTCATCCTGGGCATAACCACGTCGAGAATAATCAGGTCGAAACGTTCCTTTCTTAGAATCTCAAGGGCCGCCTGGCCATCACTGACCGTGGTGACCTCGTAGCCGGAAGCGGCAAACAGGTCGTGAAGGGCCTCGAGCATGAGCACATCGTCGTCAACAATCAGAATCTTATGGGGCATCCGGTCCTCCACCTTCATCCGGTTCGCCCACTTTACAGCTTCCCGCGTAGTAAGGCAAGACAACCGTAAATTCCGAACCCTGGTTCAGGGCGCTTTTGACCTCGATCTTTCCCCGGTGCGCCTCGATAATCTTATAGCAAATGGACAGCCCCAGCCCCATGCCCTTGTCGGTGCTCTTGGTCGTGAAAAAGGGATTGAAAATCTGCTCGATCTGATCCTCGGTAATCCCGGCACCCGTGTCCTTCACGCTGATGCGAACCTGTCGCGCCTTCGGGTCGCAATCCGTCGTCACGGTCAGCACCTTTCGGTCACTTTTTTCCATGGCGTCACAGGCGTTGGAGATGAGGTTCAGCAGCACCTGCTCGATCTGGTTTTTATCCCCCAGCACCTGCGGCAGCCCCTCCTTCAAGTGACAGGTCACATCCACGCACAGGTTCAAGGCCTGCTGACGCGTCATTTCCAGGACCGACGCGACCGCCTCGTTCACGTCCATGGGGGTGAAGGCGACCTCCGTCCGCGAGGCGAACGCCTTGAGTTTTTTTACGATATTCTTGATTCTCTGGTTGCACCGCTTCAGCAGGGATACCCGTTTCTGCAGGGTGGGATCGTCCCGGGTTTCTTCCTCCAGCAGGTGGAGAAAAGTATCGGACGCCATCAGGGGGTTGTTGATTTCATGCGCCACGCCCGCCACCAGGTCGCCCAGTGCCTTCATCTTGACGGCCTGAATCAGCTCCGCCTGTGTGATGGACAGCTCCTCCATCAGTTTTTTCTGGTCTGTGATGTCGTGAAACACACCCATCGTTCCCACGATCTCTCCATGATCTCCATAGAGCAGCGTGTCAGAGGTCCGGATGGGAATAATCCTGTCCCCCACCTGCATGTCAAACTCGTAATCCCTGATCCGGCCAGACTCCCGGAGCTTCTTCATAATCCGGCGGGCCTGCGCGATGCCGTCTTTATAATAGGCGGAAATATGGGTTCCGATAATCTGGTGCCCCGGCTGCCCCACAAGCTCCCGGAACGCCCGGTTGACGTAGGTGATTTTCCCCTTGATATCGGTGGTCACAATGGCGTCGATGGAGCTCTCCAGAATATTCAGCATGAAATTCTTGGAAAGCTTCAGCTCGCGCTCCAGGTTCAAAAGATCGGGGGGCATCTCCTGGGCGATTTCAAGGATCCCCTTGCACGTGCCGTCCGGGCTCCTCAGTGAACAGAAATTCGAGATGGTCACAAGGCGTTTGCCATCCTTGTTTCTCCTGAGAAACCGTCCGCCGGTCCACCCCTTGGTCCTCAGCACGTCCAGAATCCCATCGAAAAGGTGGGCCGACTGGTCTTCCTTGGAAAAAGTCAGGTTCTGAAGCGGCTGCCCCCTGGCCTCCTCTGCCGTATAACCGAACAGGTTCGTGGCGCCCCGGTTGAGGAGGAGGACCCTCCCTTCGGTATCAGCGATTAGAATAGCCGTATGCCGCGCGGATTCGAGGGCGTCTTTCAGAATCTCAGAAGGCTCCATGGCCCCGCCCCGGGCGCCAGGGCTCCCGATCAGTCTCGCGTCTCACAGTCCTCCTCCTTGCGTGGGTGTTCTCAGTGGGGCATCCTCAAAGCGGTGCGACGGGCCGCGCGTCTTCACGCGACCCGTTCCGCCACCAGCTTCTCCACCACCGTCGGATCTGCCAGCGTGGAGGTGTCCCCGAGGTTCTCGATGTCTCCCGCGGCAATCTTTTTCAGGATTCGGCGCATGATCTTGCCGCTCCTCGTCTTGGGCAGGTTGTCCGCCCACTGAATCTTTTCCGGCGCCGCGATGGGCCCGATCTCTTTGCGGACATGCTGCACCAGTTCCTTCTTCAACTCCTCGGACTTCTCGACCCCGGCGTTCAGGGTCACGAACGCGTAGATCGAGGTTCCCTTGATCTCGTGCGGATACCCCACGACGGCCGCCTCGGCCACCTTGGGATGCGCCACCAAGGCGCTTTCGATTTCCGCCGTTCCCATGCGGTGTCCCGACACGTTGATGACATCGTCGATACGGCCCGTAATCCAATAATAGCCGCCTTCATCCCTCCGGGCACCATCCCCCACCATGTACTTGCCGGGGAACTGCTCGAAATAGGTTTCCCGGAAACGCCTTGGGTTCCCGAAAACCCCCCGCATCAGACCGGGCCACGGGCGTTTCATGCACAGGTACCCGGAGCAGGGCCCCTCAAGCTCGTTCCCATCATCGTCCACGATACAGGGCTCCGTGCCGAAGAACGGCAGGGTGGCCGAGCCCGGCTTCATGGGTACTGCCCCGGGCAGAGGGGATATCACGATTCCGCCGGTTTCCGTCTGCCACCATGTGTCCACGATGGGGCAGCGGCCCTTTCCAATGACGTTGTAATACCACAGCCATGCCTCCGGATTGATGGGCTCTCCCACGCTTCCCAGAAGCCGCAGCGAGCTGATGTCATGCTTTTCCACCCACTGATCACCTTCGCGCGCCACCGCGCGGATTGCCGTCGGCGCCGTATAGAAGATGGTCACCTTGTACTTCTCCACCACTTCCCAAAACCTGCCGGGGTCCGGATACGTGGGAACGCCTTCAAAAACAATCGAGGTCGCGCCGTTGCAAAGCGGCCCGTACACGATGTAGGAATGGCCTGTTACCCAGCCGATGTCCGCCGTGCACCAGTAGATGTCGTCTTCGTGATAATCAAAGATGAGCTTGTGCGTCAGGGAGACATAAACCAGGTATCCGCCCGTGGTATGCAGCACGCCCTTCGGCTTCCCGGTGGAGCCGGAGGTGTACAGGATGAACAGGGGATCCTCCGCGTCCATCTCCTCCGGCGGGCAGTCGGCGTCCACCTTCGCCATCTCTTCGTGGTACCAGGTATCGATGGCGTCGTTCCAGGCAACCTCAATCCCCGCCCGTTTGACCACGATATTCGTCTGTACGCTTGGACATTCCTTCAGGGCCCTGTCGGCGTTCTGTTTCGTGGGAACGGTCTTGGCTCCCCGGAACGCCCCGTCACAGCAGATGAGAACCTTCGCCTGACAATCCTGCACCCTGTCCCGAAGCGCCTCCGCGGAAAATCCTCCGAAAACGATGCTGTGCACGGCACCGATCCGCGTGCACGCCAGCATGGCGACGACGAGTTCAGGGATCATCGGCAGATAGATGGACACCCGGTCGCCCTTTTTCACCCCCTTCGCCTTCAGGACGTTGGCGAATTTGCAGACCTGCTCGTGAAGCTGCCGATAGGTGAAAGGCCGGCTGTCAGACGGGTCGTTTCCCTCGAAAATGATGGCAACCTTGTCACCCCGTTCCTGCAGGTGCCTGTCCAGGCAGTTGTAAGACACGTTCAGCTTTCCGTTGATGAACCATTTGTGGTCCGGTGATTTTTCCCAGTCCCACTCGCAGACCTTGTCCCATTTCCTGAACCAGGTCACGTACTGTTCGGCCATCTCGCTCCAAAACCCATCCGGGTCATCGAGCGAGCGTTTCCACAACGCCCGGTACTGCTCGAGACTGTTGATATACGCCTTTTTCTTCCATTCTTCGGGAACCGGGAAAACCTGTGTTTCGATGGATGTGTCCTTGCTCATGACTCTCTCCTTTCTTGACGGCTCCGCAAAAAGCCCGGAAGCCTTTTACCTTGCCGTCTTGTTCCAATTTTTCGCGTGGGCATCTTCCTTAATACTGCCCCATAATCATTCATCTTTCTTATCGCCTAACGTTAAAATCATTTCCCAGCTATCCTCTGAGGACCCGATCCGCGTGAATCCAACCTTGCGGTAGAGAGAAACGGCGATATAGTTCGTCTTTTCGACCGTCAGCCAGATCGTGGAAAGCTTCTCGCGCCGCGCCCAGTCGATGACAAACAGGCTGACCGCCGTGCCAATCCCCTGCCGCTGAAAATCCTGGTGGACGAAGATAAAATACTCCGCCCAGTTCGCCGGCATGGAAAAGAGACTGGCGTGCCCGATCACCGCCCCCTTGTGAAGGGCCAGGAAATTCATCCCGTTGCTGACCATCTCCTGTACCCACAGGTGTCTTTGCGTCTCATCGAGCGGGGGAAGGCCCTGAACGGACCCAAGGGGATCATAGGTGTCATACATGGCGACCAGCGAGTCGAAGTACCCGTCCTCGTAAGGCATGATGGTGACACCGAGCCCTTCCTTGCTCCTGATCTCACGGGATGTCTCGGAGGGCTGTCCCACTCTCGCTTCCCTTGCCCTTTCAGCGTTGCCACGCCTTTCGCGCCATTTCCGTCCGCGTGATGAAGGGGCCACCCGTTGTTGCCCCGCCAACGCGACGTTCTTATTTCTATATGACAATTATATTATAAAACCGCCAACTGTCAAGCAATAATAATATCAGTTATATTTTAGAGATTATAAATCCCTTTTGTTTCCGCGGCATGGAACGCTTTACTTGTTTCTTCCGACTGTGCTATACCCGTCCTGTCCATGGGCGGAAAAACCGCCTTTCAAAAACTCAGCCAACAAGGAGGCTGACGATGAAATTCAAGCCCTTTATCATCAAGGCAGTTGTCCTGATAGCCGCCGTCCTGGCCTTTCTCTCCTATTTTTCGGGTTATTATGGAGACTGGTTGTGGTTTCGCAACCTGGGGTATGGCAAGGTCTTCACCACGATTCTCTGGGCGAAGGTACTCATTTTCTTCATCTTCTTCCTGTTCGTCCTATTCTTCACCTGGGTGAACCTCTATTTCGCGAGAAGGTGGGGGAAATCCTCCCGTTTCCTCAAGGTCATTTCTCCCGAACAGCGCATGACCATCATCGATGTCCTTTTCAGTGAAAAATACGCCGGTTATTCCTGGGCTGGGCTGGCAGTCTTCTTCTCCTTCGTGATGGCCCTCCAGGCCTCCAGCGAATGGGAAACAGTTCTGAAGTTCCTGCACGCGACGCCATACGGTATGGCTGACCCCATCTTTTCGAAAGATATCGGGTTTTACCTCTTCAAACTGCCCTTCTACAACTTCCTTCAGGGGTGGCTCCTTGTTTGTGTCGTCATGACCCTGATAGGAATCGCGGCTTCCTACCTGATGGATCACGCCCTGGGCGCCATGGAAAACCGGTTTTATATCAACCCGCGCGCCAAGTCCCATCTGTCGGTCCTCGCGGGGCTCTTCTTCCTGGGAATCGCGTGGGGATTCTGGCTGAAGCTTTTCGGCCTGATGTATTCGACCTCCGGGGCGGCTTACGGGGCGTCTTACGCGGACGTCCACGCCCAGATTCCCGCCACCTACACGGTCCTGGCGCTTTCGCTCATCGTGGCGCTCCTCTTTTTTATTATGCCCGCGGTTAAAAGGTGGCGCCTCCTTGTTTACGGGATCGGGGCGTTTGTCGTCGTCCTGGTCGGCTTCTCATGGATCTACCCCGCCCTGCTTGAGCAATACGTCGTCAAGCCCACTGAGCTGAGGAAGGAAACGCCTTATATCGCCCACAGCATAAAATTCACCCGGCTTGCTTTCGGACTTAACAAAGTCAAGGTAACGCCCTTTCCCGTTCGGCAAATGATTACTTATAACGATGTCAAGGAAAACAAGGCCACGATTCATAATATCAGGCTTTGGGACACGCGCCCGCTGATTGAGACCTACCGCCAGCTTCAGGAAATCAGGCTGTATTACAATTTCAAGAACGTGGACATCGACCGCTACCATTTCGGAAAGAAATACACGGAAGTGGCCATCGCGGCGAGGGAGCTGCCTGCCTCTCAGTTGCCCGCGCGCGCGGACACCTGGCTCAATGTGCACCTGAAATACACTCATGGCTACGGTCTCGTCATGAGCCCCGTCAACGAGGTTACGGTGGACGGCCTGCCCAAACTGATTGTCCAGAACATTCCGCCTCAATCGGATGTCCTGTCGGTGAAACGCCCGGAGATCTACTACGGGGAGCAGACCGACCAGTACGTCCTGGTCAACACCAAGACCAAGGAGTTCGATTATCCCAAGGGCAATAAAAATGTGTACACCGCCTACCAGGGCAAGGGAGGCGTGCGCCTTTCCAGCCTGTTTCGAAAGCTCGTTTACGCGTGGAATCTCTCAGACATCAAGATTCTCCTCACGCGGTACCTGACGCCCCAAAGCCGCATCATGTTTCATCGGATTATCACAGACCGGGACGCCACAATTGCCCCTTTCCTGATGTACGACTCTGACCCCTACCTGGTAGTGGGAAAAGATGGCAAGCTGTACTGGATCCATGATGCCTATACCACCTCGAACATGTTTCCCTACTCACAGCCCTTCTCACAGACGCGGGAGACCCGGGGAATCAATTACATCCGCAACTCCGTCAAGGTGGTGATCGACGCCTACAACGGCAGCGTCACCTACTACGTCATCGACCCGTCTGACCCCATCATCCAGACCTACGAAAAAATCTTCCCGACCCTGTTCAAGCCCGCCAGCCAGATGCCCGCGTTTTTGCGACGGCACCTGCGGTACCCCATGGACCTTTTCCTGATCCAGGGCGAGATGTATAACGCCTTCCACATGATCAACCCCCAGGTCTTTTACAACCAGGAGGACCTGTGGAGCCTGCCCACCGAGGTTTACAACAAGGGCGAACAGGCCATGGTCCCCTACTACATCATCATGAGGCTGCCCGATACGAAGACGGAAGAATTCATCCTGATGATTCCCTACACACCGAAAAACAAGAACAACATGGTCGCCTGGCTGTGCGCCCGGTGCGACGGAAAACACTACGGCCAACTGGTGGAATACCGCCTCTCCAAGGAGAAACTCATCTATGGCCCCCTCCAGATAGATGCCCGAATCAACCAGAAGCCGGATATCTCCTCGAAGCTGACCCTGTGGGGGCAGATGGGCTCCAGCGTCATCCGGGGGAACCTGCTGGTCATCCCCATCGAACACTCCTTCCTCTATGTGGAACCCGTGTACCTCCAGTCGGAGCAGAGCCAGATGCCGGAGCTGAAGCGGGTCATCGTGGCGCTCGGGGACCAGTTGCAGATGCGCCGGACTCTGGACGACACTCTGCGCGCCATCTTCTCGATTACTACCCCGTCAGCTACTCGGGCAACTGCCGCTTCCGTATCGCCAGCGAAACAAACGGGCCCTTTAAGCCCCTTAAACGAGATGGCTCAAAAAGCGCTGGAGCACTACAACAACGCCCTCAAGTACCTGAAGGAGGGGCAGTGGGCGAAATACGGGCAGGAGCTGGACCGGCTGAAAACGATTCTGCGCGACATGACGCAAAAGAAATAGGGGTTCAAGGGATCCGTGTCACAGGAAAAGATAGTCACGAAACGCGGAAAATCAACCGGGTAAAATCACCAGACCGATCCGGTTTCAAAGAGGATTCTGGCAAACGCGCGCAGGCGGTCTACCCCCATGATCTCCTCCGCGGCGAGGGGGGTCGCGATAAGGGATACCTCCGGCCCATAGCGCTCCCGAAGAACCTGCCAGTAGCGCCGCTGCATGGCCTGTCGACGGCGGTGGAAGTCACAGTCGGCGTTTTGAATCACGTAGTTCACGATGAGGGCGCTGATGGACAGCCCGTTCTCGCCAAACTCGCTCAGGATGCGTTCCGTCTGCCGCACCCCCAGCGCCTCGGGGATGGTTACCACCAGGTTCGCCACCGTTTCAGAGTCGCGGATGAACGCCATCACCTGCTGTGAAAGCTCCCGCCAGCCGGAGATAATCTGGAGGAGGGTGCGCTTTCCCGCCTGGAGCTTGACAGAGGCCTTGAGCTTGTCAAACGTGCTGTACAGATTCATGTAGAACTTCGTCGCGGCCTCCAGGTGGTCGAGAAAAATACCGGGGAGATGCAGCAGCCGCAGCGTGTGCCCCGCGGGGGCCGTGTCCCAGATGACCCGGTCGTACGTCCCGGACTGGACCAGCTCCATGATGTAGTTGAGCATGTATTCCTCTTCGATGCCCGGGGCAGTGCCGATATACTCCACGAAGTCATAGTCCACTTTCGCGAAGGAGGAAACCACCTCGTAAATCTCGGGGCCAAAACGTTCCTTCCAGCGCCTCAAAACCTCTTCGGAGCTGATCTCCATCCCGAACAGCCCCGGAACCCCGGCCACGGGCGTCGGGACATCCCGGAGAGATACCTCGAAGATATCCGACAGTGACGGGGCGGGGTCACTGGAAAGAATCAGTACCCGGTCTCCCCTCGCGGCGAACCGCAGTGCGATGGAGGCAGCGGTGGTGGTCTTCCCCACCCCGCCTTTGCCGCCGATCATGACCAGCCGCTGGTTATCGATAGAAAGAACCGGTTTCACGAAGAACGCTCCGATTCATCCTGCGAGCGGGAACGCGCCTTCAGCCTGTGAATCATCGCCAGGGCGCGCGCCGCGGCACCGCTGGCCTGGGCGACGCTCTCAGGGATGTCTTTGGGGCCCTGGACGCCCCCCGCCATGAAGATGCCCGGAACCGTTGTCTCAATGGCCGACAGGGTCGGGTGGCGCTCCTCCAGGAACCCGAATGGGTCCCGCTCAACACCCAGCGTCTCCGCCAGGCCCGCCAGGGCCTCATCCGGCTCCACACCTCCCGCGAGAATCACAGCGTCAACGCGCATGGCGGACCGGTGCGTGCCCTCTACCATCTCCTCAAAATTAAGCATCAGGTCCCGGGTCTCTGCGTCCTCCTCGATCCACGACGGAAACCCCTTGATAAACGAGACGCCATGTTTTAGGACGCGCAGGTACAGCTCCTCGAAGCCCTTACCCGCCGCGCGAATATCGTTGAAAAAGATGGTCACCTCGGCGTCGGGAACGTTCTCCTTAATCAGCATGGCCTCTTTGATGCTCGCCATGCAGCAGAAGCCGGAACAGTACCGGTTGAACCGAACATCCCGGGAGCCCACGCACTGGATGAAAGCCACCTTTTTGATGGGCTTCCCGTCGGGGCGCACCAGGCTGCCTCCCGTGGGGCCCGAGGCGCAGACGATCCGTTCAAAGTCGATGTTCGTGAAGACATTCTCGTAGCGCCCGTAGCCATACCCCGCCCGCTTTGTGGCGTCAAACGGGTCCAGCCCCGCCGTGACCACGATGGCGCCCACCTTGATTTTCTTTTTCCTCTCCGTGTCCTCCAGGTTGATCGCCTCTTTTTCGCAGGCGCGCACGCACAACTGGCACCCGATGCAGTGGTTCATATCCACGCTGGCGCGCAGGGGAATGGACTGGGCGAAAAGGATATGGATGCACTTCCGGGGCTTCAGGTTCAGGTCCCATTCATTGGGCAGGATAACCGGGCAGACCTCCGAACACGACCCGCACCCCGTGCACCGGCTCATGTCCACATACCGGGGATGCAGAGTCAGCGTTACGTCGAAACGCCCCGCCTCACCCTTGATGGAAGAAACCTCCGTCAGGGTCAGCAGTTCGATATTCGGGTTTCTCCCCACGTCCGCCAGTTTGGGACCCAGAATGCAGATGGAACAGTCAAGGGTGGGAAAGGTCTTGTCCAGTTGTGACATGATGCCCCCGATGGAGACTGCCCGTTCCACCAGGTAAACCTTCTTTTCCGCCTCCGCCAGGTCCAGTGCCGCCTGAACACCCGCCACGCCCCCGCCGATGACCAGGACCGCGTCGGCGTAAACCTTCCTGGCGCGGCGCGGCGCGGGCTTCTTCTCCGTCCTGAGGCGGAACAGGACATGGGCGGCGGCCACTGTTTCCGAGGCGTACGCGGAAACATCCAGACACGTCACGGCATGGCCGGAATCGGCAAGCACCTCCCCCAGCGCCTCCCCGGCGGGGCAGCGTCCCGTCAGAATCACCCCATGGGACGCCTCGGACACCTCGAGGATTTCCCGCATTTTCCGCACGCCCCGCTCGCCACAGGCGTAAGGAATCACGGTCAAATCGCAGGAATCCCGCAAGGCTTCGGCCAGCCGGTCCACCCGCATCCGGTCCGTCAGGCAGGAGGCGTCGCACAGAAAGACAGGGGGATCAGGCATTTTCCGCCTCCAGTTCCCTCAGGCGCTCATTCATCTCCGTGACAACACGCTGGAAAACCACCCCTTCCGTGGCGGACACCCATTCCAGGCGCAGACGGTCCGGGTGGATCCCCCGTTTCTCCACGATGTTCCGGATGGCGCGCATTCGGCGTTCACACTGGATATTCCCGGAGATGTAGTGGCAGTCCCCCGGCGGCCGGCATCCGGAGATGAGGACCATCCCCGCCCCCTTCTCGAAGGCGTGCAAAACCAGTTGCCGGTTGACCCGCCCGGAACACATGTATTTGATAATCCGGACATTGGGGGGATAGGAGAGGCGCGACACGCCGGCAAAGTCGGCCCCCGCGTAGGAGCACCAGTTACAGCAGAAGGCAAGGATCTTGTGCCCGGGGTCCACCTCAAGGGCGGCGTCGATCTGAGCGTACAACTGGTCGCGGGTGAATCCCTTTAACTGCATCGCCTCGTGGGGACACGCCCCAGCGCACGTGCCACACCCCTTGCAGGCCGCCTCGATGATACGGGGCTTTTTCTTCCCGTCCATGACGATTGGCTCGATGGCGGAAAAGGGGCACTGCTTCATACACAGCAGGCATTCGCCGTGGCACTGGTCGTAAATCACGAAGGCCACGATGCCGTCTAGTTCCAGGTGGTCCTTGGTCAGCAGTCCCGCCACCCGCGCCGCGGCGCCGCTCCCCTGCGCCATGCTCTCCGCCGCGTTCTTGGGCGCCTGGCACGCCCCCGCCAGGAAAACGCCGTCGATAGCCGTGTCGAGGGGCTTCAGCTTCGGGTGCGCCTCCAGGAAAAAACCGTCATCCGAGGTACTCAGTTTCAAAACGCTCTTGACCCGGTCTCGGCCAGCCGGCGGCACGCTCCCCAGCGACAGCACCACCAGGTCGGCCCTGTCCGCGGCCAGGGTATCGGTCAGCTCGCTGTGGACGAGGATGGTCGGTGTCTCTGGATCACCCGTGACAGACTGCACCACCCCGCGAACGAACCGGACACCCCGGTCCCGCATCTCCCGATAGAGGTCCTCATCCTCCTTTTTGATGGTGCGAATGTCCCGGTAAAATACGGTAACCGCGAGGTCCGGGTCCCTCTCCAGCAGCTCCTTGACCTGTTTCAGCGCCACCATACAGCAGATACGGCTGCAGTACCGGTTCCCTTCCGGGTCCCGGGAGCCCACGCACTGGATGAAAGCGGCGCGGCGAATCGGCTTTCCGGTGCGGGGATGGGTCAGCTTCCCCGCTTCGGCAGACGTCCTGAGCCAGCCTTCCACCTCCTCGGAGGTCATCACGCCAGGAAGCGCCCCGTAGCCGTACTTCGGCTGTGACTCCGGCTGAAACAGGTCGAAACCCACGGCGGCGACCACGGCGCCCACCTCAAATACCTGTTCTTTTGCCTCCTCGTCCAGTCGGATGGCATCCTTTGGGCAGGCCTCCACACAGGCGCCACATCGGGTGCAGGTGTCAAAATCTATCGCCATCATAGAGGGGTTGGCTCCCTTGGACGGCGCGTAAATGGCCTTTTCTCCCGTATCGGTACGCGTGACGGGACAGGGCGGCACGCACTGTCCGCACAGGTCGCAGGAGGGAAGCACACCCCGTGGGGACTGGGTAACGGTCGCCCGGAAATTCCCGATATAGCCGCTGAACTCCGTGACCTCGCTGTCGGTGAAAACCGAGATGAGCGGATGGGTCAAAACCCGCGTGCCCATGGGGAGGATGAGTGACTCCGCCCGCTCCATGGAGGGATGCATTCGGCTCCAGCCCTTCAGTTTGCCTCCCAGAAAGGGGCTCTTCTCCACCAGGATGACGGGAAGGCCCATGTCCGCCAAGTCCAGGGCGGCCCGCATGCCGGCAATCCCCCCGCCAATGACCAGCGCCCGCTTGTGTGTGGAGACGCGCCGGTTTTCGAGGGGCTCCAGAAGCCGCGCCTTGGCGACCGCCATCCGGATGAGGTCGAACGACTTCTCGGTTGCCGCCGGCCCGTCAAGATGATGCACCCAGGAGCAGTGCTCCCGGATATTGGCCATCTCCAGCAGGTAGGGATTCAGGCCCGCGTTTGCCAGCGCGCCCCGGAAGGTCGGCTCGTGCAGCTTGGGGGAACAGGCGGCGATGACCACCCGGTTCAGGTTGAATTCCTGGATGTCCGACATAATCTGTTTCTGCCCCGGCTCGGCGCACAGGTACGGGTCTTCGCGCGCCAGCACCACGTCATCGATGGTCTGGGCGAACGCCACGGCGTCAGCAGTACGGATGACCCCCGCGATATTCTTCCCGCAGTGGCAGACATACACCCCGATGCGAACGGCGTCATCCTTCACTGATCAGCTCCCGTTTCAGATTCTCCACGCAGGCCTCCCACAACGCGGTGTCACCCTCCTCCGCCGCGTAAACCTGCTTCCGCCGGAGCTCGATCGCCCCCCGGTCGCAGATCTTGACGCAGGCGCCGCAAAAGACACAGTATGTGTCCTCGATGAAGACGTGTTTCCCCTCCCGGTGAATCGCCTCTACGGGGCAGGTATCGACGCACAAGGCGCAGGTCTCCGGGCAGCGGGTGTCATTTAGATGAATCCGTCCGCGGTAAATGGGATGGACCTCCATCGCCCCATGCGGGCAGGCCTCCTCGCAATAAGCGCAGCGCAGGCAGAGCGTGTCATCCTTGAGCTTCGTGGTCTCTTCTTCCTTGGCCAGGGCTTCCCGGTGGCAGTGGTCCACGCACTCCGTGCAATGTTTGGGGCATTCCAGCGAGGGATTCTCGATGGCCTTGCGCTCTCTCCGGCACCAGCGCGTGTCACCCTTCGCGTTGTCCCGGCACCGTTCGGGACAGACATCCGTGTTGATGACAAGTTTCTCCGGAAAGGGCGGAAGCGCGTTCTGCTGCGCGAGAAGGGTCTTCATCTGCCCCTTCCATTTTATCTCGATACACGGCACGGGACAGAAATGCGCGCACGCCTCACAAAACGAACAGCGGTCTTCCCGGATGTCGATCGTCAGGCGCTCCCCGTCCCGGAACACGTAAATGGCGTCCTCCGGGCAGACTGTTTCACAGATGGTCCCGTGGATACACGCCTCCCGGTCGATGGTCAGGGTCACCTGATCCCCATACATCTGGAAACCGATTTCGAGCCCGTTCGCGGTTTCGCGCTTCCAGCGGTTTGCCTTCACCTGACTCCTCTCTTTTTCCCCAATGGGGGGATCCCGTCGCAACGGTGACGTGTGAAAATTTATACAGGTAATCCCGGGGAGATTCAAGTAAAATGGTTTCGCAAAAAATCGGATTGAGACGGCAAAGTAAAAAGCTTCAAGTTCAAGGAGCGCAATTCCTGAGGAATGAGGCGACTTTAGAGGTCGCTGCAATGATTCACCCTATTAAATTGGCTTTGCCACCTCGCTTCGCGAGATTTAACAGGGCAGGGGATGTAGCGCGACCTGTCTGCGTGCGTCGCACAGGCAGGCACAGAAATTGGACTTCCAAGGAAGTCATTTTGGCGAAACTGACATAAGGTGATAATATTGTTACACATTCACCCAAACAACAAGAAACGTTCAATGTCAGCGGACTTCGTTGCTGATAGACTGCCGAAAAACGGCATAAATTAGCTTTTT
>WGDA01000070.1 GCA_015493505.1 Pseudomonadota bacterium | reverse complement strand
GCGGTCTTGTCTCCCTTGATGGCTTCTATGGCAACTTTGGCTTTGAATTCATCTGTGAATTTCCTGCGCTGTTTCATCCCTGTGAACCCCCTTTCTTTTGTCTACTCCTTTTCACTTTAACATACTGTCCCATTTCTGGGGTCCACTATATGTTATACGGCCCCCTATAAAGAGGAGGCTCTTGTGGCGACGATAGGGGTAATCATTCCGGGAAACCTGAACAAAGCGGCCCTGAACGCCAGGGTTTTGCATCTTGAACGGTTTATCACGCTCCCTGATGAAATATCAGTTTTTACTTTTCAGGGAGAGATAAAAGAAATCAGGACGGGGGCAGATGTTTCCCTTCTTGCTCCTGAGACGGTAAGACTCGCCCTTCAGGCGGAGCGGGAAGGCTGCGACGCTGTTATCATTCACGGAATCTGTGATTTTGGGATCGAAGCCGCACGAGGAGCCGTGGATATACCTGTCGTAGGGCTGGGTTCATCGGTCATTCACCTGGCATGCCAGTTAGGGGACCGGTATGGCGTGGTGAGCAAAAGTGATGCGACCATCCCCGAATTCACGAGACGCATCCAGCTCATGGGATGCGCGGCAAGGATGACCTCCATGCGTCCCCTGAATATCGCAGAGTCCTCTTTAATCAATAAAACTAAGGAACTGAAGAAGCGGTTTCTCGAAATCGCCAGGTATCAGATCGACCAGGAAGGGGCTCACGTGATCGTTGCCGGGTATTCAGCTATTTTTGGCATGTTGCCTGAAGGATCGCGAGAAGAAATAGAAAATATCCTTGGGGTTCCGGTCCTGGATGGTGTCGCGGTCGCCTGTAAAACAGCAAAAATGTGGATCAATTTATCTCTGCGCCAGAGCCGAAAGGCGTACCCGAAAATGACCTAAAAATGCCGCATCCTCCGTTTCTCATGGCGCTTCCGGCCCTCTTTCAGTCCCTGCCCTTAAAAAAAGTAGCAAAAGAAGTTAAATGAAGACTTGACCCCTTTGGGAGGGCTAAGTTTTTAGGGGTCACAGCCATCTGACTGTGACCCCTGAATGTTTTAATTAGTTGCCTCGGTGCGAGCTTATGGCTTATAGCCGTGGCATTGCATGAGGTAGCATTTCAGCCTAATGGCCTACTTCGTCAGTGAATCGGGATATTCCAGGACCTCGTCGATGATGGCGACGGCCTCGTCGATTTCCTCCTTGGTGATACACAGCGGCGGGGAGATAAATATAAAATCCCACTTGGCGAAGAGGTACAGGCCTTTGTCGAAGAGACGCTTCATAATCTCTTTGGAGACATTCCGCTTGGCGTCGGCGAAGCCGGCCAGCGGTTCCCGGGTCTCTTTGTTCTCCACGAGCTGGATGCAGCAGAAGAGGCCCTTTCCACCCCGCACGTCGCCCACGGACGGGTGCTTGTCTTTCAGCTCATTCAGCTTGTTGAACAGGTAGCTTCCGTTTTCTTTGGAATTCTGAATGAGATTTTCCCGCTTGTAGGTCTCGATATTCGCGATGCCCGCCGCGCACGCGAGGGCGTGACCGCCATAGGTCAGGCCACCCACGAAGGGATGTTCGGAAAAGTAATCATAGATTTTTTTACTCCAGATCATGGCTCCAAGGGGCACGTAGCCCGAGGTAATCCCCTTGGCTGTCGTAATCATGTCGGGAACGATACCCCAGTTGTTCACACCAAACCATTCACCGGTGCGACCCCACCCCGTCATTACCTCATCGGCAATCATGAGGATGCCGTTTTCATCACAGATCTCCCGGATACCTTTCAGCCATCCGTCCGGGGGCACGATGATTCCGTTCGTGCCCACGATGGGCTCCACGAAAATCGCGGCGATGGTCTTGGGACCGTCCAGCATGATTTGTTCCTTCAGGGCACGCAGGGCGTTTTCACATTCTTCCTCGTCGTCCTTTGAGCCGAAGGCACTGTTGAAGGTAAAGGGGCCAAAATAGTGAACAACACCAGGGATCCCCGGTTCCGCCGCCCACCGCCGCGGGTCACCCGTCAGGGTGATGGCCCCGGCCGTCGCCCCGTGATATCCTCTCCAGGCCGCGTAGACTTTGTGCCTGCCGGTGTACCATCGGGCCGCTTTGATGGCGTTTTCATTGGCCTCAGCGCCACCATTTGTGTAAAAGACATGGTTTAGATCGCCCGGGGTTACCTCACCCACCATTTTGGTCAGCTTGGCCTTGGGTTCCGTTCCAAACATGGTCGCCACATAGGTGAGCTTCTCCATCTGTTTCTTCATGGCGTCCAGCACGTAAGGATTGCTGTGGCCGATATTGATATTGAGCAGGCCCGCGCAGAAGTCGATATAGCGTTTCCCGTTAATATCCCACATATAGATACGTTCCGCGTGGTCCATGATGATGTGCTCGTTTCCCTGAACAGCCCAGGAATAGATCACGTTCGATTTGTCTATTTTCTGAATCTCTTCTTGTGCCATGCGTCTCTCCTTTCTTTAAAATTTTGAATTTTCATCTTGAATTTCGACAAACCTTTTTTAGATCACCCCCTCCCTTTTGAGTGTTTCAATCTCTGAAGATGATAATTTCAGCTCATCCATAAAAAGCTGCCCCGTGTGTTGGCCAAGTGCGGGGGCTTCCAAAGCCTGAGTGCCCGAACCTGAAACCCAGACCGGGAAGCGGATCTGGGGAATCTTTTTCCCGTTCGGCAGGAACCGCCAGGTAATTACACCACGGCTGCGGACGTGCCTGTCAGTCATAACCTCGTCAAGGGACAAGACGGGTGACAAGCACACATCTCTCCCCTTGAAAATTTCCATCCATTCATCCCGCGTGCGGCTCAAAAAGAGGCGCCGGATCTCATCCAGTAAATCCGGGGCACACATGGCCATCTCGTCCCCATACCGGGAAATCCATTCGGGATGCCCTACCGTTTCACAAAACTGCCGCCAGAAATTTTCCTCCAGTGCGCCCAGGGCAAGGTATCTCCCATCCTTTGTCTCGTACACGTGATAGTTCACGGCACACCGGGCAATGGGCGGGATTCCCCTTTTGACCTCTTTTCCGATCCCCCAGTCGAAAAAAGCCAGCCCCATCAGAAAGAGGCTCCCATCCAGCATCGACACATCAATCCAGCGTCCCTTTCCCGTGCGATCTCTCGCGTGCAAGGCGGCGAGGATTCCGATGACAGCCGGATAGGCCCCTCCGGCGACATCCGCGATCTGGATAGGAGGCCGCACCGGTGCCCCTCCCTCCAGGGCAGCATTCAGCCCCAGGATACCGGCAAAGGCCAAGTAATTCAAATCATGCCCCGCCACCAATCGGTACACCCCTTCCTGCCCATATCCGGAAATCGAGGCCATGATCAGCCGTGGGTTTACCTCTCGCAAGCGGTCCCACCCGATGCCCAGGCGATCCATCACGCCAGGTCGGAACCCTTCGAGCACCACATCAGCCCGCTCTACTAACCCAAAAAAAAGCTCTTTACCCTTCGCGGTCTTCAGGTTCAGGGTCACACTCTTCTTTCCGCGGTTCAACATGGGGAAATAAGGAGTATCCTTCTCTGGAATCTCCCTGAAGAAATCCCCTTTATTCAGGCGCGCGGGAGGCTCTACCCGGATGACTTCCATTCCCAGGTCCGACAAGATGAGTGAACACAAGGGACCCGGCAAGCGGCTTGAAAGGTCCAGAAGGCGTAATCCACGCAGCATCCTATCCCTCCGGAGTCTTTTGAGGATTCTTCTCCTCTTCTTCCAGGATCTTCACGGCTGCCTGGATATCCTTCTCAATCTGGCTCGTCAACGCTCCCACGGAAGAAAAACATTGCTCATCCCGCAGCCGCGCCACAAACGAAACACTGATTTCTTCGCCATAGAGAGGCGCGTTGAAATTGAGCGCGTAGGTCTCCACGGAGAGCGTGCCGTTATTGAACGTAGGATTGACCCCAACATTGGTCACCGCTCGGTAACGGGCTCCTTTGTAGAAAAGGAAGGTAGCGTACACCCCTTTGCGTGGGAAAAGCTCGTGTCCCGTCCCGATATTGGCCGTCGGAAACCCGAACTGCTGGCCCCGCTTGTGCCCTCCAATGACTGTGCCGGAAAGGAAAAAGTACCGCCCCAGGAACTCACGCGCCTTTCGCATTTCTCCATTGGCAACCAGTTCCCTGATCTTGGTGCTGCTGACAGGCTCTCCATGCAGGCGCACGGGGCCTACGATGTTAATTTCCACCCCTTGCTCCCGTCCAAGCTCTTTCAGCCTTTCTACCGATCCTCTGCGGTCTCTTCCAAAGGAAAAATCGTACCCGATAAAAATGGCGTGAACATTAAACGTCTTCTTCAATACATCCATAAAAAAAGAATCCGGAGTCAATGCGGCAAACTCCCGGGTAAACCTTGCCACAATCACGGCATCCATCCCAAAATGCTCTATCAGGCGTATCCGCTTGGCGTAAGGGGTAATCAAAAGGGGACACTTGTCCGGCCTGAGAAACTTGAGGGGATGGGGCTTGAAAGTAAACACCACGGCCTTCCCATTCACCCGCCTGGCCTTTTCCTTGACCTGCCTGAAAATCGCCTGATGCCCCACGTGAACCCCGTCAAAATTGCCGATGGTGATCACTGGAAGGGCCTCTTCCCATGGCGGTTTTTCTTGTTGACCCAGACTGTACTCTATAACGTCCATCCCGGTTTCCTTTCTCTCTGATTCTCTATCACAGGGGTGGGGGAGTTTCAAGAAAGTACAGGTTCTTAACGCGGTTGTCGGCATCCGCCTAAATCGATTCTTCAGCGCCCTCAGTGCCTCATCTGGTTGGAACCTTCTCCCGTGGCGCAGGGAAATGCTTCTCAAGCCCACGATGTTTGGGAACAATGCCAGCCGGCGCGAACAGGGTGAAGTTCCGCCATTTTCCTTTGGAATAATTGAAACCCCGCCAACTGGCAACCGGCTTCAAGGTTATCCCGTACCTCTCAGCCTCTTGAAGAAGAGCAGCCTTTTCCCTGTCCGTCACCAGAATCAGGGTCACGGAATGGTTTTTCAATGCCTCCACCGCCTCCCGCGGGCTGGCGATCCGGGTCTTCGTTCCCATCCTGAAGATCAGGCTTGGCTCGTGATACCCCACTGAAGCCAGGGCTTCCCCCAGCGGCAGGCGCAGGCTCGCTACGATCCTGGCAACCCTGCGGCTGTTCCACAGGGCATCCGCTGAAGGCAGCACCGCCTCAAAGGTGGGAATAATAACCAGCGCCGCCCCCATCAGAACCGCGAGGATGGCGTCCCGGGGCTTCCGATCCCTGGTCCAGCGGATCGACATCCAGACGACTCCTGCCGCGCCCAGAAGGACACTCCCCCATACCAGTGAAAAACCGTGAGTCAGAAAGACTCCCAGTCCAAGAATCCCCACTCCCAGGAGGCAGGTCACGCCATAGTGAACTACCTTCAGAGCAGGCCACACAAAGCGCCTTTTGCCCGCGCGGGGAACCCGTTTTTCAGGCAACCCCTCCATGATCAACTTCCCCGTCAGGAGGGCCACCGCCGGAAAAACAGGGAGAATATAGTGGGGAAGTTTCGTGGGTATCAGCTCAAAGGCCAGCCAGGTGGGAAGTATCCAGGCCAGCAGAAACCGAACGGGCCGATCCCCCCGGTGGCTCCAGCCGGCGCTCAGACCGCTAAAGGCCAACAGGGAGCCAGGCCAGAAAAGAATGGGGAACAGGGCAAGGTACAGCCCGGGAGGCGCCCCGTGAGACTCCTGCCCTCCCAAGAGTTTGGGAATCACATCAGAGAGCAGGGCCTTTTTAACAAATTGCCCCCCCGACGCCTGTTGGATGGCCCAAAACCACGGAAGTACCATCAGGAGCAGAACCGCGATCCCGGCGAGAGGGCGAAGCCGTCGAATCAGCGACCAATCCCGTTCCGTGACGAGAAGGGTGACGATCGTCAAAATAGCAACCATGGCCGGTACGGGACCCTTCACAAGGATCCCCGCGCCACACGAAACCCAGAACAAGAGAGGCATCACCCAGGACTTTTCCCCTTTCTTCTCCAGGTACACATGCCCCAGGCTCCCCTGCATTCCCACGATGCAGGTCAGGAGCACGGCATCCGTGGTGGCAAGGCGCGCTTCTACCTGAAGCAAGACCGTGCATGCCAGCAGAAGCGCCCCGAAAAACCCGACCTCCGCGCCAAAAAGTGATTGGCCTATCCAAAAGGTCAAAAGCACGGCCAGAAGCGCCCCCAGAAACGAAGGCACGCGATAGGGCCAGATCCGACATCTTCTCGAGGGACCCGCAATGGCCGCAGAAGCCGCCTGGAGCCAGTAGATCCCGATAGGCTTTTTGTAGCGGGGCCTCGCCTGAAACCGGATATCCACGAAGTTTCCCGTCTCAAGCATTTGCTTGCTGGCCTGGGCGAACCGAGCCTCGTCGCGATCCGTGGTAGGAAGGCGCTTCAAACCGGGCAGAAACAGAAAACAGCAAAGAAGAAATAAAGCCACATAGCCTTTCCATCCGCTCACCCAGAACCCTTTTCCAGCGTCAGCCGCATTCATAAGATTTCCCTATCACAGCCCGGGGTTAGGTTCAACTGGCCTCGCCACAAGTTTTTGCGGTAAAAGTCTTCTCCTTTTTCAATCCGTCCCAATGTGATATAGAGGCGATAGCATCATCGAAACGGGAGGCGCCATGGGTTTGGAGACTGAGAGTGAATTCCTGAAGATCGCCTGCCAGGCAGCCCGGGAAGCGGGTGCCATCCTCAAAGAGAGATTTTTCCTCCCCAAAAAGGTTTTTTTCAAGGGTTCCATCGACCTTGTGACAGATGCGGACAAGGCGAGTGAGGCGGTCATCCTGAAAAGACTGAAAGAGGCGTTTTCCTCCCACGATATCCTTTCAGAGGAATCCGATTATACAGCCATGAAATCTCCTTTCCTCTGGGTCGTCGATCCCTTGGACGGTACCACCAACTTTGCGCACGGATACCCGTGTTTCAGCGTCTCCATCGCCCTTCTCCATGAAGGGCAACCGCTTGTCGGGGTTGTCTATAACCCCATGACGGATGAATGCTATGCTGCGATCCGGGGCCATGGCGCTACCAGGAACGATCAGCCCATCCGCGTCTCAGAAACCGGGGACATACAAAAAGCACTTTTATGCACGGGCTTTCCCTACGATGTGGGCCAGTCCGAGAGAAATAACATCCGTGAATTTTCCGCCGTCATCAAAAGGGCCCAGGGAGTCCGGCGTGATGGCAGCGCCGCGTTGGACCTCTGTCGGGTAGCGGAGGGAAGTTTCGACGGCTTCTGGGAGCTGAAACTCAAGCCCTGGGATGTCGCGGCCGGCGCCCTTATCGCCATGGAGGCGGGGGGAATGGTCACCACCTTCGACGGCCCCCCTTTTGACCCGTTCAAAGACACCATCTTGAGCACGAACGGACGCATTCATGAAGAGCTCCGAAAGTTGCTGTCCAGAAAAAACGGCTAACCCCTTACTGACGCGCAGGACCTGGCTGAGCAGGGTCTTGAAGGCGCTTATAGGATGGGGGCTTTTCCGGGTTTCTCTACAAGTGGATAGTGCTTTGGCTGCTTCGCCTCTTATCACCCCTGTTGTCAGGCGGCCGACCATCGGTGAAACCTTCTCTAACGAAGTCATGAAATTTGTGGCGGGGTTTCTCTTTTTTCATCACGCGGGCGATGCGGAGATCAGCCTGGTTCCCATGGAACACAAAGGAAAATTCCAGGCCACCTTGACCGGCAGAACCAGGGGGATCATCGGCTTTCTGACCCGTTACCGGAAAGACACGCACATCAGCGAACTGATTGAAAACGAGGATCACACGCGGTTCATCTGCACGCGTTTAATCCGGGACACAAAAATCGGACACCATCACACCACCAAGGTTTTCGAAATGGACTACGTCAACAGGCGGCTCACCGTCACCAGGCTGAAAAAAAATCGCAAATCCGTTCACGTGAAACCGATTCCCAAAGGTGTGTACTATGACGATCCCCTGACGGCGTTCTATAATTTCCGGTTCGGCAGCTACGGGCCGATAAAATTCGGTAAAACCTATCGGATCCGCACCATCCCCGGCAAAAAACTGAACACCATCACCTTGAAGGTCGCATCCAGGGCAAAAACGATTAAGGAAGCGAAACATCTCCCCATTCGGGGCAAAGCCACGTACCTCGTCTATAGCTTGATCCGGATATCGTAAAATCCAAGTCCGGAGATATCGAAGGATGGCTGAACGCGGATCTCATCCCCCTTTACGGTGTGGCAAAGGATGTCATCTTCTTTGGCGACGTGGAGGGCAGGCTCATCGCGCGGCAGAAATTTTTCACCCCGCCACCCCCCTTATAAAATCAGGAGGCGTGTTCCCTGATCCATGCCTCCAGGATTTGGATGGAACGTCGCGTCGCCCCCTGATAGCGTTCAAAAAATCGCAGGCAAGATTCTTTCATTTCCCGTTCTTTCTCAGGGTGTTCCAACAGTTCTTCCAATGCCGAGGCGAGCTCCCCCGCGGTTGAGACTTCCCTGCCCACCCCCTCGCGGAGAATAATATCCCGAATTTCCCTAAAATTTTCCATCCTCGGACCAAAAAAAGTGGGAATCCCGTATCGAAGCGGTTCCAGGGGATTATGCCCTCCGATGGGCGCCAGGCTTCCCCCCACGAAGGCGGCAAACCCCAGTTGATACAACCGGATAAGCTGGCCGAGGGCGTTTACCAGAAGGATATCCCAAGGTTCGGATACCGGCGTTTTCCCATCCCAAAGTGCCACGCGCGCGCCCCGATCCTCCAGAAAGCTTCTGAACTTTTCCACGTCATAGAGATGCCGGGGGATCACAATCCATTTCACGTTAGGATGCGCGTTCCGAAGCCCCTGATGCGCCTCGGCAAGGGTGGCCAGTTCCTCCGGGTGCGCACTTCCCGCGACCCAGGCCGGATCACCAGTAATCCGCAGTGTGGCGCGCAATCCCTCCTTTTCACTATGGGTCAAAGGGGCATAAGGGGCGTCGAATTTGACGTTTCCCGTCACGTGTATCCTCTCTTTCGCCGCGCCCAGCTCCTGAAACCGCGCCGCGTCTCGTTCCGTCTGCACGCAGAAAAGATTCACACAGGAAAGCACCCGCCGGAAGAAGAAACGGAACAGCCGATAACGCTTGAAGGATCTGTCTGATATCCTCCCATTGAACAGCGCCACGGGGATGTTTCTGCGATTCATGCAAAAAAAGAGATTCGGCCAGAATTCCGTCTCCGCCACGAGTAAAAATCCGGGCTGAAAACGCCTTGCCACCGGACAGACAACCTCCGGAATATCAAGGGGCAAAAGGCTCATGGAGCGCACCCCTTTCAGCATTTCGCGGGCCTGCTTCTTCCCCACCGGCGTGCTGGCCGTGAACACCACCTCATAATCCGGGAAGCTTTGTGACAACGCCTCACAAATGGGGGCGGAAACCTTTACCTCTCCCAGCGAAGAGGCGTGTATCCAGAGGGTTGGACTTTGGGAACGCTTCCGGGAAGCCCCCAACCCCAGGCGTTCGCTTAATCCCTTGCGGTAGCGGGGGTTGAAAAGCAGAAGGAGTCCCCAAACCGGTGCCAGGAGGAGCAAAAGCGCGTGGAGGAGGATATTGTAGAGGATGGTCACGAACCCACCCTCGCGCTTTGGTCCTCCCATCGCCCCGTTTCGCAATAATTCTCGACCTGCCGGGTCATTTGTCGCATCACCTCTTCCAGCTCCCTGCGCTTCGCTTCCACGCCCTCTCGATCGATCCGCCTTTCCACGAAGAAGGGCTCTCCGTAGAAATAAACGCCCTTGGAAAAGGGAAGGGGAAAGATAAAGCGGTCCCAGGACGGAAAGACCTTCTTGCGGGTACTGGAAAACACCACCGGGATAATCGGCACTCCCGTCACACGGGCGAGCTCAATGACACCGGGCTGAACGACATGCCGGGGACCCCGCGGTCCGTCAGGGGTCACCACCATCTTGTATCCCGCCCGGATCGCCCGAATGGCGTTTTTCAGTGCCTGCGCTCCCCCTTCCGTGGTAGAGCCCCGGACACTTCCCACGCCGAACAGGCGGGCCGCCCGGCTGATCATCTCGCCGTCACGATGGCGGCTGATGATGGTTTTCGAGCGCCTCCGATAAGGCGAAACCATCATCATCAGCAGGTGGCCGTGCCAGAAGGCGGCGATAAAAGGTTTCCCCTCCCGATCCATTTCGGCAATGGCCCCGCTGCCTTTTTCCTCGAACCGCATGGTCAGGGCCAATACCTTCACGACCGCATATCCGATATAGGGAAGAAGATGAATTGTCAGGTTATGGCGAAACCGTTTCCTGAATGATTCCATTCCGAACCTGCAAGTCAAAAAGTTGCCGATAGGGGCCCCCCGCGTGGAAAAGGCTCTCGTGCGTACCAACCTCAACGATTCTTCCGTTCTCCAGCACATAAATCCGATCCGCCCCGATCACCGTTGAGAGGCGATGCGCCACGATTAGGACAGTCCGGTTTTCCATCAGGTTGTTCAGCCCCTTTTGAACCTCTACCTCCCCTTCCGCATCAAGCGATGAGGTGGCCTCATCCAGGATGAGAAGCGGCGCGTTTTTCAGGATGGCCCGCGCGATGGAGATCCGCTGACGCTCGCCGCCGGAAAGTTTCACCCCTTTCTCGCCAATCACCGTGTCGTACCCTTCCGGCAGCTTCATGATAAAGTCATGGGCATTGGCCAGCTTGCTGGCCTGAATAATTTTATCCATTGACTCATCCTGGTTCCCGTACGCGATGTTGTTTCGGACGGTGTCGTTGAAGAGAACGACCTCCTGCGTCACCATGGCAATACTGGCTCGTAGGGATCGGATGGTAAACTCCCGGATGTCTCGTCCGTCAAAGGCGATCCGGCCTTCCGTCACATCGTAGAACCGGGGGATCAGGTTCATCATGGTGGTTTTGCCGCTTCCGCTCTTTCCGACAAAGGCAATCAACTCACCCTGCCGGACCGTGAAATTGATGTCCCGCAATACGTCCTCTTTCCCATAAGAAAAGCTCACATGCTCGAAGGACAGTGTCTGCCAGTTCCGTGGGAATTCAACGGCATCGGGCACCTCAACAATCTCATTCCCGGAATCCATGACATCAAAAATACGGCGTGCCGCCGACAACCCTTCCTGCACCACGCTGTTCGATTTATTTATCTTCTTGATGGGCTGATACAGCATGAAAAGGGCCGTCATGAAGGAAAAAAAGGTTCCAGGCGTGGCATGTCCCTTAAGCACCTGGAATCCCCCGATCCAGATAATCGCCGCGATACCCAGCCCCCCCAGGGTTTCCATCACGGGGGATGACAGGGCGCGCACTTTCTGAATCTTCATGTAGATTCGGAAAAGGCGTTCGTTTTCCACATTGAACCGCTCTTTTTCATAGTTTTCCATCCCGAAGGCCTTGACGATGCGGATCCCGGTGATGGCCTCGTGAATCAGCATCGAGAGATCTCCAATCGTTTCCTGGCTGCGGGTGCTGAACTTGAAAAATTTCCTTCCAAAGGCAATGATGGGGTACACGGCGATGGGCAGCACAAGCATGGCCACGCAGGCAAGCTGCCAGTTCCGGTAAAATACCACGAAGATCAGCCCCACAATGGTGAAAAAATCCCTGAGAATGCTGGTCACCGCGCCGGAAACGGCTCCACGTAACAGGTTCACGTCGTTAATGAGCCTGGAAAGAATCGCCCCCGTCGAGTTCTTGAAAAAGAAAGACAGATCCATATCCTGCAGGCTGTAGTACATGTCCCGCCGGATATTGGCCACAATCCGCTGCCCGATGTACGCCATGAGATAGCGTTGGCCGTACATGGCCCCCCCCTTGACCAGGTAGAGCGCCACCACGACAAAGGGCAGAATCATGAGTTTGAAGGCATCCTTGTTGAGGAAGATGTCATCCAGGACCGGCTTGACCAGATAGGCGGAAAAGGCAGTGGCAAAGGCCACCACAACCATGCAGATCATCGCGATGATAAGGCGACCCAGGTAGGGCCGGATATAGCTGAGAAGCCGCGAGATTTCAGGGTGCTTACGAAGTAATTTCCGAAACATACCGATAGATCACCTCTGCTGTTCTTTTCGACGCGCCAGGCACACCCAGTTTCGCGCGAATATTCCTCAGTTCCTCCCGTACCTTTTTCAGCTTGTCGGGCTCACGGATCAAAACGAGGCAGGTTTCCACGACCCTTTCGGGCGTGGCCTCGTACTGAATCAGCTCGGGATAAACCTCTTTCCCCGCCACGATATTCGCCAAGCCTATCCACGGGACCCGGATCATGAGACGCCCCAAAAGGTATGAAAGGAATGACACTTTATACACGATTATGGCGGGAACCTCAAGCAACGCGGCCTCCAGAGTCGCCGTGCCGGACGCCATGACGATCAGGTCACACTGGCTCATCACCCTGGCAGACTCTTCCCGGGAAATCTCGACCGGCACCCCCGCCTTTTCGAAGGATTCTCCGATTCGCCGCGCCGAGATTCCGGGGGCCACGGGGACCCTGTAAGAGACCTGTCCCTTCAAATCCTCCCGGAGGGCCTTCGCGGCGTTTACCATGATGGGCAATAGCCGGCTAACCTCTGAGTTCCGGCTCCCTGGCATCCAGCCAATTACCGGGGGCCGCGACCCATCGGACCCACTTTTTTCCGGAAGACGTCCCAGACGATCCACAAGGGGATGACCTACGAAACTGGCCCGTATCCCGTGCGCCTCATAAAAGTCTTTCTCAAACGGGAGTATCACCACCATCTCTTCCACGTTTCGGGCAATCCGCTTCACCCGCCCCTTGCGCCAGGCCCATATCTGGGGGCTGATATAAAACACCACCGGAATCCCGAATTTCTTCTTGACCCGTCCGGCAAAAAAGAGGTTAAACTCGGCGTAATCAATCAGAACCACCACGCGGGGAGGGTGCCGCCTAAGCCGACGCATCAGCCACCGATAGGCGTAAATCAGTTTGGGCAGAATGGAAAAGACCTCCACGATGCCGACCACTGCCAGGTCCCGGACATGACAGCCAAGTTCAACCCCCTCAGCGGCCATTCGGTCGCCCCCGATTCCCACGAAACGGAGGTCAGGATCCAGGCGTTTCAGCTCTGAAACAAGAGACGCCCCGTGAAGATCCCCGGACTCCTCTCCTGCGACAATCAGAATTTCATTGGATTGTGAAGCCATGACGCGTCATAACATGGAAGAAATGGTTTCAAAACGGCTGGCCATCTCTTCCTTGATTTTCGTGGCGAGGGTCAACGCCTGGAGCCCATCCTCGCCCGACACCCGCACCGGCGTATCTTGCCGGACCGACTGGACGAAAGCGCGGATCTCCTCCTCCAGGGCGTCCACCTCCGGCACCCGAAGCTTGCGCGGCAAAATGATAGGGTACCCGAGAACCTGCTTGATCACCTTTTTGACCCACGTCACCTCGTGGTTCAGCAGGTCGATGGAGAGATACCCATTTTTCTGGAACAGGCGGAATTTTCGCATCTTCTTTTTCGACACCCGGCTGGCTGTCAGGTTCGCGACACAGCCGCTCTCAAATTCGAGACGTACATTGGCAATATCCCCGTGATCCGTCAGGATCGGCACCCCCGCCGCGGAGATGTGCGCCACAGGGCTGTTCACGTAATGGGTCACCAGATCGAGGTCATGAATCATCAGGTCCAGAACGACATCCACGTCCGTGCCGCGCCTGGAAAAATAGCCAAGCCGGTGGACCTCGATGAAAAGGGGTCTCCGAATCAGGGGATCCGCCTTAAGAATGGCGGGGTTAAACCGCTCCACGTGGCCCACCTGAAGTTTCACTCCCGCCTTTTGGGCGATCTCAATCAGGCGTTTCGCGTCCTGGGGATCCCGGCAAATGGGTTTTTCGACAAGGGTATGGATCCCCGCTTCCAGGCAAGTCTTCACGATCTCGAAATGCGTGGAGGTCGGCGTGGCAATGCTGACCGCTTCGACCTCACGCAGTATTTCGAGGAAATCCGTGGTGTAACCCACCTTCAATGGTTTCGCGATTTTCTTCGCGCGCTTCGCGTCGATATCCGCGATCCCCACCAGCTCGCACCCAGGCACTCTGGCGTATTTCTGGGTGTGAAACGCCCCCAAGCGTCCGACACCGATTACGCCCACCTTGAGGGGTTTCATTACCTGCAGATTCCACGTTTCGTGGTTCTGAGAAAGTCGATGAACTGCTGGACTTCCGTCACTTCTCCTATCGGATCGGATTCTATCTGACCAATGGCCTCAATCATCCGGAGCTTCGACCTGAACACAACCCGATAGGCCTTTTTCAAAGCGAAAATGGCTTCGTCCGAGAACCCATGCCGTTTCAACCCGATGGTGTTGAGCCCGTAAAGCTTGGACCGGTTCCCCGCCGCCTTGACAAACGGGGGGATATCCTGCGCCACGCCCGTCATCCCGCTCACGAAGGCGTAGGACCCGATGCGCGCGAACTGGTGAACGGCCGAAAGGGCGCCGATAATCGCGAAGTTTTCAATTGTTATATGGCCCGCGAGGGTCGCGACATTGGCCAGGATGTTATAGTTCCCAAGGATACAATCGTGGGCGATATGCACGTACGACATCAAAAAGTTTCCCTTTCCAATGACCGTGCGCCCGCCGCCTCCCTGGGTGCCGCGGTTGATGGTGACGTACTCCCGGATCACGTTTCCGTCCCCGATGACCAGTTCCGTCTCTTCACCCTTGAACTTGAGATCCTGAGGGATTTCTCCTATCGAGGCGAACTGATAGATACGGCAATTGTTCCCAATTGTCGTGGGGCCTTTAATCACCACGTGGGGGCCAATCACGCACCCATCCCCAATGGATACCCGTCCCTCCGTGACGGAATACGGGCCAATCTCCACATCCTTTCCCAGGATGGTTTCCGGAGATAAAATCGCTGTTGGATGTATCTTCTGCAATGGTTTTCCTCTTCGTTTTATTTTTTTTCTAACGCCGCCAGCATCTTGGCTTCCGTGACAATGGTGTCATCCACTCGGGCATAGGCCTGGAACGACCAGTAAACCCCCCGGCGTTTCAGGATAATCGCTTCAAGGGCGAGCTGGTCTCCTGGGATCACCGTGCGCCTGAATTTCGCCTTGTCAATTCCCAGAAAATAAACGGCGCGATCCTTCACGTCTTCTTCAATGGTTTCAAAGGCGAGAATCCCCCCCGCCTGGGCCATGGCCTCCAGGATCAGAACCCCCGGCATGATGGGGCGGCCGGGAAAATGCCCCTGGAAGAAGGGCTCATTGAACGTCACGTTTTTAATGGCCAGAATGCGTTTTCCACGTTCCAGCTCCAGAACCCGATCCACCAGCAAAAAGGGATAGGCCTGAGGCAAAAGCGTCTGGATCCTCTCAATGGAAATCATTTATCTCCTCCAGGTGCAAGTCTTTCCATCCTTTTTTCCATCTCTTTCACGTGCTCTTCAAGGTGCTTGATTTTTCGCCGCAATTCAGGGACCTTTGGCCAGGCTGCGACCATCTTCATCCATGTCTTGAACGGAATCGCCGGGCTGCCAGACAAAATCTCTCCATCTTTGGCGTCTTTATGAATCCCCGCCTGGGCAGCCACCTTGACCTGATTCCCGATCTTGAGATGGCCCGCCACGCCCACCTGTCCCGCCAGGATGACGCCCTGGCCGAGCTCGGTGCTCCCGGCAATCCCTACCTGCGCGATAAGAATCGTGTGATCACCGACGTGAACGTTATGGCCAATCTGGACGAGGTTGTCGATCTTGACGTCGTTTCCGATTACCGTGTCCTCGAGGGTCCCCCGATCCACGGTCGTGTTGGAGCCGATTTCAACGTCGTTCCCAATGACAACCCTTCCAACCTGCGGAATCTTCAGGTGCTCCTTGCCGTCCCAGGCGTATCCAAAACCGTCCGATCCAATCACAACGCCTCCGTGCAGAATTACCCGATCGCCCAAATGGCAGTCATGGTAAATTTTCACGCCCGGGTATAGCACGCAACGTTCACCCAACACCACGTTTTCTCCGATATAGGTATGAGGGAACAGGATGCTGCCCTTTCCGATCCGCGCCCCCTTCTCGACGCATGCGAACGCCTGTATCTCCACCCCTTCACCGATCAGCGCCTCGGCATGGATCCGGGCAAGGGGGCTGATCTCTCCAGATGAGAATGGTCCCGGGAAGAAGAGCCTTTGCGCCCTGGCGAATGCCACGTAAGGGTTGTCCACCAGAAGGACGGTTTTCCCCTCAATCGGCGGAGTATCCCGAGGGACAATCAGGGCGCTCGCTTTTGTCGTCCGGAGCAAGCGTGCCTTTTTGGGATCGGACAGGAAGGTGATCTCTCCCACCCCAGCCCTCTCTATTGGGGCGACCCGCGAGATGAGCTCCTCGGCGTTCCCCAAAATCTCCGCGTCCAGATACTCGGCGATCTTCCCCAACGGGATCGGGGCTTTTCTTGGGGGGATTTGAGGCTCCTTATCGGAATTCAAACGCAACACCCCTACTTCTTATTCTTTGAGTACTCCTGGTTGTAAATCTTGATAATCGTGTCGGTTAGGTCCATGGCGTCAGAGGCATAGAGGAGCCCGCTTCGCGTTTTTTCGAAGATCATGGCGTAGTGCTCCTTTTTCGCGTAGGAAAAGAGGATCTTCTGGATTTGTCGAATAATCTTTTTTGACATTTCCATCTCTTTCGTTCGGGCGTCGTCCCTCATATTCTTCAGGAATACCTGGTATTCCCTCACCTTCTGCTGGTATTCCTGTTCCTTTTGAATCCTGACATCCTCAGAGAGCAGGGCCCCTTGTTTCTGGAGAATCTGTTTCATCGTATCCAGCGCCTTCTTTTTCTTCTCAATCTGAGCACGCTGTTTCTGGACGAGGGACACAAACTTTTTTCGAGCTTCTTTCCCGGCCTGACTGTCGTTAACCGCCCGATCCATGTCCACATAGCCCAGCTTCAGGGGCGGCTGGCACCAGGCCCTTTCAGAAAGCGTCAGGATGCCCACGCCCACAATCATCGTTAAGGCAAGAATCCCAACCACGCCACTTTTCACCATGCCTTTAAAATGTTTCATCTTTAACTCCTTTTTAGCTGCTTTTTTAGAAAAACTGTCCTATTGTAAATTCCATGACACTCTGTTTTTCGTCGTTCTTTTTGTTCAGGTTGAATCCCCACTCAAGCCGCAACGGCCCCATCGGAGACAACCAACGCAGACCGAAGCCTGCCGCCGTGCGGATCTCGCCGATGTCACCCCACGAATCGAACCCTTTACCGGCGTCGAAAAAGACAACGCCCTTGAGCCCGATGTCCTTGTAAATGGGGAAAATCAGCTCCGTGTTTGTAATCAGCTCATTTTTCGCCCCGATGGCGTCCCCGTTGCTGTCTCGCGGGCCAGCATAGCCATACTCAAACCCCCTGATCGTCCTCTGCCCACCAACAAAGAACTTTTCAGTAATGAGCAGTCTCTTGCCGCCATAGCTGTCCATGGCGCCGACACGTCCGTGAATCATAAGTGTTGTATCCCACCAAAAGGGATGATACCAGCTGGCGTCCGCCACGGTTTTCCAGAAATACACGTCTCCGCCCAGGGGGCCGCCACCATTTTCGAAAGAGAAGGATTCCCGTGTCCCCCTCGTGGGGTCCCGCCGGCTGTTCCGACGATCCCGGATAAGGTTAAACAGCATCTTGCTTTCAGTACGCTGCCCTTTCTGGTCTTTCACGTAAACTGAAGCCGTTTCATCCACGTTATAAACATTCACGTCCTGCAGGGTGTAGCGGACAGTACCGTAGAACCCCCACCAAGGGAGGGGGCGCCCGACCCGAACGCTTCCACCGGTCGTCTTGGACGAGAAGCTGTCGTATTCATCCCGGTCATGGTACAGGTCAAACCCCATGGAATAGATGCTGTCCCTCACGGCGGGGTTAAAAAAGCTGAACCGGAAGTACTGGGTTTTGGACCCCATATCGGCCCGAAGTTTTACATTGTACCCCCGGCCAAAGAGGTTCTTGTGCTCGATGCTGCCGGTCAACATCAGGTTTTCCCGCGTGCTGTATCCGGCGCCGATCCCAATTGAGCCCCATTTGCCTTCTTCCACCTTGACATCCACATCCACGACGTTCTTTTTGCCCTTCGCCTTATGGGTCCGGATATCCACTTTGGAGAACAGACCGGTTTCCTTGAGACGATGCCGGCTTATCTGCAGCCTGCGTCCTGAGTACAATTCACCTTCTGAAAAGGCAAGGTCTCGCCGAATAACATTGTCCCGTGTGGTCATGTTCCCTTCTATACGGATCTTTCCAAAATGAGCCTGCACACCTTTGGCAATACTGTAAACAATTTTTACCGTATGGTTTTTCTTGTCCAGCTTCGTTATCGGTTCCACGTCCACATACGCGTAGCCCTGATCTGAATAGAGATCCGTCAACCTTTTGATGTCGCCCCGGACAACCGAGCTGCTGTAGATGTGACCGCTCTTCGTCATAACGAGCTTCATCATTTCCTTTTTGGGCTTCAGCAAATCCCCCTCGATACCTACGGAAGTTACCTTGTATTGGGGACCTTCATGGATTTTAAAGGTGATATAAATGGACTTTCCGTCTTTTGAAACCTTGATAACAGGGTTGTCGACTTTCACTTCCAGAAAGCCCTTGTCGTAATACGCCATCTTGATGACTTCAACGTCCATGTTCAAGATATCGCGGTTCAGTTTCCCTGTCCCGGTAAACCATGACAGCCAGCCCCGCTTTTTCGTGTGGATGATTTTCCGGAGCTTCTTGCTTTTGATGTGTTTGTTCCCCACAAACGTAATCTTCTTGATGTATCCCTTAGCCCCTTCATGAATATCAAAATGGATGGCGGCTTCGTTCCCTTCCAGTTCCTCCACCTTGTAATCGATTTTCACGTTATAATAGGCGTTCTTCGCGTAATCCGCCTTCAAATTCGCGATAGCCTTATTAATCTTTTTCGGATCCAGAATGGTGTATTTCAGTCCGGAAAGCTTGGAGGAAACTTCGTCGCTTTTTAACCCTTTGTTTCCCTTGAAAAATACTCGGACCACGTAGGGGCGTTCCACGACAAAAAAGGTCAGCAGCTTCCCGTTGGGAAGGTCTTTGACATCCGCCTGGACGTCCTTGAAGTATCCCAGTTTGTAAAT
>WGDA01000069.1 GCA_015493505.1 Pseudomonadota bacterium | reverse complement strand
GGGATGGGACGGGATACCCGGAAGGGTTGAAAGGGGATTCCATTCCTCTTAGTGCAAGGATTGTGGCTCTTGCGGATACCTACGATGCGATAACTTCTTCCCGGTGTTATAAAGAAGCTATTCCGAAAGATGAAGCGGAACAGTTAATTCTCCAAGAAAAGAACCGTCAATTCGACCCCGATTTAGTGAGATGCTTTATGTCAGTTAAAAATGATTTCTGGAGGATTCACGAGGAAAATCGCGAAGGAGAGAATTTATGAATTCTAAAACAGATGAAAATCTTGCCTTGGGATTTACCGATGAGAGTGAAACGCACATGCGTTACCTGGAGGGCCGGTGGAGAGATGTGAGATCATGACACACCATGTGGAATTAGATTTTGACGGTTTCGTGAAAAGTCCAATTCCTGTGTCGCGCTGTATCCCCTGCCCTGCCTGTCCTGTTGAATTTGGCGAAGCCAAAATATTCAACCGGGATGAAATCTAGCGAAGCGAGACGGCAAAGCCGATTTAACCCCAGTACCATCTTCCAGAGCTACGGGGCAGGCAGGGTGAATCATTGCAGCGACCTCTAAGGTCGCCTCATTCCTCAGGATTTGCGCTCCTTGAACTTGAAGCTTTTTACTTTGCCGCATCATTCTGACTTTTTGCGAGGGTATCAGATTTAAGCGCACTCGATCGGCGCCTTACACTTCACGTATTCCTCCTTGAACGTGGAACCCCTTAAGATCTTAGGCTTCAGCCTTCACGCGACAAATCTAATTTTTCTCATCCGGTTTAACAATCAGGAGGGTAAAATAGGGAGGGTGGGAATCCTTGAAGCGGCGGATATCGTCGATGATTTCCTCTCCCTCCAGGCCACAGCGGCTGATCCCCACCGTTTTGTCAAGAAGGCCTAATTCTTCCAGAGACTGGGTGATGTCTTCGAAATTCTTGTAGGTCTTGAGCATCACGATGTTGTCCACGGTGCCGGCAAGTCTTCGCAGGGACTCCCCTCCCAGGGCGCCGGACAGGATCAGGAGTGATTCCTCACCTTCGCACAGGGGCACCAGCAGCCGGGAGGCGGCCGCCTGGTAGGAGGTAATCCCCGGAATCGCCTGAATGGATACATCAGGCTCCAGTTCCCGCAGCGCCCGCGCCAGGTAGCTGAAGGTGGAATAGGTAAAAGGGTCTCCCAGGGTCAAAAAGGCCGCGTCTTTTCCCTCACGGAGGTACGAAAGAACCTTCCGGGCGTTTTCTTCCCGTGCCTGTTTCCGGGCCTCGTGTTTGAGGGTCATTCTGAACGGGAGTGAGACAATCTCCGTCGCTTCCGGAACATAGGGACGGGCAATCCTCAGGGCGGTGCTGTAATCGTTCTTGGTGGACGCGGCCGTAAAAATCACGTCCACCCGCTCAAGGATCCTCACGGCCTTGAGGGTCATCAGCTCCGGATCGCCCGGCCCCACACCGATACCATAAAATGTTCCTGTTTTACCGGTCATGAACCGCTGTTTCCTTTCTTTTCGGTCAGTTTCAGGGCCCGTTGCAGGATACGATACGCCTGAAGCCCTGAAACGGTACCATCAGGGAAAAACTTCCCCTGCTTCAATTTCATGATTCCCAGCCCCGCGACCGCCTCGATGTGGGCTGAATCCGGGTCACTTTCCGGAACATCCAACATCTTGCAGGGCTTTCCCTCGGGCAGGTCCAGCCCGACAAACAGGCTGTAAGCGATATCCCGGCGCCGAATAGGCTTGTCAGGGAAAAACCGGCCCTTCCGGATATTCTGGAAGAGTCCCCGTTCCACGGCAGTTTCGATATACGCTGAAATCACCCGATGATAATCCACGTCCCTGAAATCCCCATACAGGTGCTGTCCCTTTTTCTTGCGCGCGCGGATACGACGGTAACCCGGTGTTTCAAAGGGAAACCCCGCCATCTTGACGAACATCTCCGCGAACCCGGCCCGGCTCAGGGTCCTGGCCTGTTTCAGGTCAGAGACATCGTTGAAGATAGAAGGATACAGGAAGCGTCCGATCTGGGTTATTCCCAGGATCAGCCGGGGCGTGGGGCGGGATACAATCATCTCATCAATGATAAAAACCTGGTGGTTCTTGACCGCCTTGATGGCCTCAAACCCGGCTTCCTCATAGATCCGCCTTTGGGTCACGTGGTTCATGGCGCCATGCTGCGCGAGAAAGACATCGATTTCATTCGCGTGTGAAAGAATGCGTTCCTTGCCATAATCCGCGATGTTGGTCCCATGAGCCGATTTCGCGTCCGTAGCCACATCGATCCCCCCCGCCGTCTTCAGGGCGTAGATGGCGATGGATGAGGGCGCAAAGGTCTTCATCCGGGAATGAATCGATTCGAAATAGACCCGTTTCCTTTTGTTCAGGGGGATACGCGCCACCCGCTTCCTGATGGCGGCCACCTGGTCCTTGAAACGCCGGATCATCTTTTCTGCCGACTTTTCACGTCCCGTCAACACCCCCAGCGTCTTCCAGTAAGCGAACATCTCCTGAACTGTCCGGGGTTGCAGGGAAACCACCGTGATACCGGCCTTTCGGAGTTTTTCCATCAGATTGGGATATCCCCGGGTAATCATGGGGCGAACCAGGACGAGGTCGGGGTGGGCGGCAAGGAAGCGCTCCGCGTCATCATGATAACTGAACGCCGGTTTTTCGGTCGCCTCCGGCGGGTATGCCTCATGTCTGGAAACCCCGATAATCTGTTTGTTCAGGCCCAGCGCGAAAAGGTTTTCCGTGTGGGCCCCATAAAGAGAAATAATCCGTTGATAGGGTGGGGAAACCGTGACAGCCTTCCCGGCCGCGTCCTGAATGGTCACCGCGCGGGCGGAGACACAAGCGAGGATTATCCCCAACACAGTCAACAGAGCCATGCCAAAGAATCGTTTCATCGTGTGCTTTCCTTTCGAAATATCACCTGTTTGTCCCCCGTCAGGGGGTGTTTTAGAATTGTGCCGCGAACGCCAAAGGTCTTTTCAATCATCTCTTCGCGAAAGATTTTTTCCGTTTCCCCTTCCGCCAATACCCGCCCGTCTGACATGAAAATTAGCCGATCACAATACATGGCAGCCAGGTTCAGGTCGTGAAAGACGCCGATGACGGTCTTTCCCGTCCTGACGCGACGCGAGACCCGGTCAAGGGCGTAGAGGGTATGATGAATATCCATGTTGGAGGTAGCTTCATCCAGCAGAAGCACCGGCGTGTCCTGGGCGAGGGCGCGCGCGAAAACGACCCACTGCTTTTCCCCGCCGCTCAGAGCCAGGACGGAACGGTCCGCGATTCCGGCAATCCCCATCTCCTCCAGGACCGACGTGACCTTCCCGGCCTCCTCCCGGCTGGGGGCGGAAAACCTGGGCATGTAGGGGTATCGCCCCATCGTTACCACATCCCGCACCGAAAAATCGAAGTTGATGGAGAAATCCTGGGGAACCAGGGCAATCTCCCGCGCCAGGCGTCGCTTTGGAAGGGCGGCGAGGTCCTCTCCCCTGAAGTGAATCTGTCCCGCCTCCGGCTGGTAGAATCCAAGCATCAGCATCAACAGCGTGGTCTTGCCGCTTCCGTTTGGGCCCACGATGCCGTGAAACCGCCCCGGCTCGAATGCCAGATCAATCCCGTCGAGAACCACGCGGCGCCCAAAGGAAAATCGAAGCCCTGAAAGCTCAAAGACAGGCCTATCCATGGATCATGACCCTCCGGTGTTTCCGAAAGATATAGCAGAAAACGGGGCCGCCAATCAGGGCCGTCAGCACCCCGATCGGTATCTCGTGGGGCAGCACCGCGCGCGTGATCGTGTCCGCGAACAGGAGCAGGCTGCCTCCCAGCAGGGCCGAGGCGGGGATCAGCACCCGGTTGTCAGACCCCACCACAAACCGCATCAGGTGGGGGATAACCAGCCCGACAAACCCGATAATGCCGGAGACTGCCACGCATCCCGCCGCGATCAGGGAGGCGGCAATCAGGAGCATCACCCGCGCCCTGCTCGCCTGGACCCCCAGGGAGAGGGCGATGCGGTCCCCAAGGGCCATGACGTTGAGGTCGCGGGCAAAATAGAGGCAGAAAAGCCCTCCCACCGTGACGATCCCGAAGGTCAGAAAGACATCGATCCAGGTCCGGGAGCTGAAACTTCCCAGGAGCCAGAAGATGATCACGCTGACCTGCTCGTCCGCCACATACTTGATGAAACTGATGCCCGCCGACAGAATCGTCGCCACGATGATCCCAGCCAGAATCAGGTTGTTGGAGGCGATCCGTCCCTCGAAAGACGAAATGGACAACACAAACAGCAGTGTCAGCAACGCGCCGACAAAGGCAAAAAGAGGAACCGCGTAAACACCGAGAAAGGGAAGTTCCAGCAACAGCGCGATAGAGGCCCCGAAGGCGGCTCCCGCCGACACCCCAAGGGTATAGGGATCCGCCAGGGGGTTGAGAAGGATCCCCTGGAAGAACACGCCAGAGATGGAAAGTCCCGATCCCACGATGGCGGCGGTCAGGATTCGGGGCAGACGTACCTGCCAGATGACGTACGGTACCACCTTGTCAATCCCGGCAAGGTGGCGCTGACTTCCGGTCAATCTTGAAAGAATAACCTTAAGAACATCCGCCGGCGCGATATGAATATACCCCATGCCCGCAGAAATGAGGATCATGACACACAGAAGCGCCAAGAGGGCAAGAAAGGTCAGGACGCCCCGTTTCGCGCGCGGGGCGTCCTTCTGTTCATATCGCGTTTCCATCTTTGACGGCTTCGTAAAAAGTCCAATTTCTGTGTCGCGCTGCTTCCCCCGCCCTGTTAAATCGGCTTTGCCGTCTCGCTTCGCGAGATTTAACAGGGTGAATCACTGCAGCGTACTTCAAGTACGCCTCATTCCTCAGGAATTGCGCTCCTTGAACTTGAAGCTTTTTACTTTGCCTTCTAATTCTGATTTTTTGCGAGATCATCATCTTTTAGAACTTCACGTGATTATCCTTGATGGCATCCTTGATATGCTGCACGTAGATGCGCGCCCAGGCATGATTCTCCCCCAAGCCGTGGATGATGGGAATGACATGGATGCCAACCCGCTTGATGGTATTCTTCCAGGAATCCTTGTCGGGGCCGGCCATATCGTTGTTGGCGTGGTCTCCCGCGACAATCATGAGCGGCTTCAGAACGACCCGTTTCACCCTGGCGTGTTTCAGGGCGGCAACCACGTCTTCCAGGGAGGGGAATCCTTCCACCGTACCGATGAAAATCTTCACGCCAGGATAAGTCCGCCGCATCACCTGCTGGAACTCGGCATAGATGCCCGTACTGTAAAACTCGTTTCCGTGGCCCATGTACACGAGGGCGGCATGATCCTTCTTGGCCAGCTCCACATCCACTTTCAGTGCCTTGGCCGCCACATCCATGTCCTTGTGGTAATCATGAACCGGACCGTAGGTTCCCAGCGCCGGACGTCCGATAACCAGCTTCACGAAGGGCATGTATTTGGCTTTGATGGTTTTGATGGCGTTCAGGCCATTCACGTAAGAGCAGAGGTCCGCGTATTCCTCGCCAGAATAAATGTGACAGGGCTGGACAACGATGGTTCGATAGCCCGCATCCTGCAGGTCCGCGATGGTCGCCAAAGGCCCCTTGATGTTCAGGAATTCCTTCAGCTCTTTCCCGTGTTCTTTCATGAAAACGGGGTCATGCCTGCGCTTATGCCAGATGTTGCGGATGATGTTGGACGTAAAAGCCATTCTGACCTCAACGTTCGGGAAATCCTTCTTCACCTCGTTCTGAATGGTGGTAATCGCCTTCAGGGCTGAAAGATAGGTGGTTCCGAAGTCGGCCAGCACGATGGCCTTTTTGTCAGGCATCTTTCCCATATACATCGCAAAACTTGTTGAAAAGGTTGTTAAGATTAACACACTTACCAAAAATATCCAACATACTTTCTTCATTTCTATCCTCCGTTCCTTAAAAATCGACTTGAGACCTCAGCCCAAAGATGTAGATGTCGCTGGCGTCGGAATTACCGCCCGCGTTTTTAATCCACTGAAAGTCTCCTGTCAAAGCGAACCGCTTGTGTAGCTGCCAGCGGTAATACGCTTCAATGTACTGCTCATCAGCCGTGTGCGCGTTGGCACGCTTGTAATCATCGGTCAGGAGCGTTTGCCCATACGCCAGGCCCACCGCGTCGTCTTTACGCTTCCAGAACTGCCCGGAAACCTGCACGCCACAGGACCAGACCTTATCAAAGGGAATCATCTCCCACTGGCCATCATCGTCGTTCCACGACGCCAGGTCATCGTCCGTCTGGCTGTAGCGGGCGAAGCCGATGATCCCATCGATGATTTCCTGATCAAAACTGAGCCCCCATCCCTTCTGGTCCTTGTTGGCATAATGGTCCGTGTAGCTCTCGGTGGCAATTCCAAGCTTGCTGTTTTTCAGGTGGTTTCTGCCATCGAGCCACACGTAGAAACGGTAATTCCCCTGGCGTCCCTTGATTTTCGGGCGAAAATTAACCTGTGCCGCGCCAAAATCATGGGTAAAGATGTCTTCCCAGTCATCGCTTTCGACGGAAGCGCCAACCAGACGGAATTCAAGCCAATCCACCGGAGAGACGCGCACCATCGCGGCCGGGCAATAAAAGTTGTCCGGCTCCGGAATGGTCAGCCCCATGCTTTTCACAAAGATGTTCGAGAGAAACTGGGTGGTTTCGTCGTTGGCGGCTTCATTCTCGTCAAAAAGAACGCTGATGTCCATCTTTCCGATATCGAACGCCGCCTGGTCTTTCAGAAATGAAAACTCGTAATAGGCTTCCGAAATGGTCAGGTCTGCCTCGTTTTTATTGTTCTCCGTGGCGTAGGCGTCGTAATTGGGCACGCTGAAGCTGGGCACGTCGTCGTTCAGGCCATCACCATCACCGCCCTCCAGATGGATATAGAAATTTCCATATCCGCCAAAGTGGGTGGCGATATTGAAATCGAAGGTATAGGACGCGTCGGTCTTGTCACCATTGTCCATGTTAGACGTTCCCTGACCGATCCCCGTGACATCCCCCGAAAGCTCGATATGCCCCAGGGCCTGCTTCAGGCTGTCAAGCGATTTTACATCCTTTTTCTGGGCCTCCAGGGTTTCCTTCTGTTTGGCAACCTCTTTTTTCTGAACCTGAAGCTCCTGTTCCTGCTTTTTCAAGGCCTTTTCATAGTTGTTAATCAGTTCACTCTGCTTTTCAATCAACCCCTGCTGCTGGACGAGCTGTTTTTCCATGGTCTTGAGGCGGGCTTTCAAGGCCTCAATCTCCGCCTTGACCGATGACAGATCGTCGCCCCCCGCGAACAGGGGCCCCGAGAGAAACACAACAAAGAAAAAAACAAGGAAAAGACCCCAAATCCTCGATCTTCTCATCTATCGCCTCCTTTCATCCGCACAACCGCAAAGGCTCCGCGGTCAGTTCGAAGGTTTCCCCATCCCGCGTGGTTACCACGCAGCACATGACACGTTTCATCCCCTTCGTTAAAAGGGTCCACCACGCATCCACGACACTGTCGTAACCGGTTGTCCTGGATACCAGCAAGGCCCTGTCCACGTGGATTCCCAACTTCCGGGCAAGGTCCATGGCCTCAACCCCTTCCCTGATGGGACGTTTGCCGGTCACATAAAAAATGGCTCCTGTTTTCATGAATTCACCTCCCTTCTCTTGCGTTTTTAACCATAAAAAAAACCCCGAACTTAAGTTCGGGGGTGCCGTTTTTCATTGCCCCAATCCACAACCTCTGCCCCGTTCCTCGAGGGCTTCATTCAGGTTGCCTTCCCGTCAGCAGGTCTTCTGACTTCCGGATCCTCCTACTCACCGCGCCTTCCCTCCCACCCTTCGTGAGTGGGAAGTGGCTTCCCGCGGTTTTCGTCCCCGGTCACAGCGGCGGGCCCGTACCGGACTTTCACCGGTTTCCCTGGCACCGACGGGGAACCCAACAACTTCGGCATCCTTATAACAGCGCGAGGACACCCTGTCAAGATAAAAATTTATCCCTTTCCTTCTTGACACCCGCCATTTTTATGATACGGTTTTAGGGAAATTTCATAGGAGGGAAGCAGTATGAAAAAGGGGTTTATAGGTGTTTTGATCGCGTTATTTTCCATCATGTCATTCGCGCCGGTCTCTTCGGCGGCGAAACCGCTGGTGATTGGCCTGCCCACGTGGGTCGGCAACGGGCCTCTCTATCTGGCAAGGGACAAGGGATTTTTTAAAGAACAGGGGCTCAAGGTTGACCTGAAAATCATGGATGACATCACCATGCGTTTCGCGGCTCTCTACTCAAAAAAGCTGGATGGTGTCTCCACCGTTATCAGTTCATTCGTTCTCCTGAGCAAAAAGCATGTACCGTGTAAAATGGTCCTCGCCCTGGATGATTCCTATGGAGGAGATGGAATCCTGGCCAAGAAAGACATCAAAACCATCAAGGACCTGAAGGGGAAAACCGTCGCCTACAAATTCGGCTCCGCTTCGGAATGGTTCTTGGTCCACCTGCTCCGGAAAGCAGGCCTGAGCATCAAGGACATCAAAAGCGTAAATATGGAACCAGGCTCCGCGGGGACCACCTTCATCGCGGGCAAGGTGGACGCGGCGGTCACCTGGGAGCCCTATTTGACCAAAGGCAAGCACACCCCTCACGGGCACCTGCTGATCGACAGCCGAAAAACGCCGATGTTGATTATGGACACGGTTCTCTTTCGAGATGAGGTGCTGAAAAAACGCCCTGAAGATGTCAAGAAATTCATCAAAGGCGTCCTGAAAGCCATTGCTTTTTATAAAAAGCACCCGGATGAATCTTACGCTATTATGGCAAAAGGGATTGGCGGCTGGCTGAAAAATCCCAAAGCCTTTGCCGAAACCATGAAAGGTGTTCGCCTGTACGACCTGGCTTATAACAAAAAATTCTTTGGCATCCCCGAGAAACCGGGGCCCGTTTATCAGGCGCTGAAAGAACGCATCGAGGTCTGGGAAATGCTGAAAAAGCTGACCTGGAAACCAAAACCCGAGGATTTTTTCGACAGCTCTTTCATCGCCAGTATCAAGGGGCTGTAAAACACCGGATAGCCAGCAGGTTCCACGCAATCCCTGGGGGATTCAACCCCCCCAGGGATTTACACACCCAAAATTTGAAATACAAATTGACGGATTCAGGAAAGAACGGTATGATAAATGCGTCAGGCGCCTGTAGCTCAGCTGGATAGAGCAGCGGACTTCTAATCCGCAGGTCAGGGGTTCGAATCCCTTCAGGCGTACCAGTGATTTCAAGGGGTTGGGTGCCTCAGGGCATCTGACCTTTTTTATTTTTCTAACCTATTTCTACCCATTTCACGAAACCGTCAAAAAATCTCTGGGTATAGTGGCCCCCAGAAATCGGACACGGATAAAAAACAGTGACAGTACAGTTGGGTGAAAGAACCTAAAGCCAATATTTTTTGACAGGATAGACAGGATTTCTCAGGAGAAACTTATAAAATTATGTACGTTATATATTGGTAGGATAAGGGGAGACATCCCCGAGGATAGCGAAGGGTAAGGCAAAAAAAGAATGACATAAGTCATACCAAAAAAAGAAACCTCCTGTAAAGTAAGATGAGCACCACCCCAACAAACTTTACAAAGGAGGTTTCAAATGGATGTAAGAGACT
>WGDA01000068.1 GCA_015493505.1 Pseudomonadota bacterium | reverse complement strand
CAGAAAAAGGATGAATCCTACTACGCGACTCAGGGACTCGCGTGGGCTCTGGTGGCTTTGGGGAATTACGTCAAATCCGTTTCGTTTTCACCCGTCAAGGCGTCCCTGACGGAAAACGGGCAGGTACTGCCGGCCGTTTCCGAGCTGAATGGGGTCATCTCCTGGAAGGCTACCGGCCCCCTGACGCCCCCGCTTGCCATTCAGGTTTCTCAACCCAAGAAAGCATGGGTCTCCCTGACGGCGGAGGGGTATCGGCTCGCGGGGTTTCACCCCGTCCGCGACAAGGGAATGGTCATCGCCCCCCGTTTCGTCACGCTGGACGGTAAAAAAAGCGCCGCACTTCACCCGGGAGACCTCTTTATTCTGGATGTCGCCCTGACGAACACCACCCCGGGCACGTTACGGCATGTGGCGATCAGGGTACCCATGGTCGCCGGGCTGGAAGTAGTCAACCCCAGGCTGTTCAAACAGGGAAATCCCCCCTGGATCCAGGCCACGCGGAAGTTCAAGACCCGGTACGTGGACATTCGTGACCTGGAAGTCCGCCTGTTCGGGGATCTCCCGAAGGGAACGTATCACGCGTACCTGCTGATGCGCGCCACGTTCAGATATGAGGGGCAATGGCCCCCCTTGCGGGCGGAGGTCATGTATCGCCCCTGGGTCTACGCGATCGGCGCTCAAACACCTCTACGGGTGCAATGAAACGACGCCTTGGTTTCATTCTTCTTGCCCTTTTCGTCATCGCGGGGGGGGTGGCCCTGCCGCATCTGCTTCCCGCCCCACCCCTGCCGCGAGACTATGGCGCGGCGGTGCATTTCCGGGATGGCACGCTCATGCGCCTCTACGCCACCCACACAGGGCGGCGGCGCTATTATCTCCCCCTCGAACGGATAGATCCCCTCCTCGTCAAGGCAACCCTTGTTTGTGAAGACAAAAGATTTTATCACCACCCCGGCGTGGACCCCCTATCTATCATCCGCGCGGCGTGGCAGAACCTGAAGGCGGGGCATGTTGTCTCGGGGGGATCGACCATTACTCTGCAGCTCGTCCGTTTACTGAGGCCCGGTCCCCGGACATTCTGGCGTAAGGCCCTGGAAGCTGTATGGGCGCTGGGGATGGAGGCCCGCCTCAGCAAACGTCAAATCCTTGAATACTATTTCAATCTCGCCCCCTACGGCGGCAATCTCGAAGGCGTTGGCGCGGCCAGCCTGGCCTATTTCGGAAAGCTCCCCACGTCGCTGGCCCCGGATGAAATCGCCTTCCTGATCAGCCTGCCACAGGCACCCATCCGCGCGCGAACACATGACAAAAGGGCGAGGAACCGCGTCATTGAACGCATGCGCACCGCAGGCCTGATTACCGGGTCCGAAGCGTTGAAGGCCCGGCAGGCACCCATTCCCCGCCACCTTCACCCCTTTCCCTTCAAGGCGCCCCACGCGGCCGATTACCTGCACCTCGAATATCCGGGCATGTCCCATATCCAGACCACGTTGAGCCCTGAAATTCAGGCGCTTGCCGAAGAAGTCATTCGACGTCACGCCGGTCGGATATTGAATCTGGGCGCCAGCGCCGCGGCGGTGGTCATCATGAGCAACCGTGACCGGCGCGTCCGCGCCCTCGTTGGGAGCCTGGATTACTGGAACCGGGAATTTCAGGGGCAGGTCAGGGGGTTTGAGGCTGTCCGTTCGACGGGATCCACGTTGAAGCCATTTCTTTACGCCCTGGCCTTGCAGCGCGGCACCATCACCCCTGTCACCCGCCTGGAAGACAGGCCCCGTGCCTTCGGGGCCTTCCGCCCCGTCGATTTTTCTCCCCGTTTCATGGGGATGGTTCCCGCGAAAACAGCTCTCGCGCGCTCCCTGAATCTTCCGTTCATCAACCTGTTACGCGAAATCAGGCTCAAGGCATTTTTGAAATTCATGGAAATGGCCGGATTTCACTGGAGCAAAAACCCCGGATTGACCGCCGTGACAGGTGGCATGGAGACGTCTCTACTATCTCTCACGAATTTCTATGTCACCCTGGCACGGGAAGGACGTCACGGGCCGCCCCGGATTCTTACGAGTGACCCTCTTCGAGAAAAGCCCCTTTTAAATCCCGGGGCCGCCTATCTGACCCTCCAGGCCCTGCTGTGCGCCAGCCACGGGATGCCAGGGCCCGGTTTCGATCTCGCGTGGAAAACAGGAACCTCTTTTGGCCAGCGGGACGCGTGGGCGTTGGGCGTTTCTCCCCAATACACCGTGGGTGTCTGGGTGGGAAATTTCAATGGCCAGGGGGTCTATGGCTTGACAGGCGCGACGGCCGCCCTGCCCATTACATTCGACCTGATGAAGGCGCTGGGGTCGCGTCCGGCAAAATTCCATTGCCCCTCCGATTCCCTCACCTGGATCCACGTCTGCCCCGACAGTGGCCTGCCAGTCAGCGCGTATTGCCCCCGTTCCGCCCTGTCTCCCTTCCCCAAGGGCGCCCCTCTTCCCCACCGGTGCTCTTGGCATCGCCCCTTCATCATGGAAAGGGGGAGAGGTTTCAGGGCGTGCCCCTGGAAGACCTATCCCCCCGACTCGCTGGAACGCCGGGTGCTTTTGATTGTCCCGGGACACGCGCCACCACCCTTTTCACCGGCCTGCTCCGTCGAAGACCCTTCAGGAGAGATTCGCATCCTCTCCCCTGCGGCGGGAACGCTCTATCTCCTTTCGCCGCGCGGCGCGTTCAGCCGCGGGTTGCCCCTGAAAGGCGTCACGGATCTACCCAACGGAAGACTTTACTGGTTTGTCAATGGAAAACTTGTGGCCAAAAGCCAAAGTGGTGCTGTAATTTTCGTCACCCCTCCCCTGGGAAGGGTCGATATTCGTGTAATGGACGAAGAGGGCCGCTGGAACCAGGTCACAAGCTGGGTCGATTACGTCGCCTCCGGCAGAACGGGAAAAACATGCGGCCAGGGGAAATCCTCAATTTTAAATTCCCGGCCTAAAACGCGGGCTCTTTACTGCGATGAAGCCTTTTGAAGGGCGATGTGCGCGGCGCCAATGGCCCCAACCGTCTGAGGCTCTTTGGGAATCAAAAGCTTCAGGTCCAGTTTCTCCTCAATGGCGCGAACGACCCCCACGTTCTTCGCCACCCCACCGGTCATCACCACATCCTTTTCAACGCCAATCCGTTCAAGGAGCCCAATCGTCCGGTCCGCGATGGCCTTATGAATTCCGCGGAGAATATCGTTCACCTGCTTCCCCTGGGACTGCAGGGAGATGACTTCCGATTCGGCAAAGACCGTGCAGACACTGCTGATCTGAAGGTCTTCATCGAACTCGAGGGAGCGCTGTCCCATCTCTTCCAGGGTGACCCCCAGGGCGTTGGCCATGACCTCGAGAAACCGGCCGGTTCCGGCGGCACACTTGTCGTTCATGTCAAATTCAGAGACGATTCCGCTTTCATTGACCCGAATAACCTTGGTGTCCTGACCCCCTATATCGATAATCGTCCGGCAGGTGGGAAAGAGCCGGAAAGCGCCTCTAGCCAGGCAGGTAATCTCCGTCACGCGCGCGGTGGCGAAGGGAGAAATTTCCCGGCCACAGCCCGTCGCCACGATATAGGAAAGGTCTTTCATCGAAAGACCGGCCTTTTCAAGGGCAACCTTCAAAGCCTCTTCCGATGCCCGAGGGCTGCAACCTCCCATCAGCACCACCGACTGGGAAAAGATTTCACCCTTATCGTTGAGCAAAGCCGCCTCAGCGGTCAAGGAACCAGCGTCGACACCGGCAACAATCATGTGCGCGTCCTTATGAGTAGTTAACAGGGAATTGGTTTCTATCGATCCTTCCAGGCCGGCTTACGTTTTTCGAGGAAGGCTTTCAGCCCTTCCTCCGCGTCCTCGGTGGCCATCAGGGCATGCTTGTAAATCACCTCCGAGGCTGCCAGTCCCTTCTCGAAGGGCACCTCCAGGCCGCTGACAATGGCCTTCTTGCACCATTTCAGGACCACCGCGCTTTTGCCGGAAAGCTCCTGCAAAAAGGCGTCCAACGCCTCTTCATACCCCTCGTCCGGTAAAACCCGGTTAACCAGGCCAAAATCATACGCCGTCCGGGCGTCAATGGTCTTCCCCGTCAGCAAAAGTTCATAGGCGCGTTTTAGTCCCAGGATCTTGGAAAACCACGCGACCGCCATGGAGGGATACACCCCGACCATAATCTCCGGCTGTCCGAATTTCGAGTGCTCAGACGCCACCACCATGTCGCAGAAGGAAGCCACCTCGCATCCTCCCCCGAGGGCCACGCCATTGACGGCGGCCACGGTGGGGATTTCGTAGGTCGTGAGAATGCGGAAAATCTGGTGGAAAACCGCGATCATTTCGTCCATTTTGTCGGGGGTGTGATCCTTGACATCCACGCCAGAGGAAAAGGCCTTGGATCCCGCCGCCGTTATGACCAGGGCGCTGAGACCTTCCATCCCTTTTACGGCCAGCAACGCGTCATTCATTTCCTTCATGGTGGGGATATCGAGGACGTTGTACGGTGGCCGGTTGATGGTTAGTGTCGCGATTTTACCCTTTCTTTCAAGGGTGATAAACTGATATCCCATGAGATCCTCCACCTATTCAATAACGGCGATGACCTTCTCGGCCTCCACTTCATCGCCCGGTTTGACCAGGATTTCCTTCACGGTTCCGGACGCGGGGGAAGGAACAGGCATTTCCATTTTCATGGCCTCAAGGATGACAATGGGATCATTTTCGTTAATGGTATCTCCAGGATTCACTTCCACGCTCACAATTTTCCCTACCATCGGGACGGTTACTTCTGTTGCCATAATAAAATCCTCCTCTTGAATTTCGTTGCCTGTTTTTAACAGAGGGGGGTACCCCTGTCAAGTATTTTAGCTAATGGGTAAACGCCTCATGGCTGAGGGAAAAGAGTTGACATCTCCTCATTAAGCCATTGAATCAGCTCCAGGCAGAGGGTATTCGAGGCCGCATCCAGGGCCTGGGCCGCCCCTTTCGCGTCCATGGTCGGCGCCGGTTTCCTGACAATCCATGTCTTCGTACCAATGACGTTCCGGGTACTGCCATTGATGAGCTGGAACATGGCGGAGACAACCCCGTAAGATTTCTTCGCGTTAAGGTCGAGATGATGTGAAAAATCGAACAGGGTCGTTTCGAGGTAAAGGTTTCCTCGCACTCCCGTCGCGCGGAAAGAAACCGACTTGAAGATACTGGCGTGATCAATCGCCGTAAGCAGCTTTGTCAGCAGCATGTGTGTCGGGGCGTATTCCCAGCGGCTGTAAAGATATGGAGAGAGGGAAATCTCCGATGACCGGTATAGGATCTTTTGGGTTCTGAAAGGCAGCGCCCCCAAAACGGGTGAAAGGATCAGGGAATAGGGATACGGTTTGGTTAGTGGCTTGATCTGGTTCGTCACCACCTTTCCCGAATCGATGACGTAATAGGTTATCGTGACGGGTTTGGGGCGGAAATTACAGGCGGCCAACGTGATCACCGCCAAAATCATGAAAAAGGCTGTCAAGGCAAAACGGCTTTGTCTCATCTCTGGCTTGCTCCTTCCCCGGGACCGGGCGCGGGGGTCGCGGATTTGAAAATAAAATCGCTGGGGCTGTTTTCAATCACGTCCAGAATGCTATTGATGCGGATGGTAATATCCTGCATCTCGTCTACCCATTGATTGATATTGTCAAGGGTTCCCTGGGTGATACTCTTGAGGTTGTAATCTCCCCGTTGAAAGCTCTTTCGAATCAGCTCCGTCGTTCTTTCAGCATTCTCGGCGGCTTTGTCCAGCCTGTCAAGAAGGGTAGCAAACTTGGGCGGGAGATTCTTATTCGCCGCCACGAACGCGTCCACGTGTTTAAGGACGGCATTGAGCCTGATGGCCGCGTGATTCAGGTTCTTTAGGAGGGCTTGGACGCTGCGCGCGTTCTCAGGGGTGAAAAACGCGCGCAGGTTATCCGTGCTGGCCCGCAGGTTCTCCAGGATCGCGCTTAAGTTTTTCACATTCTTGTCGCTCAAGACCTCTCCAATCTTCTTGGAGACGTTTGAAATCTGAAAGCTCAGGTCCTCCATGGACAGGCCAAGCCGCGCGAACATGGAAGGCTTGTATGGAATGATTGGGATTTCGCCGGGTTTATGCTTCAACAATGGCGCGTTTTTAGTGCCACCGGAAATCTCGATATACGACAGGCCGGTAATACCGATCTTCTTGAGGGTCGCCCACATCCCTTTCCGAATGGGGATTCCTTTCGGAACCTGAATGGTAATTCGTACTTTTTCAGGGTTGTTGGGGTCCACTTCGATTTTATGCACCTTCCCAATCTCAACCCCCATGTATTTGACGGGAGAATCCTTCTGAAGCCCGGAAACAGATTCAGTTACATAGATACGATAGTAATCATATTCCTTCTTTTCTGAAAAATTCCCCATCCATAGAATGGCAAGAACCAGGGCCAGGGTAAAAACGACGATAAAAAACCCCGCGATGACGTAACTGCCTTTACTTTCCATGTTTCCTCCGAATCATTGCGCGGTTTCCCCCGAAAAACTGTCGGATAAAGGGATGATCCGTTTGAGCAACCTCATTAATGGATCCCTCCGCAACAACCTTTTTATCCCCCAAAACCGCCATCCGATCCACTACCGAGAAGATGGAGTCGATATCGTGGGTCACCATGACAATCGTCAGTCTTAGAAGGTTTTTGAGCTGAACAATCAGGTTATCAAACTGCTCCGCACTGATGGGGTCCAGGCCGGAAGTTGGTTCATCCAGAAACAACAGCCTCGGGTCCATCGCCAGCGCCCGGGCGAGGGCCGCGCGTTTAATCATCCCACCACTCAGCTCAGAGGGATACAGCGAGGCGACACTCAGGTCAAGCCCCACCATTTCCAGCTTGGTGGCGATAATATCCTTGATGAGGGAATCGGAAATACGTGTGTATTCTTTCAGCTTGACCGCGATATTCTCTCCAATCGTCAGGGACGTAAAAAGGGCGCCGAACTGGAAAAGGACCCCCCACTTGTTCCGCAGTTTCCGCATGGCTTCGTGGGGCGCCTTGGAGATATCCTGCCCCAGCACCTCGATTTTTCCCGACTTCGGGTGCTGGAGGGTTATGAGCTCACGGAGGATGGTTGTTTTTCCGGACCCGCTGCCACCCAGGATTCCGTAGATCTCTCCTTCATAGATCGTGAGGTTCACACCATCGTGGATAACCCGCTCCCCAAATTGGGTGACAAGGTCCCTGACCTGGATGAGCGCGCGTTTCATATACCCAGCTCCGTAAAGATAATCGAAAAAACTGCGTCGATGATAATCACCATGAAGATGGAATTGACCACGCTAAACGTCGTCTGCCTCCCGATACTTTCCGTGTCCCGGGTCACCTGAAGGCCCCGGAAACACCCGATCGCCGCAATGGTGGCGGCGAAGAAGGGACCCTTGATGAGGCCCGCGTAAAAGTGTCGCATGGCAAACACCTTGTGCAGGCGTTCCACAAAAGACATGGGCGTAATGCCCAGCTGGAACTTCGCCACAAGCATCCCCCCGAAAATACCCACGATATCTCCAAAAAAGATGAGGAGCGGCAAAACGATGATGAGGGCCAGGGTCCTGGGAAGAATAAGAAACTGGAAGATATCGAATCCCATCACCGTCATGGCGTCCAGCTCCTCCGTAATCTTCATGGCCCCCAGTTGCGCGGTGAAGGCCGAGCCGCTTCGCCCGGCGACCACAATCGATGTAATGATAGGGGACAATTCCCGGGCGATAGCGATGCTCACGATCTCGACGATAAAGATGTTGGCGCCATATTGCTGAAGCTGAACCGCGCTCTGAAAGGCAATGACCACGCCGATCAGGAACGTGGTAACCCCGATAATGGGAAGCGATGAAACTCCCGTTTTTTTCACGAGGTTTGAAATCTCCCTGATACGGAAAGAAAAATGCGTGAGGTCCCGCCATAAAGCCGCGTAGGTCCTGCCGATAAAATCAAAAAACAGCAGCATGCTGTCAAGCGCCTCGAAAAAACGCCTCCCGATATGCTCGAAAAAAGCGATAAAAGGATGCCTTTGATGAACTTCCGGAAGGGCTTCCCCTTTCATGTGCCGGTAGACCAGTCTGAACATCTTGGAAAATTCAGAGTTCGCGCGGACACCCCTCACGACGACATTCTGCTTACGGATCTTTTTTCTCAAATCATTCCGGGTCTGGACAAAGAGAATCATTCCGGCGGTATCAATCAGGCTGATCCCGGAAACATCAAGCTCAATCTTCTTGGCGGGGTGCTTTAGCGCCTTGACGCTTTTAAGCGAACTCTCGATATCAGGAAGATTCTGAAGTGTCCATTCTCCGGAAAGAAAAAGACGGAGTGACGCGGAATCCTCTGAAGTTTCAACAAACGTGCTCTCATCTCTGACAAATTTCGATCCCATCAATTCTCCGGGTTTTATTTAAACACAATCACGCAAGAACTGCAACATGACCACAACCAAAAGTAATGACAGTAACGACTATCATATAATTTCAGTCGGTTGCGAACCAATCGTTTTTCAAATATCATGTAATCCCATTGACATTGATACGATTTTTGTTATATGGGGATAAAGGGAGGTTAAAAATGAAGAAATTTCTCCTTATCGTTATCCTTATTGCGATACTATTTACCTTTTTCGTCTATTTCGGGGGGGGAAACGCCGTTAAATATGCTGGCCAGAAATTCGTGGCCGCCGGTGAATATCTCAACACCCTTCAAACCCAGATGAACAAGTACATCGAAAACAAGATTCACCGTCTTCAGAAGGCCAAAAAGGGCCTCTTGAGTTCTTCACCCTGAGGCCTCGAGTCCGCCTTAATTGTGTCAGCTTTATGAAAAAAACGTTAGAAATTTTCAGCCTTGGGGAGGCGGCTGTCGAAAAGCCGCCTCCCCACAGTTTCCATTGATTACAGCAAGTCCTTCAGGAATGGAGAGGGAGGGATATCCGAAACCAGCGTCTCCGCCCTTGAAATCGCCCACATGCCGCGTCTGAGGTATCCCTGAAGAGACCTCAAAAGCTGCGCCAGGGTTTCATGGATATGCTTGGGTTCTTCTTCGCCCGGCTTCACCACGAAATTGACCGCCTCTTCCACCAGGGGATCAATCTCGGCGGTGTTGTCCCGCAAGGCCCTCAGGCGATCCTTCGCGATTCCCGTCACTTCGCTGACAGCGTTGACGATCGTCTCCATCTGGGCGGGGCTTATCGTCAGATACTCGTCCCGGAACTTTCTTCCCAGGGTAAGGAGCTTGGGGATATCCACGCCCGTCTTGACGCCCATGGCCTCCATCATCACCACCAGGTCTTCCGTGGACACCAGGCCCGAGAGAAGGTGTTCCTTGTGATAGTATTTACCGGTCCCCTTGATGAGCCTTCCATCGATCATGTTGGCGGGCTGACCACCGATGCCGCTCATGGTCGATTCAAACCGGTAGATCCCCGCCTGCAACGCGGCCAGCACGTTGGCCAGTCCCATGCCGCGAGAGGTGTGAAAATGCGCCAGGTGATATTTGGGATCCGCCCACTTTCCCATGAACTCGGGATCGAGAATCATGGAGAAATACTCGTAAACGCGCGCGGGATCCGCGGATCCGTCATGATCCGCCTGCTCGATGTAACTGGCACCGAGATCGAGATAGATCTTGGAAAATTCCACGGCCCGTTTCAGGTCAGTCACCCGGGCACCCTCCATGGGTGACCCCCAGATGGTGCTGACCGTACCGCACATCATGATCCCCTGCTCATTGACCATCTTGGTGCATCGTTCGGTCATTTTCCAGTATTCGTCCAGGGTCATACCGGAATTTCTCTTGTGATGGATGGGGTCCGTGGAAACCATCTGAAGCACGATATCGGGGCCCACGCCGTGTTTCGCCTTGAAATCGAGGGCGCGGGTACAGGCGCGCTCGTTGATGGTAATGGCCGTTATCAGGACCTTGCCGCCATTCTGTTTGAGGAGGTGCCCGACGCGTTTGCTCTGGAACAGCCGCTCCAGCAGTTCTTCGGCGTCCGCGAACTGTGGCAGGTACTTGGGATGGCCAAAGTTGGTCACCTCCACGTGCTCAAATCCTGCAAGGATGAGCTCCTCCACGATAGCAAGCTTCTCTTCCGTGCTGTAGATATGTTCCAGGGCCTGCATCCCGTCACGGACGGTCAGGTCACCAATCTCAACCCGTTCCGGAAACGACAAGTGATGCTTCATATCCCTCGCCTCCTTTGAGACGATAGGGAGAGGGGAAAGATCCCCTCTTTCCCTATCCCTTGATGATTCTTGGGGTTATGAGGTGATGGTGCGGGCAGAACGATTTCGGGTTCTGATAAGCCGCGCCGGTAAAGGCCACCATGTAGCGCCGGATATCCGCGAACGAAACCACTTCATCCACGAAGCCCCGGATTGCACAATAAACAGGGCGGGACTGTTCGTAATACTGTTTCGCCAGCGCGTTCATCTTCTCGATCACCGGCTCCAGCGGGCGTCCCGCGTCCTGCTCTTTGACGAGCCTGCGTGAGAAGGAAGCGGCCGCCGCCGTCTCGCCGTGCATCACGTAGATCTCCGTGGTAGGGGTTCCCAGGGTAAACACGTTGTTGTTGTTGGCGGTGGGGCCACCCATGATGTAATGTGCCGCCGCGGTTCCCTTCCTTAGGACCGTCAGCATCATGGGGAGGTCGGACTGCTCGATGGAGTAGATCAGCGCCTGCCCCAGCCCGAGGAGCTCGGCCTTTTCGGCCAGGTCGCCCACGTCGATTCCCGTGGTATCCTGGAACCAGATCATGGGAATCCGGTCCCGGCCGCACAGAGTAACAAACTCGTTCAGTTTGATGAGCCCCTGCCGGTAAAACTTTCCGCCAACGCCGATATACTGTCCCTTGGCGTATTCCGGATAGTCTTTTCCGAGAAACCCCTGACGGTTTCCGACGACCCCCACAAGGAATCCGTCCACCTTGGCCAGGGCCGTATAGATCTCGGGGCCATAGTCGGGCCTGAATTCCATGTGTTCGCTGCCATCCACCAGACGCGCCACCACTTCCTCAAAGCTGTACACCATCTTCTGGTTGAACGGAACGATCCGGTCAATCTCTTCGGGGCTGAGCTTAGGTTCTTTCGGTTCGGCAACCCGGAAGAAATTGGGATTGTAAGCCGGCATGTCGCCCATGAGCCGCTTCAGGGCGTCCAGCACACCCTCTTCCGTCTCGTAGACCTCCTTGAAAAAGCCCGTCTCATTGTAATGAATCTCCACGCGCCCGGGAGGAACCGCCTTGAAATGCCGCGTAGCTTCGATGAGTTGCAGGGCCCCTTCCAGGTCGAAATGCCCCTTGGGGCTCATGCCACCCACGATGCCGCCACCACCCACGGCGATATTGGCGTCTTTATGCGCAATGATATAGGTGGGGCTGATGCCCTGATAGCCACCACCGGCGGGGTTCGTGCCATAGACACCGGCCAGCACGGGAATCCCCAGCTTTTCCAGTTCCGCGTGGCGGTAGAAGGTGGTCCCCCCACCCCGACGGTCCGCGTACACCTCCTGCTGTTCCGTCAGCTTGACGCCACTACAGTTCACCAGCCAAACCAGGGGAACATGCAGCCTTTTGGCCATGTCCGTCACCCGAAGGATGTTCTCCGACTGCCCGGCGATCCAGGCACCGGCAATGACCTTGTTGTCAAAACCGATGATCACGGCCCAGCGCCCGTTGATTTTCCCCAGCCCATCCACAACACCGGTGGTTCCCTCTTCATTGTTCTTGGGATTGTAAAGGGTGTGAAGGGGGCACCAGGTTCCCGGGTCCACCAGGTATTCCAGGCGCTGCCAGACAGTCAACTGCCCTCGTTTGTTGATGCGTTCGGCCGGCAGGCCGGCGTTTTTGACACGCTCCACCTCTTTCGCGACCTGTGCTTCCACCTCTTTAATCTGCTTGACATTCTCCTCCATCCGCTCGATCTGCTTCTCGTTCAGAGGTTTCCCAAATTCCTGCATCTTTTCAAAATACTTTCTCATTCCTGTACCTCCCTGAAATCTGCTACTTTTTGTTCCAATGTTGCAATAATCCCCAATCGGAATCGGGGATCCCTGTAAAGACGGGAATCCGCCTTCATCTCATCTTCCACAAACTTCTCCTCGTCAAACTTAAGCTCGGGATAAGTCTCAAACAACCGGTTCAGCTCCCTGATGGACTGGGGAGCGAGGGGCCGTCCCAACCGCTTGATCTCTTCCCTGACCTCTTTGAGGGGCTTTCCCCAGAGCCCTTCATACGTCATGGGGTCAACCCGTCTGGAGACTTCTTCATGGATCTCACGCTCGGTGGCCAGGACCTTCCGATCCTTCCCCACCCTTACCGGCACCTGATTTCGCGGACATGTCGCCAGTTCCAGCGCCACAGGCGCCAGTTTCGTCCCGATCGCGTTGTTGTGTTCCTGAAGTGCCTCCGCGTAGTGGGCCTTATCCCTGGCGGGATCGTCCGTCCGTTCCTTTCTGGGAAACGGATCGGAAATCTCGACGACCGCGTTGTACACACCACACGCCTCGAGGTCCCGCGCCTTGACTTCCCGGCTGGTTGATGCCATGAATTTTGCGTTCAGGTATCCTGCCTTGGTGTAAGCACGCCCCACGCCGGACCATCCGGGAATCAGGCCTATCATCGCCTCACTGAAACACATGCCCGACCGGGAATCACCAATCAGAACATCCGTCATGAGGGTGATTTCGGCGGATCCACCGAACCGGGTTCCCCCGCCGCAGATGGCAAGGGTCCTCAGATCCTCGGAAAGCTGCCGTATCTTCTTGTAAAGGCCCACTCCCTTTTCGATACGCCTGTCACCCCAGGCGTAAAGGGCGTCAATCTCCTCCATGGGTTTTCCCGCCTTTTCCATCTCCCTCCGCTTCCCGATGGTTTCCGTCAACCGGTTCAGGCTTTCCTTCAGGTCGCCCCCGGCATGAACCGGGTCGCAACCGCCATAAAAAATCAGGAACGCCCACTCATTCAGCTTTTCGCCGGCAACCTTGTCCAGCGCCGCGTGATAGGCGTCCAGCCCCGGGTTGCCCACCTGATGAACAGGCGGGTTGTAGTAGCATAAAATGCCGCCCTTTTTCCCGCCAAACGTGATTTCATCCAGGAACAGGGAGGCGCGGCCTTCCTCCCACGCATACACGGAACCAAGGTTTTCAACCCCCGATAGGTTCCCCGACCTGAAAATATCGATTGGACCCGCCATTTGATTCCCTCCCCAACTCAAGAGAGTTTGTTTATTTTTTCACAAACTATGTTATCAAAATCTCCCCATCCCGTCCAGGCTTTTCTCACACGGTTTTATTCCTCACAGGGGAATATTGCCGTGTTTCTTCCAGGGATTGGTATCCTTTTTGTCTTTAACGACTTCAAGAGCCGCCACCAGTTTTTTCCGTGTATCTTCAGGAAAGATAATTTCATCCACGAACCCAAGCTGAGCGACGCGATACGGACTCGCGAACCGCTCCTCGTAATCTTTGACAAGCTCCGATTTCCTCTTTTCTGGGTCCTCCGCCGCGGCAATCTCCTTGCGGAAGATGATATTGACCGCCCCCTCCGGGCCCATGACGGCCACCTCTCCGGAGGGATAAACGAAATTGATGTCCCCGCGGATATGCTTGGAGGACATCACGTCATAGGCGCCTCCATAGGCCTTCCGGGTAATCAGGGTCACCTTCGGAACCGTCGCCTCACAAAAGGCGTAAAGGAGCTGGGCACCGTGCTTGATAATCCCGTTGTACTCTTGGGTCGTCCCCGGCAGGAACCCCGGCACATCCACAAAGGTGATGATGGGGATATTGAAGGCATCGCAAAAACGCACGAAACGCGCCCCCTTCTTCGACGAATTCACGTCCAGGCAGCCGGCCAGGAAATTCGGCTGATTCGCCACGATTCCGACGGAATAGCCATTCAGGCGGCCAAACCCTACGATGAGGTTTCGGGCATAGTGCTGGTGCACCTCCAGGAACTCATGGTTGTCCAGGACCTCCTTGATGAGGACATGCATGTCGTAGGGTTTCCGGGAATTCTCTGGAATCAAATCCACCAGGACCTCGTTTTTCCGCTCAATGGGGTCCTCGCAGGGAATCCGTGGCGGCCGTTCCCGGTTGTTCTGGGGCAGATAAGGGAGAAGCTCCCGCACGAGTTTCAGGGTTTCTTCATCATCTTCCCGCATGAAATGAGCCACGCCGCTCTTGGTGCTGTGGGTCACGGCCCCCCCGAGCGCCTCTTTGGTGACCTCCTCGTGGGTCACGGACTTGATCACGTTGGGCCCCGTGATGAACATGTAGCTGGTTTTCTTGCTCATCAGGATAAAATCCGTAATGGCGGGAGAATAGACCGCCCCCCCCGCACATGGACCGAGGATAACGGAGATCTGCGGGATCACCCCGGACGCGAGTGTGTTACGCAGGAAGATGTAGGCGTATCCCGCCAGGCTTTCCACCCCCTCCTGGATGCGGGCGCCCCCGGAATCGTTCAGGCCGATCACCGGAGCGCCGTTCTTCATGGCGAGGTCCATAATCTTACAGACCTTTTGAGCGAACGTCATGCTCAACGCCCCGCCGAAAACGGTAAAATCCTGTGAAAAAACATATACCGGGCGACCGTGTATTCTGCCGTACCCTGTGACCACGCCATCCCCGTACACCTTTTTCTTTTCCATTCCGAAATCGGTACACCGGTGCACCACCAGCTTGTCGATCTCCACGAAAGAGCCAGGATCAAGCAGGATATCCAGGCGCTCCCGCGCCGTCAGCTTCCCTTTCTGATGCTGAGACTCGATATACCGCTCCCCGCCACCCAATTCAGCGAGGCGGTGCATTTCCATGATTTCTTTCCGCCTTTTTTCGTATGTCACGCCCCGTCCTCCAACTAAGCAAAATTAAAAAATTATGGCCGTCAGCACATCAACCGGTTGAGGATTTCCTCTGATTTGGAATACAGGTCGATACGTCCCGAGATAATCTCATCCACCGCCCTGGAAAGGCCTTCCTCATGGCCGATGGCGTCCAGAATCCGCGTGGTAATCTGATCCTTCAAGTGGGTGATGAGCTCGATTCTGAGCGCCTTTTGCAGAAACATCTTTTTGCGTTCCGGGTCTTCCTGAAAGCTCCGGTGCTCCTCGATCACCTCCACCAGTTCCTTGACACCCTTTCTCTTGATTGCCTCGGTCTTGACGATCTTCGGCGTCCAGCCATCCTCTCGCCGGGCACCCAGTTCCAGCATCATCATGATCTCGCGTTCCATGCGCTCGGCGCCTTCCCGTTCACACTTGTTAATCACGAAGATATCCCCAATCTCGAGAATACCCGCTTTGATGGCCTGGATATCATCCCCAAGGCCGGGAATCATGACAATCATGGAGGTATGGGCGATATTCACCACGTCCACCTCATCCTGGCCCACGCCCACGGTCTCAAGAAGGATAATGTCCTTGCCCATGGCGTCCATCACCCGGAGGATATCCGACGTGGAGCGGGAAAGCCCGCCCATGCTCCCACGGGTAGCCAGACTGCGGATGAAGACCCCGCTGTCCGTGCTGTGACGCTGCATCCGAATTCTGTCCCCCAGGATGGCGCCCCCCGTAAAAGGGCTCGTGGGGTCAATCACCACCACCCCGATCTCCAGCTTTTTCCCGCGAAAGATTTCGATGAGAACATCGACGAGGGTGCTTTTCCCCACGCCGGGAGAACCCGTCACACCAATCACATAGGCGCGTCCCGTGTGGGGATACAACTCCTTAAGGACCTCCGACACCCAAGGCATCCGGTCATCGATATCCCGCATCAGGCGGGAAGCCGCGCGGATATCCCCCTCAATGATTCTTTTTGCCCATTCTTTTGGATTGACACCCATTTTTGCCTCGGCTCACAAAGCCCGGCCCGGAACACCGATATGCCGCGCGATGACAATTCGCTGGACCTCCGACGTCCCTTCTCCAATCTCCAGGAGCTTCTGGTTCCGATAGAATTTCTCCACCCGGTACTCATTCATCAGGCCGTACCCACCGTGGAGCTGGACCGCATGATTGGCACACATCCTGAAAACCTCGGAGCAAACCAGCTTGGCCATGGCCGCCTCCCGGGAAAATTCGCGCTTGTTGTCCCGCAGCCAGCACGCCTTGTACAGGAGCAGACGGGCCATCTCTATCTGCGTCGCCATGTCCGCCATCTTGAAGGCGTTGACCTGGAAGGACCCGATGGGGCGTCCGAACTGTTCCCGGTCCCTGGAATACTGCAGGGCCGCCTCAAAGGACCCCTGCGCGCCTCCCAGCCCCATGGCACCGATGCTGAGGCGTCCCCCGTCCAGCGTGGCCAGCATCTGGTGAAACCCCTCGCCACGCCTGCCCAGGAGGTTCTCCTCCGGAACGGTGCAGTCCGTAAAATAGAGCTCCCCCGTGTTCGACGCGCGCCAGCACATCTTCCCATGCATGGGACGCGCCTCAAACCCCTCGGTTCCGTTGGGAACCAGGATACAGCTCAACTCATTCTTTCCGTCGGAGCGCTTGCCCGTCACGGCCTGAACCGTGCATATCCCGCTGATCTCCGAAGCGGAATTGGTGATAAAGATTTTGCTTCCGTTGATGACCCAGTTGCCGTTCTCCAGCACGGCCGTGGTCTTTGACGCGCCCGCGTCCGACCCGGCGTTCGGCTCCGTGAGCCCGAATGAAGCCAGGATTTCCCCCTTACACAGCCGGGGCAGCCATTCCTGCTTCTGCTTTTCGTTTCCGTAGTAAAAAATGGGTGAAATCCCCAGGGAAACCCCCGCCGCCAGTGTGGCCGCCTGTGACCCGTCCACGCGAGCGATCTCCTCCACGGAAATAATGTAGGAGAGGTACCCCACATCCGTTCCCCCGTACTCCTCGGGAATAATTGCCCCGAACAGCCCCAGGTCCGCCATCCGGCGCGTGAGGTGAACGGAGAACTCCTCTTTCTGGTCCAGCTCGACGCAGACAGGCAGAATCTCTTTCTCGGCAAACTGGCGCACCATCCGGCGCATCATGTCCTGTTCTTCAGTCAAATCAAAATTCAGTGCCATTACTTCCCCCTTTATGCCGCTTCGGTTTCTTTTTTCCTGACGTGGAAAGACGCGTGGTTCCGCGCCTTATCCCCGCGGATGAATATTTTCCTCTACCCATTTGACCACATCCTCGACCCGCGTCCCCGGGGTAAAGATTTCGAGGATGCCGGCCTCTTTCAACTTTGGAATGTCTTCGTCCGGAATAATGCCCCCGCCAAAGACAGGGATATCGTCCGCACTCCGCTCCTTCAGCAGCCTAAGCACTTCACGGAAAAGGTGATTATGCGCCCCCGCGAGGCTGCTCAGGCCGATGACATCCACGTCTTCCTGAATCGCGGCCTCCACGATCTGCTCGGGACTCTGGTGAAGGCCCGTGTAAATGACCTCGAAACCGGCGTCCCGAAACCCCCGCGCGATAATCTTGGCGCCCCGGTCGTGACCGTCCAGCCCGGGCTTGGCCACCAAGATCCTGATTTTCCGCTTCTGACCCATCTCCCCTCCTCCTAAAACATACCCGGATCCCGATAGGTTCCAAAAACCTCCCGGAAGACATCGCATATTTCCTGTTCCGTTCCATACTGCCGGACCACATTGATGATATGGGGCATCAGATTTTCATTGCCCTCCGCCGCCTTCCGCAATCCATCCAGCGCGCGCTGAACCGCGTCATTGTCCCGGGATTCCTTCAGGGCCTTGAGACGCCTTATCTGCTCCGCCTCTACCGTTTCGTCTATCTTCAGTATTTCAATGGGCGTCTCCACCTCGCTGACATACTTGTTCACGCCCACGATGGTCTTTTTCCCCTCATCCACCTGTTTCTGATATTCGTACGCCGCGTTCGCGATTTCACCCTGCGGGTATCCCCGTTCGATCGCCTCCAGGATTCCTCCCATCTCGTCGATTTTGTTGATGTATTCCATTGCCTGCTCTTCCATCCGGTTGGTGAGTGCCTCCACAAAGTAGGAACCCGCCAGGGGATCGATGGTATTGGTGACCCCTGTCTCTTCCGCCAGAATCTGCTGGGTCCTCAGGGCAATGGTCACCGCGTGCTCCGACGGCAGGGCCAGCACCTCATCCAGGGAATTGGTGTGAAGAGACTGCGTGCCTCCCAGAACCGCCGAAAGCGCCTCGTATGCCGTCCGCACGACATTGTTGTACGGCTGCTGGGCGGTCAGGGAACATCCCGCCGTCTGGGTGTGGAAGCGCAACATCCATGACCGGGGATTCTTGGCCTTGAAGCGTTCCCGCATCACCCGGGACCAGATGCGCCGGGCCGCGCGATACTTGGCAATCTCCTCGAAAAAGTCGATATGGGCGTTGAAGAAAAACGAGAGCCTGGGGGCGAAATCATCCACGTCAAGCCCCCGGTCAACAGCGGCCTGCACGTACGCGATGCCATCCGCCAGGGTAAAGGCCAGTTCCTGCACCGCCGTGGAGCCCGCCTCCCGGATATGATACCCGCTGATGCTGATGGTGTTCCAGCGGGGCACCTCCTTCGTGCAGAACTCGATGGTGTCCACGATAATCCGCAGGGAGGGTTTCGGCGGCAGCATGAAGGTTTTCTGGGCGATGAATTCCTTCAGCATGTCGTTCTGGATCGTGCCCCCAATCTGGTCCCGCCGGACGCCCTGCTTTTCAGCCACGACAATATACATGGCCAGCATGATGGCCGCCGGGGGGTTGATAGTCATGGAGGTGGTCACCTTGTCCAGGGGGATCCCGTCGAACAGCACCTCCATATCCGCCAGGGAGTCGATCGCCACGCCACACTTTCCCACCTCGCCCCGGGACATGGGGTGGTCGGAGTCGTAGCCCATGAGAGTCGGCATGTCGAAGGCAATGCTCAGCCCGGTTTCGCCGTGTTTGAGCAGGTAATGGAACCGCTGGTTGGTGTCCCGGGCGCTGCCCAACCCCGAAAACATGCGCATGGTCCAGAGACGCCCCCGGTACATGGTGGTATGCACGCCCCGTGTATAGGGGTATTCCCCCGGAAAGCCCAGATCCCGTTCATACTGAAAATCGGCGATATCGTTCGGTGTGTAAAGGGCATCGATCTCCTGGTCCGAAACGGTGGAAAACCGCTCCATGCGCTCCGGGTGTTTCCGGGTTGCTTCCTTGTAAGACTCCCGCCAGGACGCCTTCCTCTTTTCCAATTGGCTCAACGCATCCTTATCCCACATTTTTTCGTCCCCTT
>WGDA01000067.1 GCA_015493505.1 Pseudomonadota bacterium | reverse complement strand
CCTTTGGGGGCAGGACACCTTCAGAGATCTACTGGGGTGAAACCAAACAGAAAAGGGCAGCGTGAGGATGAAAAGAGAAACAAAAACAACCAAAACTTCTACACCTTATTTTCACTCAAAAACTGTCTTGACAATAGGGTCCACCTTACTTATCTTCAATTTTTCCTGTTTGCGTAGAACGCACTTCTTCCAGTATATCTACCCTCATATTCACAACTTCCTTGTGGCTGAGCGCCTCACTGATCCGTTTAAAAAGCGCTGTTTCAATGGCATGGTTATCCACCGATGACAAATGTACCGCCCGCTTCTCAAGCCTCACCCGATAGGCCCATAAGAAAATTTTCTGAATCGCCCGGTTCAATTCCATCGGCCCGAACCTGTCCCAGTAGTAAAGGAGGGCGCAATCGAAAAGATTGCGGACGTATCGGTCCCCCGTTCGGTACATCCCTTCGTAACCATTGATGGTTTTCAAAATCGTGACGCCAACGTCATTATCTTCCAATCCAAGAAATTCGACGATCTTCTTGCTGTCATCGGAGGTAATTTTTTCGACGAGGCTCCCGTAATGGGCGACCATCTCGAAAAACCGCTTCCCGTTCAGGATCACCTGGTCAAGCTGAAATGGATAATCAACCATAAATACCCTGCTAATTTCGTCCACAAAGGTATCCACGATTTGGTAGGGGCGGGCGTAGGGGGGAGTAGAAGCTTGCCCGTCCTCCTTCTCAAGGGTGATTCCCTTGAACATATCCACCTCGTTCTTGGTGAAATAGCGGGCGGACCGGCCCTTGCCCCAGTTTCTTATCCGGAAAAGATAGTTGCCAAACAGGTCCTTCAGTTTCCGGGACGGTATCTTTTCCCATTCTTCGACGGTCTTTTTCTTGACCTCTTCGGGAAGGTGGTTCATTTCCCTGAGGTGGGAGGCCTTCAGCAGGTCATGGGGGTCCAGGTCTTTTCCCCGCGCGTTCTGAGAGTCAAAAAACTGAAAGGCCTCGGAGAGGTCATCAAGAACGATCTTCACCAGCTTGCATTTTTTAAGAAAAAAATCGACAGACTCTCCATCAAATTCTTGAACGCGCTGCCGGATCTCCTGGTAGTTGCGACAGATGTTACGTTGGCTGATAGGATTGCGGAACTCCCAAGAGTAGAATTTTCCATCAATTTTGATTTCAGGGTAATCTTTTCCCTTATCTTTTTCTTTCAATGCCTTTGCGATCAGCAGAAAGGTCACCGTGCGCTGCTGTCCGTCGACGATTTCAAGTTTTTCCGTGTTATTGCCGTTTTTAGTAGGATCATCCGGATTTTCCTTTTTACTATAAAGTATCAGGGTCCCCAGCCGGTATTCACTCTTGTCTTTAAAAAACAGAATGTCGTCAATCAAGGCGTGAACATTCTTTGCGGTCCATTTGTAGGGGCGCTGATAAACCGGGATTGTCAGATTATTGTGTTTAAGTAAGTCCTCTATGGAAATCAAATCTTTCTCTCTAATCATGCCGATCCCTTTCCATTACCACATCGTTTTCATAGATTATTTTTCCTATCATATCTCCGGAAAGAATGAAATCACAATTTAATATCATGTATTCCATCTCTTTAATTTTATTTGTCTTTTCAAAGAATTCTAATAACGTGTTTCATCCACCGAAAACCCTCTCCCTCGAGCAATTTTTTTACTGAATCGCAGAAAGGCCATTCAATCTTTCCCAGTGTATTCCATTCATGCTACATTTTTATATGGATGGAAGGGGATGTTATGCTTAAAGACGTGATCTCCGCGACCTACATCGGCGAGTACAAAATCGAAGTAACCTTCGAAGATGGCGCCACGGGTGTTGTTGATTTTTCTCGGTTTCTCAAGAAAGGCGGGGTGTTCGAAAAACTCCGGGACATGGAATTTTTCAAAAACTTCAGAATAAACCGGGAGCTTGGGGTGCTCACCTGGGGAGATGAAATCGACATTACCCCCTGAAACCCTCTACGCGGAAGCGATAAAGTCTCCACTGCCGGACTGGATGAAACCAGACCAGGACGCCCCGGAAAAAACGCGACTACAAAAAGCCTCGTAAGCTTGTCCATGGAGCGGTTGCCGCACATGAAACCCTGATGGATTTGAGTGAAGCGAAAAAAAGAAAGGGATGCCCTTGTTTATTCCCTTGACAAGGCTAAAGCGATATTAGATATAGCTCAACAAGGCGGCCTCTCCAGTCCCGCGTCTTACCCGGTTTCCGCGCGCTTGATATGCTTTAAAAAATCTCTTATAAATATCTTTGGAGAATTAAAATGGAACGTTCAGAAATATTAGAAGTGTTGAAAAAGTATAAAGAAAGAAAAGCCGGCATATACGGCATAAACCGAATAGGCATATTTGGCTCGTGCGCGAAGGGGTCCGCAAAGGGTGAAAGCGATGTTGATGTTGTTATTGAGTTGAATTATCCGGATATCTTCGCTCTCGTCCATATCAAGGAAGAATTAGAAGAAATTTTTAAAACGAAAGTAGATGTTGTGAGAAATCGCCAAAAGATGAATCCATATTTGAAAAAGTATATAGAAAAAGAGGCGATTTATGTATAATGCTGAGCTGCTTTTGAATATTTTTGAGCAAATTGATAATTCTCTCGACAAAATAATAGCAAGGTTTTCCACCATCAAATCAGCGAGAGATTTTACTGATACTGATGAAGGAGCTGTAAAACTTGATGCAATTTGCATGCAGCTTATCACAATTGGCGAAAGCGTTAAAAATATTGACAAGATTGCTGGTAAATCATTTCTGTCCGAATATGATGAGATCGATTGGCAAGGGGTAAAGGGAATGAGGGATATAATATCCCATCATTATTTTGATATAGATGTGGAAGCAATTTTCGAATTTTGTAAAACACATATACCAGCATTGAAAAAAGTGGTAGGAAAAATCCTGCTTCACCTTACCGCAAAAAATGGCTGAGAGTTTTGTGCGGCATAAACACGTATAAGGAATTCTATCCTATGAAATTTTAAAATTTTTTTGATATTTACAATACTACCCCGCCGCAAGCAGACGGGGTATCAACCATATTCTCGGGTAACGCGGCAAGCCGCGTGGTGTTGAAAGGGAATAACAAACAGAAAGCTTGGGGTGCTCACCTGGGGAGATGAAATCGACATTGCCCCCTGAAACCCTCTACGCGGAAGCGACCAAGTCTCCACTGCCGAAATGCGCGTGCGCCATCTCCGTTTCTTTCATGTTTTCATGATGATCCATATTTTCCCCAAACTTCTTGTCACTTCATCACAAAGAGATAAAAGCAGAACCCTCCGTGGAAAATAGCGATAAGGAGCGTTATCTTCGCGAAGGTTTTGTGGCCCTTGAACCATTTTTCCCTCAGTTTTTTGGAATGCGCGAAAAGATAAGTCAGGAAGAAAAGCAGGATGGTCAGGATGCCGCTGATGGTACAAGTAAGAAGGGCCCAGTTTTTCTGAACCACCACGTTCTTCCCCGCCACCAATTGTTTCAGTTCCGGTTCGAGATGCACGATCAGGTGAAAGAAGATCTTCTTGGCATCCTTTTCGGGAATCCATCCCGCGGATTTTCCATGCCTTTCGGTGATTCCAGCGAGCCAGTCTTGGTAGGTTCTCCGGGAAAGGGCCACTTTAGCGGAATGACACCTCGTACAGTCCTTTACAAATAACCTTTGCGCCTCTTTTTTGTTATGTTTCAAGTAAGCTGCGGCATCTTTGGGAAAAGCGTAACTTTCACTCGCGCAACGCGACTGGGAAACCATGATTAAAAGGCTCGCCACAAAAAAAAATCATAAAAACAAAAACAGTTGTCCAATGCTTCAAAAACTTCACTCTACCGACTCCCTCCATATTTTTCACGTATTCATTCTTCATTCAAACCAGTTAAGGCACATACCCCCTTTCCATCAAGGCGACGTGGCCCAAACGGCTTCTTCTTGGCTCAGTTAAAATTCATGATGACCTGGCAGCCCGCGAAATAAGCAGGTTCAAAGGAGGTCTCGTTTCATCCTCTCGAATTCATCTTTTGTGATTTCTCCTTTGGCGTACCTTTTCTTGAGCAGGTCCAGCGCGGATTCTGGCCTCGCCGAATAATTCTGATCAAATTCGGCGCCATGGGTCGATTGCTTGCCTGCCCCGCGACCGGTAAACAGATATATGATAAAAAAGACCACACCTATAATAAGGATTGGGTACACCCACATGCCTATCCATCCCACACCATAACCCATTCCAAAATGTCCAGGTCCCATTCCATTCCTCCTTTAGTATTTCAAAAGCCGGCCGGGAAACCTGTGAAAGCTCCCCAGCCGGCGGGTCGTGCCTGCTTACTGCCATGGCATCATCATGATTCTTTCCATTTCCTCATGCGAGATATACTGGGGGTTGTAGGACATGCCCTGCCCTTCCATCATCCCCACATAGGCCCTCATGTGGTTCTGCGAGCTTGCCATCATGTTCTGATAAACCGCCATCATGTCATCATTGTCCGTCGTTGCCATCATGGTATTCATGGCATAGATGGTCCTGTCCTCCAGGTTAGCACCTACCGACAACGCGTGGTCCATGGAGGTCATACCCCTGGCGACTATGGTGTTGTAAAGCTCCGTGTAATGAGGATCCATAAACACACCTGGCGTGTTATCAGCCACAGGATCAGCGATGCCATATTTATCCAGCAGGGCCTTCATGTTGTCCATCTGAAACTGTTGGGCGTTCGCGGCGTTGAAAAAAACAGGATTGTGCCACCTGTTATACATAGCCAACGAAACATCCCTTGCCAGCTTCATCTCCTGCCTCATCTGTATGAGGCCCTGTCTCTCTTCAAGGCTCACGGGTTGATGAGGAAACTGCCACACCAGGTTTGGAGGCATTTGAGGGGCCGTTCCCGGATTATTCGGTCCCACCGGGCCCACGGGTGTCTGAGGCGTCCCCGGCATGGGTCCAACGGGTCCCGGCGCAGCCGGCTCATGACTGGGCCCCCAGCCCATCATCGGACTACCAGCTCCCCAATTCATTCCTCCACCATCAGCTAACAGTGGCCCCGTGAAAAACAGAGCCATCGCAACCGCTATGACAATTATCATTGATGTCTTTGTTGTCTTCATTTTTTCCTCCTTTTTTTACAACGGTTTTTTGTCGTCTTGTTGGGTAATTTTTTTAAGCCACCCTTTCCCTTTTCTATTATTTAATACAGTTCAGGGACCGCTTTTCTTTCACTTTTTTATTGCGTTAAGCTTATTTTGGGCGTGTAGTTTGAAATCCTGCTGGTTTTATCCGCCACGCCAATCAGAAACATGGCGCCACCGGGAAAATGGCCGTTATTGGTGGACGCCCATTCGGCGTGGTCATGCACCGCCCACCACCCAGGAATTTTTGGCCGCAGGATCAGGTCCTTCGCCTGTCCCGGAAAAAGGGGAATCGTGGTCAGGCGATAGGGATTCTTTAGAGTGAAGCCATCGATCGCGACGACCAACAGGGACATCCCGTGAAAATGGAGATAATGGGGGTTGTTGCCGGCATTGATGAGCCGAAGCCGGACGGTTTTCCCCACGGTTGTCTTGACAGGTGGAATTAGGGGATAGGGATGTCCGTTGATCAGGTGGTATTTATAGGAAGGTTTGGGGATTCCTTTCAGATAAGGAGGCTTATATCCCTCCTCAATGGCTTTCCGGAATTCCGCGACGCTCTTGAACAGGCGCTCGCCACCGGATTTTTCCATGCCGGTCTTTTCACTCTTCTCTTCCATGGCGTGCATCTTTTCCATCATGGCCAGCATCTTGGTCTGCCACTTTGGGTCGATACTGTCGAGGATCATTACCCTGTCCTGCGAGACATGATACTTCTTGTTCAGATCCTTTGAAGGGTCTTTGGGATGAACGATCAGGGGACCATACATGCCACCACTGATATGCAGAAGGGTACTCCAGTGGCAGTGCCAGAAGTGTGTCCCCGCGGGCTCGGCGACAAAGCGGTAGGTAAAAGATTCCCCTCTTTCGATTGGGTCCTGAGTCACATACGGAACACCGTCCTCTTTGTTGGGGATCTCCATCCCATGCCAGTGAATGGTATGCGGCAGGGGGCTGTAGTTGACAACCTTTACCTCGACGATGTCACCTTCGGTCACCTCGATCGTGGGGCCGGGGATCTGGTTGTTAATCATCAGGGATTTGACGGAAACATCCGGCAGGATCTGCCACTGGCCAATCGTGATTTTGAAGGTATACCGTTTGACCTGTCCGGCCCATACCTGCGCGGCAGAGAGAAAGAGGGTAATCATAAAAATGGTTAGCATACGTTTTTTCATAAGTTTCGTTCCTTTCGAGTGAGCGGCCGGAACCCTAAAACGTGATCCCGGCCGCGAAAGCGGTTCAGAATTATTTTGATTGCATCATGTTCATCATCATGTTCATCTGAGCAAGAAAACTTCTCATCATCTGCTGCATCATGGGCCCACAAGACCAGGAGCTCATCATCCCCTGATATCCACGGTTTCCCATCATCCGGTTTCCATTTGGCATCATCATACCTCGCCCCTGGCCACCCATCATATGCTGTGGCCCCATCTGTCCCTGCTTCCCGGTCGGTTGCCCCATCGCGTTTCCGGCGAACATCAGGTTCATACAGGCCTGCATGTCCTTCATGTGTTCGCGCATGAGTTTGAACCGTTCCTCCGGTGTCTTGGCGGCGAGCATCTTCTCTCTGACCGCCTGCATCTTCTTCATGGCCGCCTGAAGCTTCTGCGCCTGCGCCGGTGTCATCTGAGGATTGCTCACGGCACCTGACTGCTGATTCATCATCCCCTGCTGGTTCATCATTCCCTGTTGCTGGCCAGCCGGTTGATGCGCGTAAAGAGGCGCGAATCCCAGGCACAGAAACATCAGGGCGAAAAATGTGGTTAGTGTCACTTTCTTCATGCTTGTTTCCCCTTTCTGTTAATCGTTGATGGTTGATGGTTATTAAATCTTTACCCGCCTCAGCCGCAGGGCGTTGGAGACCACCGAGACCGATGAAAGGCTCATGGCCGCCGCCGCGATGACGGGGCTGAGAAGGATCCCGAAATGGGGGTACAGAATACCGGCCGCCACGGGCACCCCCAGTGAATTGTAAACGAAGGCGAAAAAGAGGTTCTGCCTGATGTTGCTCATGGTGGCGCGGCTGAGTTTCCTGGCCCGGACGATCCCCAGCAGGTCCCCCTTGACCAGGGTTACACCGGCCGATTCCATGGCCACGTCCGTGCCGGTGCCCATGGCGATGCCCACCTGGGCCAGCGCCAGCGCGGGGGCGTCGTTGATGCCGTCTCCCGCCATGGCGACCATGCGTCCTTCCTCCTGGAATTTCCGTATCACACTCGCTTTTTCATCCGGAAGCACACCGGCGATGACCTCGTCGATGCCCAACTGGTCCCCAACCGCCTTCGCTGTGATTTCATTGTCGCCCGTCAGCATAACGATGCGCATCCCCTCTTCGTGGAGCTGGCGAATGGCCTCCTTTGAGGTTTCCTTGATGGGGTCGGCAATCACCAGAAACCCGGCGGGGGCCGTATCCACCGCCACGAAGATTACCGTTTGTCCCTTCTGACGGTAAGGTTCCGCTTTGTCCGACAAAGGGCCGATGGGCACGGAAAAGTCCGCCATGAGCTTGGGGTTTCCCAAAAGCACCCTTTTCCCGTTGACCCGCCCGGAAACACCCTTGCCCGTGTGGGACGTGAAGTCTTCCACCCGGTTAT
>WGDA01000066.1 GCA_015493505.1 Pseudomonadota bacterium | reverse complement strand
GACCTCCTTGTGATAGTTCTTTATAATTTCTCCGAGTTTCTTGTTAAGTGACGTCATTTCCATCCTGAGAATGGCTTTCTGATAGATATTCGCCTCGATAAAGGCGTAAACCTGAACACGCGAATCAAGAAAAAAGAGGGCGACCGAAGCGTTTCCCCCTACCAACACAACCTCCTGGCACGGCCCGCACGCGAGGGCGCGGCTCATGAGTTGAGACAGGCCGGCCTCAACACGAAGAATTTCCAGGGCCTTGACCGATGGCGGGCGTTCCTCCCGGTTGAAAATGGTCGCGATCCCATCCGGGGTGATGAGGCCGATCTCTATCGCTTCCTCATGTGATTTCCCCCATTCTTCGAGAATCCCGGAGATTTCCTTCAGGAAGATAATGGAACCGGCAAAGTCCCCCGTGGCTTGATTCAAAAGCGCTTCTTTCTCATCCAGCCATCTGTGGGCCTCTATGAGGAGATGTTCCCATGGAAGGGTGATGCTCTGGGTGGGAGGGGGGACGTAGCTTTCCGCGCGAAATTGCCCCTTTTTCCAGGACATGATTTCATAGAAGGCCTCTACTCCAGAGATATCCCCGCAAACGGCATGAATGATTTCGCCATCCTGCATGTAGATCCTGCCGTCCTTTTGCCCCTGGGTAACATGAAGCACCAGGCTCATGCCCCCTTGCGTCCCCATCTGGATGAGATCAGTCAATTTCAAATTCGAAAATTCGCCTGTAAAGCCCTCATTTGGCTCATTAGCGTCCCTGGTTCGCGAGGCGATATGTTCATTTATATTGCTGTTTCTCAAGATCCATCCATGAATTGGAATCATTCAAAGTACTCTGGAAAAGACCACACGCTTTTTACCCTGTACCCCTGTTCAACTGTCGCGTGATGTCAACATATCTCACGCAAAATGTCAAGTAAATCTACGAAGTTGGTCAAATTGTATAAAGGACCCGCCCACCCGTTGCTTTTTTCATGGGAATGTTTTATCAAATTGAAAAGCGTGGTAATTTCACGCGGCATCACAAAGGAGGCTGTATCATGGCGATTGAGCTATACAAGGATGAAACGCATCTCTGCCTGAAGTTTGATGATTTTTTCAAAGGAACCGAGGTCCCTTCCAATCAGTTCCTGATTGTGAACAATAAGTGGGGAATCCTGATCGATCCGGGAGGAAACCGATTGTTCTCACAGCTCATGGCAGAGATTTCTCCCTATTGCCCACCGCAACGCCTCAAATACATCATCCTCTCTCATCAGGATCCGGACGTGGGGGCCGGGCTGAACGGATGGCTATTGATTACGGACGCGAAAATCGCCGTTTCTGAGCTATGGGTCCGGTTCATTCCCAATTTCTGCATGGTGACCCTCTCCGAAGATCGTGTGATCGGGATACCGGATGGCGGGGTAGAGCTTTCATTCGGGGAAACCTCCTTACAAATGATTCCCGCGCATTTTCTCCACTCGCCCGGGAATTTTCACGTGTTCGACCGGAAGAGCGGGATACTTTTTTCCGGAGACCTGGGAGCTTCAATCGGCCCGGAGCAGGAAAACATTACCTCCAGAGAGGAATTTGAACGGCACGTTTCCTTCATGTCGGGATTCCACAGCCGGTACATTCCGCACAGCTCCGCCTGCAAACGCTGGGCATCCATCGCCCGATCCCTCCCCGTCAAGATGATTGTGCCTCAACATGGCGCACGGTTTACCGGACAGGAAGCGGTCAACGCCTTTATTGACTGGGTCGAGCAACTCACCGGGGCGCTTGGATAGAAGGAAGCCGTTTCAGGCTTTTTCCCTTTAAATCACTTCAATGAGTGGCGGAACGCGGGACAAGCCTCCCCGGAGAAAATGTTTTCGGCGCCCCGCTCACCCCTCAAAGTCATCTCCTGCCTTGAAAACAGAGAGCAAAAACGTTATCTCTATGGGTGAGATGCCTTCCAGTGAAAATATGAGCCAAAAAATTAGGGGACATGTTTTCTGGACCCGGTTCTTTATCTTCGCCATGGTGGCGGGGGCTGCCGTGGGGTTTTTTCTGCTGTACCCGATCAACGAATTTGTATTTTATTATGAGCACCACCCCGATTACCCCACCGTCTGGCGTTTCATCTACAGCCAGTTGATTCGCTCCCTTCAGGGGGGCACTCCCAATAAGACGGCCTTCTACACGGGGATTGGCGCGGCGCTTGGGCTAATCGTCGCGCTCCTTTTCAAGTCCTGGACGAAAAAGATCCGGCACATCGAGAAGCTACATTCAGAGCTTGGAAAGAACCTGGGCTCGATCATCGCCCAGGGAGAGGGACCGAAGCTTGAATTCAAATCCACGTTTCGGTGGGACGTAGTAAACAACAAACTCAACAAGGCCCTGGAAACCCCCGTGTTGAAAACCATCGCCGGCTTCATGAACAGCTCAGGAGGAACCCTGCTGATAGGGGTGGGAGACAGCGGGGATATCATAGGTCTCGAAAGGGATTACGGCACGCTGAAAAGGAAAAATCGGGATGGGTTTGAACAAGCCATCATGACGGCAGTGGCCACGCGGATGGGCTCTGACAAATGCCAGTATGTGCATATCCTTTTCCACCGCATCGAGGAGAAGGACGTGTGTCAGGTTATCGTGTCCCCTTCACCCAAGCCGGTGTTTGTGAAGCATAACGGGGGCACGAAATTTTACGTCCGAACCGGGGGCAGCACGCGCGAACTGAACGTGGAAGAGGCCATGTCCTATATTTCAGATACCCGCAAATAAAACGCACCGGATGCTCCTTTTAAAATGAGAAAAACCATAGAAATAAATTTGATGGCCTCGCAACAAGTCAGAATTAGAAGGCAAAGTAAAAGGCTTCAAGTTCAAGGAGCGCAATTCCTGAGGAATGAGGCAACCTTGAAGATCGCTGCAATGACGGAGGATGCAGCACGACGCAGAAATTGGACTTTTTACGAAGCCGTCAAGTTCAGGAGAATTCAATGACACAATACGCCTTGGTTCGCGACATTCCGGAATCTTTCGACCAGTGCATCAAGCCGGAAGGGAATCCCCAACCCATCGATGTGGCCCTCGCGCGCCAGCAGCACGCCCGTTATTACGAGGCGTTGCTCGCGCGTGGCAGGATCCTTCTTCATCTGCCGGCGGATGCTCGATTCCCAGATTGTCCCTTTGTTGAAGATACCGCGGTCGTGGTCGGAAACAGAGCCTTGATCACCAGGACAGGGGCGGAATCCCGCCGGGGCGAAGTCCAGGCGACCCGTGAGGTGCTGAAACACTTTCTCAAAACAGAGCGGATGGAGCCGCCGGCGACCCTGGAAGGTGGGGACGTCCTCCAGATAGGGGAGAAGATTTTCGTGGGGAGAACCGCGCGAACCAACGAAGCGGGCATTCAGGCGCTGTCCAGGTGGGCAGAAACATCCAGGAAAGTCATTCCGGTAACCTTGAGCGGCGCGCTTCACCTGAAATCCCTGGTAAACGCCCTGGGAAAAGACACGGTCGTCGTTTCCAGGGAGGGTGTGGATCTCGCGCCCTTTTCGGGGTTCAAAATCCTGTGCGCCCCGCCGGATGAGGGGGATCGCCTGAGCTTTTTGCCTTTGGGGGATGACGTGCTGTTGCCCCGTGACTGCCCGAAAACAGCAACCCTCTTTCAGGAAGCCGGGTACCACCCTGTTCCACTTGACCTCTCCGAAATTCGCAAGGCACAGGCAGGGCTAACCTGTATGTCCGTGCTTTTTGAAGCCTGATCGAAAACCGTGATAACGGCCGAGGAAATCCTGAGAGAGGTCATTCGACGGGAAAGCGCTATCTCCTTCCGTGATTTCATGGAAACCGCCCTTTACCATCCTGAAGCCGGTTACTACATCACCACTTCCGGCAGAATTGGGAAGAAAGGCGATTACTACACCGCGAGTTCCCTAGGCTCCCTGTTCGGGAAGATGCTTGCCCGGCAGTTTGCTGAAATGCTCCAGGCCATGGGAGCGGAAACCCTGGTGGAAATGGGGGCGGGCAATGGAACTCTGGCGCGGGATATCCTGACAGAAATGGATACCTTGGGTGTAACTCCTCGCTATGTCATCATAGAACGAAGCCCGGCAATGCGAAAGACTCAAAAGGAAGCCCTCACCCCTTTCAACGTTGCCTGGCACGCCTCACTCTCAGACATGCCCTCCATGGAAGGGGTCTTTTTCTCCAATGAGCTGGTGGACGCCTTCCCGGTCCATTTGGTTGAAATGACTGCAAATGGCCTGAAAGAGGTTTTCGTTACCCTGAACAGTCAGGGTGAGTTCACTGAGGTGCTGAAACCCCTTTCCACGCCTGATTTGGCGGCCTACTTTGAAATGCAGGGGGTACAGCTCCTCAACGGATTCCGCGCGGAGGTGAACCTTGACGCCCGAACCTGGTTGCGAACCATCGCGGAAAAACTGAAGAGAGGGTTTCTCGTGACCATAGATTACGGCTACCCCGCGCGTGAAATGTATCAGGACTATCGGAGGCGTGGAACCCTTATCGCGTACGAGGGGCACCGGGCGGTGGAGGACCTTTATCATCACGTGGGGCAACGAGACCTCACGGCGCATGTCAACTTCACGGCCCTTGTGAAATGGGGGGAACAGGTGGGGCTTTCCCTAACCGGATTCACGGACCAGGCGCACTTCCTCCTGAGCCTGGGAATCCTGGAGTCCCTTTCTGAAGAAGACACCCGGGAAAGTCTCAACACTCGGTTGAACGCCAAATCCCTGCTCCTTCCGGGTGGCATGGGCGAGATGTTCAAGGTCCTTGTCCAGCATAAAGGGATCACCCCGCCATCCCTCACCGGCTTCAAATATCTGCCCGAACGGCAAAGCTGCAGGATTTAACAAAGAATGGCACAAACAAAATTTTCACGACAATTACGCAGAAAAAATTAACAATCACTTCGTAATTAGCATCATTACCAAGATCCACCATGGAGAGATTGAGGGAGAGAAGGATTAGAACCTATCGGACGGACAGTACACCCTAACAGGCAAAAACCATCAGCCATAGTGAGACCATGGAATACGCAACGTGACAGGGGAGAACCTGGCTCAGGCCATGGCCCTTTCAGCCTTATTGACTTCTATCTTTCCGTTTCCTAAAATTCAATAGTAAATATTCTTTTCTTTTAATTGGTGTAAACTTTACTTCTGGGAAAAGCGGTGGAGAACAAAATCGGACGAAGAGAGTTTCTTAAAAGAATAGGGGCGGTGAGCCTTCTATTCGCTTGTGGTTCTCTTCACCCACATACTATTTACGCTGAGGAACCTGTTCCTTTACCCATTATGCGCGGTTTTAATGCCTTCTTCCTTCTTGTTGAAACATGCGAAAGAGTCAAAAAGATGCCACATCGCCCATTAAGGAAAATTGTTAAACATTATCTCTCAAACGAACTTAAGCTCGACATGCTCAAGGAAACGGGTAATTTCAACGCGCTGCGTTTTTGGGCGTTCAACGATTTTCCTAAAAATGGCCCCCAATATTTTTCCCCTGCGTGCTCGGCCGATGGAGGAATGTGGCTTACCGTAAACCGCCCGGACAAGGCTGCGTTTGAAACCTTGGATTGCCTGATCCAAGAGCTTTCGGAAATGGAGTTTCACCTCGTCCCCGTTCTATCCAACTTCTGGCCTTCATACGGGGGAATTCTGCGATACCTTGCCTGGGCTGGGCACCTCAAGGAAAAGGATTACTTCAAAGCGTTATGTTCTCAAGATGAAGAACAAAAAATGTACGAAAGGAGATGCCTGCAATTTTATATCTCCCCTGAGGTTGAAAGTATTTTCAGGCTTCATACGGGAAAAGTGCTTTCCATCCTTTGCGAATCAAAACGCGTGCCTGTCATCGAGGTGATGAATGAGCCCAGAACAAAAAACCCATATTCCCTCAAGGGCAAAACGTTACCTGACGGTTCAACATCTTCTGACCTTGTAGCAACATGGTTAAACAGACAGGGCAATTGGATAAAACGCTTCTACAGAAGAAAGGGAAAGATTCCTCCCTATATCTCCTCTGGAGAAGAAGGCTGGACAGCCAAACCGGCTCCGTTACACACCATGTGCCTCGAAGGGAAAGGGCAATATTATGAAGGGATCGATTTGGTAAAAAATATAAACAACGATGAAAGTGGTATCACAGTCGGGTCCGTTCATATGTATCCCCACCCCACGGTTACGGCAAAACGTAAGAATATTTGCGGGAGTACATTTACCGAAAAGCAAGGGTGGGGGTATTTGCTCCGAGCGGACGTTTCTCCGAGTCAGAAAAATTATGAGAAATTGGCAGAGGAGTGGCTCATGACCCGTGGCCGTCTCTATAAGGGGCACCCATGGTACGTGGGGGAAATGGGTTGGGACTGGCCCTATAAAAACAAGGCACAAAGAAACACCCTTTTCCAAAAACGAACATACCTCTATCGGAAATGGCATGAGATAACGCTTGAAAACGGCGGCGCGGGAACATTCGTTTGGATGCTCAACGGGATTCGGCACAAGGACCCTTTTTATGGGCTTACCACCTTTCAGTTGGCTACTGTTATGCCAAGAAAGAAAAGAGTCGCTTGAAATGGGCAGGGGGAGAAAATGATAAGAAGACAGTGGAAAGTTTTTGGGATCCTGACAGGGATTATCACGCTCGTTTTTTTTGCCATACCCGGAGGGGCAGAAGAACCTTACTACTCCGTAGAGTTGATAAAAACTTCTACCCAAGCGGCCCTTGAAAAAAAACTCTCCTCCATTCCCCCTCTTCTTAACCTGTGGGAGAATAAAACTCCCTCCATTTTTTCTCTTCGGGCAGGTATATACCCCGATAGAAGAGGGGCCATTTTGTGTCTTAACTCATTGAAAGGAATCTTTCCCAACGCCACTGTTATAAAATCCCAAATCCCCAGACCTTCACAATGGTTGCCTGTTGATACCAGGATAACCCTTTCTGATCTGGGATTTCGCGCGCCACTTCTGGCTCAAGGAATTCACCCTTATCAAGAGTTTAGAATACCATGGCTCCCCCGATATTCTCTGGAAGGAAGCCGGATCGCCCTATTTCTACGCTTTTCTCCCATGCTGAAAAACCGCTCAACAGTGACCATTCAGGTAAATGGCATTCCCATAAAAAGCTTCAAACTAACAGACCTCAACACAGCGCTTGTAAATGTCCCTCTCAATAGTTTAAAAGATGCCCCAATTGGAGATACCTTAGATGTTGTAATAAGGGGGTATTTCACAATTACTGGAGATCGATGCGTGGATACGGCGAGTGGCAACCTTTGGATGCTCATTGACAACAAAAGTTTTTTTGAAATCAAGGAGCTACGTCCACCAGATTCCGTAAGGGATTTCTTTATGGCTCCTTCCCGTTCCCTCAACGTCATTTCTGACGGCAACATGGAAGGAAACATTGAAGCCATTTGCAATCTGGCAATCCTGTCTGGATCCGCGCATCCATCCTTATCTCATCCCATGACAGTCCATCCTTATGACCCCCGTTCTTACAACATTTTCATCGGGCCTTTTAAAAGGGATGCCGCTGTTTACGGGTATAACCTTTATTTAACCCCACGAGGGGAAAAAACCCTTCAATCGAGGTGGCTTAAGGCGTTGATTTTCCAAAACATAAAAAGAACTTCCGTGTATCCTTTTAGAAGCTCACCCATAAAAAACATCCCTCTCAGCAAGTTGGGCTATAATGACGGAATCATGCGAGGGATTGGAGAGCTAACCACAAGGGTCTTCTTTTCCCCCTCTCAGTTAGGCGGATGGCCTGGAAGGTTGTTATGCACTCTTTTTTACGTTCACTCTCCCATCAACAACAAAGAGCGCGCTTTCATCAAAGTAAGGATTAATGGGGCGCTAATTGAATCACAGGAGATAAAAGGGCAAGGCGGGGTTCACGCTCATACCTTCAGAATCCCTGGAAGATATATCCAGGCGAAAAACACGCTGGAAATCGCCTTCGCTTATTACAGGAACAGTGGAGATTGCCAAGGCAGCTTCCCGGAGATGGAAGCCACTGTTTTTAAGGATTCTTTTTTAACCATCCAGGCTTATCGTAAACACCCCCCATTGAAGATTGGAACCTTTCCTGTTATTTGCAGCGGCAACGGAGCCCTTATTTTAGACTCAACATCCCCCAAATCTTTCCGCCCTCTCCTCCCAATTCTGGAAATGTTAGGAAAAGCCAAGGGACCCCTGCCAACTCTCAGTTTAGCCAATTGGAAAAAATTCAAAAAGAACCACTTCGCATTTGGGCTTTTCGATGTCAAAAAAATCCCACAGGGATTAAAGCCTTGGGTGTATTTGAACCGTTCTCTTATCATCATTGACCCCACCGACAGGAAACCCTTGCTGCGTGTGGACGCTGGAGATTCTGCCGCCATAATCCAGACTTTCTACACGAAAGGGGAAATACCTGTTATCCTTTATTCACAAAAAGGTGGTGCCTCCTTTACCCCCTCTCATCTTTTAAAAGTGATTTCCCAAAATCAACTGGCAAATGTTCTCCTTTTAAGCCATCATGAATGGTATGGACTTGAGATAGGCCAGAAGATGCGGGTTATTTATCCTGAAGCGAAAAACTTCTCATTCTACATGTCTAAATACCGCCTTTTTATCTTCATTTTCCTGGGAGTGGTCATTTTCCTCCTTCTTTTTTTCCTCTTCCATAAATTAGCCTCTCGCCAAGATTAACATGAGAAAAATTTCCATTTTTTTCATTTGCGCTTTTCTCATCCCGCTTGCCGGGGCGCGTGTGGTTATGGCAGGTGCCTGGGGGCAAAAAAAAGGAAATCTTTTCCTCTCCTTACAATCCTACTATTACGCCTCCTCAAAATATTACGATGAAAACGGACATCTGCGAAGAAGGGGAGGAACCTTCAAAAAATGGGAGTTCAATCCTTATTTAGAGTGGGGGATGACAAACCGGGACACCCTTACCCTCAACATTTTCTATGACTGGCTCTCCGACGACGCTTCAGGGCATTCAAAAGAAACAAACGGTTTCGCGGATATCGAAGCAGGATGGCAAAGAAAAATCTTCAGGAGTACTCACCACGTCCTTTCCTTGCAAGGATTGTTGATTATCCCCACGGGATATGACGTAAAAGACGATCCTCGCCTCGGCTACGATTGTTGGGGCGCGGAAGTGGGAATTCTTCACGGCTGGTCGTTCAAAATGTTCAACCGTGACGGGTTTATTGACAGCGGCATAGGGTACAGGAGATACTTTGGCTATCCTTCCAGCCAGATACGTCCGAAAATCACCCTTGGCTGGAATCCTTTCAAAAAAGTACAAATCTTAATGGAGGGAAAGCTGGAATACGGGCTGAAAGACGGATCAATGAGACAGCTTGGTCCAAACCTCATTGCGCAACCTAATTACCGCCTTCTCAAGGCTACGTTTGGGCTGAATTTTCAACTTGACCGCAGGTGTTCACTGGTAATTGCCGTTTATCGACACGTGTGGGGCGAAATGACTGGAGCGGGGGGAGGAGCGTATGCAAGCCTATGGCTCAGATTCTGACGCTTCTCAATTTTCGCAACGGATAGGGCAGATTCTTCTCGCTCAGTCGAAAATCACCCAAGAACAGTTAGCAAAAGCTTTGCAACTGCAGGCGGAAAGAGGGGGACGTCTCGGCTGGATCCTGATGAGCCAGGGATGGATTAACCGGCTCGATCTGTTTGAAGCGCTCTCTAAACATTTCAGGATTCCATTCTGGAAGGTTGACATCAAAAAATTCAGCCGGATGGCCGACTGGAACCTTATCAAAAAGCTTCGAAGCGAGAAGGCTTTATTCTACCATGTAATTCCCATAAAAATAGAAGGAGATACCCTTTTTCTCCTGACAGATTATCCGAATTTTCAAAAAATCAACGCCTTCGCGAAAATAGAATTTGGCGTGAACAATACTGAGATAACCCTTGTGAGTGATCTCGACTTTTTAAAACTCATTCAGCATTGTTACAAAACATACCTTGTCGACCAATCCATCAATGGGCTTTTTTACAGGAACCCTGAGGAATCCGCATACCCCGTTTTCACGAAACGCCAAATAATCTCCATGGGGGTTTTCCTTTATGCCTGCCTTGCCTGGTGCTATTTTGACAGTTATTCATTCGTAAAGAGCCTGTTTATCTTTACTCAACTAATCTTTTTCATCAGTGTCGCTTTCAAATTGGTTCTCAGCCTGGCTGGAGCGTATGACGAAATGATTGAGCCGATAACTCTTCAGGAAATTAAACAGCTATCCGACAAGAACCTCCCTGTATATACGGTTCTCGTACCCCTTTACAGGGAGCCGGAAGTAATACATATCCTGATTGATTCCCTAAAAAAGCTGGACTATCCACAAAACAAGTTAGACATCCTGCTTCTTTTAGAAGAGAATGACACTGAAACACTCGCGGCCGCAAAAGCCGCGCATCCTCCCGGGAACTGGCGTTTTATCATCGTGCCTGATGCCTTGCCAAAAACGAAGCCAAAGGCCTGTAATTATGGCGTCTTTTTCAGCCGGGGAGATTATCTCACGATTTATGATGCCGAGGACATTCCAGATCCTGACCAACTGAAAAAAGCGGTCGTTGGTTTCAAGAAATATGGCCCGGAATATATCTGTTTGCAGGCAGCCCTCAACTATTTCAACGCGAATGAGAATATCATCACGAAACTTTTTACCCTTGAATATTCCTACTGGTTTGATTACCTCTTGCCTGGCCTCAATAAGTTCAAGCTCCCAATTCCTCTCGGGGGGACAAGTAACCACTTCCGCGCTGCTTACCTCAAACAACTTGGCGCCTGGGACCCCTTCAACGTGACTGAAGACGCAGACCTGGGCATCCGCGCTTGCGCCCATGGCTTTCGCGTTGGAATCATCAATTCAACAACTTACGAAGAGGCAAATTCTCGTTACGGGAATTGGTTGCGGCAGCGGTCTCGGTGGATAAAAGGTTACATGCAGACCCTACTGGTATATAACCGGCACCCCATTCAAATGCTTCGAAATATTGGGATAAAAAACTGGCTGTCATTTCAGCTTTTTGTTGGAGGGACTCCCATCATCTTCCTTCTGACCCCTCTGGTGTGGATTATCTTTTTTATCTGGATTCTTACGCGAACGAAATTTCTTGACCCATATCTCCCCTCTTACGTAGTCCACATTGGCCTTTTCAATCTCCTCGCCGGAAATTTTATCGGGATCTACCTCAACATGATCGCGGTGTTTCGCCGGCGCCTTTTTTCGCTGCTGCCCGCAGCGCTTTTAAACCCCCTCTACTGGCTCTTTTTCCATTCCTTATCCGCATACAAAGCTCTCTGGCAACTCTTTTTCAAGCCGTTTTACTGGGAAAAAACGACACATGGGATCACGGTATTCAAAAACTGAAGAAAGGGCGTGGCTTATACCCTTTGGCATCATTCCCTCAACATCTTTTGCCTTTTTATGTTTCCTTTTTATTTCCTTAAACACATGGCTTTTCCACCGAGGATTCGCTTCAAAAATCATCCTCTACTTGGGAGAAAAAGCCCTTATCGTTTTTCATGGGAACCCACCGCGCCTCACAAACCTGGGGTTCAGTTTCCCTCCCCTTGCCCCTTACATCACGCTGATCTTCAGAAACCCCTTCTGGGCGACAGGAACCTTTGGAGCCTTGACAGCTTTCATGCTCCTTTTCAAAATATATCAAGGACTACGCAGCAAAAGGATTACCCTTCCTCTTTTTGTGATACTTTTTCTCTTTATCCTGGCTTCTCCCCTTTCCATTTTCCTTTTCACGGAAGAGCTCCCCGCCTGCCTGTTAATTGCCTTTCTGACACAAATGTTCCATCACCTCTACCGATACCGGCGCTTTAATGTCTCCTTCGATCTTTTTGTCTTTGGAATCCTATCGACTTTTCTCTTTTTTACCGAATTTCAGACCATCTTCCTGATCCCGCTTCTTATCGCCGCCCTTACACTAAATGTTTACTTTTCTGGCGACAAGGTAAGAGCAGCATCCATTCCGTTTGTTGGCGCCTTTCCGGTCGTTTTTTTCGCGCTGGCGTGGTGTTACATCAACTGGCTCTTTCTCGGAGACCCTTTTCATTTCATCACGTATTGGCGCTCAGCACTTGAGCCTTTGCTGCCCACACCCGAGGGGCTCGCGGCTTCCAACAATCTTCTCTCTGCCCTCCGGGAAACACTTACAATTTGTTTTGCCAATATATTGCTACTACTCCCCTATTTCTTAATCTTTCTCAAACTTCTCACCCCACGCCCGACTAAGTGCATGGTCTCCCTTGCCGTCGCCATTACCCCTTTCCTTCTCCTTGTCATCCAAGTAGCCACTCAGCAGACACAGATTAAATCCTATTTCCTCCTCATTTTCCTGACGAGCGCCATCACCATTTGGCTCAACAACCCTGAGGAAACCCACTCCCATTGGTTTAACAAAATTTTCACGATTTCATTCGCGATCTCCCTCGCGTCAAGCTTTATTCTTCCAACGCATTATGCCACCCATGAAGAAAAACTTTTCAGAAAAGCCCTGAAGGGTAGCCCCGCATTCAGCAATCTTTCTAATTATTATGATCTGCTCCATCACGTTGAAAAAAAAGGGATGATTCTAATAGACGACACACGGAACTATCCCGTCGTTTTCCTCTCCAAAAAACCCAAACGTTTTTTTCTGCCCTTCCAAAATGAATACGACACAATCCTTACCGAACCGCACCTCTTTGCCCACTACCTAATTTTATCCAACACGCCACGCATGGACAGGGTAAGAGGGCGCTTTCCTCTCGCGCCATTTGGCGTCATTTCTCATTACATTTTCCTGGGAAGATTTGGTCACCTGTTGCTATATGAAATCAATGACCCATCAGGCCTGAAAGGGTGGCGACCTCATGACTCTTGAACCAGAAATGTATTTTTACGAAAAATTCGGGTTACCTTGAAGGGAAAGAATTGAACTGGGGAAACGTATTTACGCAACGGGGGCTCGATACCTTCTAACTCTCTCGCCTTGGCTCAAGCTCCTCTTTCACAGGAAGGGATGATTATGATAAATTGGATAAAAGAGATTGAAAGGACACAAATATGAAATACGAACCGGTTCGCTCTGAGAAAATCTGGGGTGAAACCCTGATCGAAAAAGGGGTTATTCTTCTGGCAACGGGTTTTTATACAGGTTACGCCCCCATCGTTCCGGGAACCTTTGGAACCCTGATCGGTATCCCGTTGGCCCTGATTCTGTCGTTCTTTCCTCTCTGGGAATCCACAGTGATCCTGATTGTGATGATCGCGATATCCTGCTGGATCGCGGACAAGGCGGAGAAGATTTATGGTGTCACGGACCCAAACGACATCGTCATCGATGAAATCCTGGGATACGTGGTAACAGTCTGGGCGTTGCCCTTCACCTGGGTGGTCGCGCTGGCGGGTTTTATTCTGTTCAGGGTTCTCGATATTCTCAAGCCTTTTCCCATCAGGAAACTGGAGAGCCTGATCCCTGGAGGGACAGGAATCGTGATGGACGACATCCTGGCCGGTGTTTTTGGCTGCGTCATCCTCCACATTCTGGCGCTGTTATAAAGGAGGGGATGGTGTTGACAAACGAAAAAAAGCTATACCATCTCCTGTTAGAGCGAAAGCTCACCCTCGCGACGGCGGAATCCTGTAGCGGGGGGCTGCTCGCGCACCGGCTCACCAACGTGCCGGGCATCTCCGAGGTCTTTCTCCTGGGGGTGGTAAGCTACAGCAACGCAGCCAAGGCCCGGGTACTCGGCGTGGACGCTGGAATCATTGAAGCGCAAGGCGCCGTTTGTGCCGAGGTGGCCCGCCAGATGGCGGATGGCGTGCGCCGGGTCGCGCAAAGTGACCTGGGGTTCGGGATCACGGGGATCGCGGGACCGACGGGAGGGTCTCCGGAAAAGCCCGTGGGAACGGTTTTTATGGGGATATCTTTTCCTGAAAAAGGGGTTCTGGAGTCCCGCCATTATCGGTTCGAAGGAGACAGGACCGCCATCAAGGAAGAGACGGTGGAAACGGCTCTCGCGTGGCTTTGCCAGGCTATTCGTGGCGCGTAACCTTCCCATGAGCCGCAAAAGACTTGCCCTCCATACCACGCTCTTTATCCTGACTCTGATCTCCACGTATTTCGTGGCAGGATTTTGGTATGCCTTCCCCCTGATGGCCATTTTGCTGTGCCATGAAATGGGTCATTTCGTGATGAGCCGCGTGTATGGGGTGGAGGCGACGCTACCCTTTTTTATCCCATTCCCCTTTTCCCCCTTCGGAACCTTTGGGGCCATCATCAAAATGCGGGGACTGATTCCGGACAGGAAGGCCCTTTTTGATATCGGCGCGGGTGGGCCTATCGCCGGCCTGATCCTGACCTTTCCCGCCATCTATCTGGGCCTGAAACTTTCCAGGATCGTTCCGCTCGATTCCTTTCACCATCAGGGGATGATACTCGGAGACAGCCTCCTGTTCAAAACCCTGGAGTATCTGGCACTGGGGCCGATCCCCAAGGGATACGACGTGGCCCTTCACCCGATGGCCTACGCCGGGTGGGTCGGCCTGTTTGTGACAGCCCTGAACCTGCTCCCCATCGGCCAGCTCGACGGCGGGCACGTTCTGTATGCCCTGCTGGGACCAAAAAGCATCAAGGTCTATCGGGTTGGCGTGCTCCTTTTCGCCCTGTACGCCCTGTTGTTCAACCCTGAATGGACACTTCTGATCGTTCTCCTGTTCTTTTTCGGGCTGAAACATCCGCCGCCACTCGATGATTTCACACCCCTTGATACCAGGAGAAAGGTCATTGGAATCATTATGCTCATCATCTTTTTCAGCTCCTTCATGCCGTCTCCTTTTCCGGAACTGTCAAGAGAGCTGGGGGGGCTTGCCGGCTGATGACCAGGAAGGGCCGTTTTTATCTTTTAAGCCTTGGCTGTCCCAAGAATCTCATCGACTCCGAATGGCTCAGCGGCAGGCTGCTGGCCATGGGGTGGCGGCCAGTGACAGATCCCGCCGAGGCGGACGTGATCCTCGTCAATACCTGTTCCTTCATCGAGCCCGCCACGCAGGAGTCCATCGATACGATTCTTTCTCTCCGCGAGGCTGCGCCCGAGGCCCGGCTGGTGGTAACGGGTTGTTTCCCTCTGCGCTACGGCAGGACGCTGATGAAGCTCTTGCCCGAAGTGACGACCTTTTTGGTTTCCCGGCAAATGGAGCGGGTAGATAACGAGACGTTGATAAAAGCTCTTGCAGGATCGCGCTGGGTCACCCACGCGCCGGAAAAGACACGGGCGCAGGAAGGGGTTGAGCGGACGCTTTCGACCCCCTTTTACACCGCCTACGTCAAGATCGCCGATGGCTGCAACCGACGATGTGCCTTCTGCACGTTACCCGCTATCCGCGGCAGGTACCGTTCGCGCCCCGCCGGGGAAATCGTTCGGGAGGTGGAAACACTGGCGGGCCGGGGCGTCAAAGAGATTATCCTGGTGGCCCAGGACACGGCGGCGTACGGCTCTGACCTCGAAAAAGGGATGAACCTCGCCCGCCTCCTGGAAAGGGTGGCGGATGTCGCCGGCGTGGCCTGGGTCAAGCTCCTTTATCTTTACCCAGATGTCCGGCGTGTGACCCCCGCCCTCGCGGAGGTGATGGCGAGCCACCCGTCTATCTGCCCCGTGGTGGATGCCCCCATCCAGCACGCGTCGCCCCGGGTCCTGAAACGCATGCGTCGCCCGGGCCCGGAGGCCATCCGGAAGGTCTTGAGCCGCCTTCGGAGAGTACCGGGACTACGGCTGCGAACCACGGCCCTGGTCGGGTTTCCCGGAGAGACGGATGAGGATTTTGAGAAACTGTGCGCCTTTGTCAGGGAGCAGCGGTTTTACAGCCTTGGCGTTTTTGCCTATTCGGATGAGGAGGGAACCTGGGCGTTTCATGATCCCCACAAGGTTCCCGAAGAGGTGAAAGAGCAGCGGGTTGAAACGCTGATGTCCCTCCAGCGGGAGATCGCGCGCCAGGCCAACCGGGAACTGATTGGAACAGTTCTCCCCGTCCTGGCGGAAGGGCCACATGAGGAAACCGAACTGCTGCTTCGTGGGCGAACGGCCTTTCAGTTTCCGGAGATCGACGGGTGCGTTCTTATCAATCAGGGGACGGCGGAGATCGGGGATATCGTACCGGTCCGCATTACTGACGCTGGACCGTATGACCTGGTGGGTGAGATAGTATCAGGAGGACACGGACAAACACGGATAAAAAACAAAGATAAAAAACTAATGATTCTTTGACAGGATAAACAGGATTGACAGGATTGTTAAGGATAAAAAATTATAATTTAATGGACTTGCCCTTTTTCTAAAAGGCGGATTCAACTTGTAAGTGCAACTTTTGGGATTAGAGTTGTAGAGGTATTATAGAACACCTCATAAGGGGTTTTGAACCCCAACTTTTTCCGTGGACGGTGATTCAACCGATCCATGGCCCTTTTGATATCATCTTCTTCAATCTCTG
>WGDA01000065.1 GCA_015493505.1 Pseudomonadota bacterium | reverse complement strand
GTGGAGACCTGCCACGCGCTTGCCCTGGACGCGCCCAATATACAGGAATACCTGTGTGAAACCTGCCGGACACATTTTGGTTCTGTCCGTGATTACCTCAACGAACTGAAGATTCCGACCCGTCTTAACCCCATGATGGTCAGAGGTTTGGATTACTATGTGCAGACAACCTTTGAAGCCGTCTCCGAAAACCTCGGTGCTCAAAACGCTGTGGCGGGCGGGGGTCGCTACGACGGGCTCGTGAAACAGTTAGGCGGCCCTGACATCCCCGGAATCGGCTATGCCATGGGCATGGAACGCCTCGCCATGATTCTTCAAGAGGTGCGGGCCACCTCTCCTGTCTGGCCCTGTGACCTCTTCGTTGCCACGCTTGGGGAAGACGCGCGCCGTTTCGGCCTGACCCTCGCGGCCGGTGTGAGACGATCGGGAAAAGTCTGCGAATTCTCTTATGAGCCAAAAAGCCTCAAGGCGCTCATGAAACTGGCCAACCGCCTGAACGCGGCCTACACGGCCATTATTGGGGAAGAGGAGCTGCAACGCCAGGAAATTGTTCTGCGCGATATGCGCACGAAAAAGCAGGTTACCCTCCCCATAACCAAAACCCTCGCTGATGAAATTATAGCCGTTATGGAAGCCAATTAAACGGAAAATACTGGGGGAAAGTTTCCGTCACTCCCCCATCACCCGCTCCCAGATCTGATGAATGGCGGGGGCAACCTCCGGGACATCTGTTTCGATGACAGTCTTCCCATTCACCATTGCCTCGATAACCCCCCGATGAAAGGGGATTTTTCCCACAAGTTCAATCCCCTTTTCCAGGCAATACGCCTCGATCTGTCGCGTATTGGCAAGGTGTATGTCAAACTTGTTGATACAAACCTGGGCGGGAATATTGAAATGTGTCGCCAGGCTCAGCACGCGCTCCATGTCATGAATCCCCGACAGGGTCGGTTCCGTTATCACCAGGACCTTGTCAACCCCCGCGAGGGAGGCCGTGACCGGACACCCCACCCCCGGAGGACCATCAATGATAATCCAGGAACGCGAACCCTTTTTGGCTACCTCCATCGCCTCTTTTCTCACCATCGTCACCAGCTTTCCGGAGTTCTCCTCGGCGATTCCCAGCCTCGCGTGTACCATGGGACCGAAGCGGGTTTCCGAGACAAACCAGTCTCCGGAATGGGCGTCTTCCATCTTTATCACCTGTTCAGGGCAGGCGTGGGCGCAAAGGGCGCAATGATCACAGGCAAACAGGTCCACCACCCCATCATGTATGGCGCCGAACCGGCAAACTTCCGTGCAGACGCCACACTTCGTGCAGGCATCCAGATCCACGACCGGATTCCGTCCCCCGTAAAAGGGAACAGACTTTTTAATCGTGGGTTCAAGGATCAGATGCAGATCCGCAGCGTCCACATCACAATCCGCCATGACCTTGTTTTCCGTTAACTGGGCGAACGCCGCCGTCAGGGTCGTTTTCCCCGTCCCGCCTTTTCCGCTGATAATGGTCAGTTGCCGGGGAGATGTTTTAGCCTCAGCCATGACGCACCTCCTTGAGGATTTTGTCAAACAATTCCTGGAACCTGTCTCGATACTGGGGCAGGACATCGATGAGGGGGACCCCGTTCGCGTATCCTTCCGCGACCTCACGAATCAGCGGAATCTCCATCAGGATCGGGAGACCCTCCTCCCGGCAATAGGCATGAATACCCGCGTCTCCCACGTCAGCACGATTGATAATCACTCCCAAGGGGACATTCAATTCCCGACACACCCCCACCGATAATTTCAGGTCGTTGAGCCCAAAAGGGGTTGGTTCCGTGACGAGAATCGTGTAGTCACTCCCCTCCACGCTCTCAATCACGGGGCACGAGGTCCCCGGCGGGGCATCCCGAAGGGTAATCTTCGCGACCGGAGAGGCCTCCTTTTTCAACCGGCGAATAATAGGTGTCGCCATGGGTTCGCCGATATTCAACAGTCCCTGCAGGAAATGGATCCCGTTTCGCGCGGATCCCTTGCGAATGACACCTATGGGTTTTTCAATCTCCGTAATGGCATCCACGGGGCAGATATAGGTGCACGCCCCGCAGCCATGACACAGTTCGTCAAAGACCAGAACCTTGTCAACGATGACCACGATCGCCTTGAATTCGCACACGCGGTTGCATTCTCCGCAGGCCGTGCAGACCGATTCATCCACTCTCGGAACCACCAGCCCCGTCGGCACTTCCATTTCCCACTGAGGGTTCAGGAAGATATGAGAGTTGGGTGCCTCCACGTCACAATCAAGAAATTGCACCCCCTCCGGAAGAGACAAAGCCAGAGAGGTCGCCACGAGCGTCTTCCCGGTCCCGCCTTTTCCGCTGGCTATCGTGATGGTTACTGTATTTTCCATACACTTGTCCTTTTCCTATTTATTTAACTTCCAATGGATACAGATGAAAACGGGCTGGAGGGAAGGAACTCCCCCCAGCCAGTGATTAAGGGTTACCAGCGCCAGCCGCGTCCGCGGCCACCACCGAAGGCGCGCCCACGGCCTCCCCCATAGGGGATACCTCCGCGGCCCACGCCATAGACGGGGCGGCCCCAACCGCCATATCCGGCATAACCGGTTCCATAAGGTGGATACCAGCGGCCGGCCGCGCCATAGGGTCCGTAACCGGCAGGGCGGGCGCAAAAACCTCTTCCGCCACCGGTCATGGGCCCTTCACCTCTTGGGCCTGTACCATCAAATCCTGGCATGGTTCACACCTCCTTTCACCAAACTTTCTAATTCCACGGCCCCGGAATCAGCCATCCAGGCCTTCTCCGGAGAAACCATCCCTAACTCTCAGTCAGTTTTTTCAGCATCTCTTTCATCTCGGAAAGATCTTTCTTCAACCCGTCAATCTCGGCGCGTAGCTGATCAATTTCCGGTGATGGCGCGGGTTGAGACTGGAATCTCCGTCCCATGCCCATCCCACGCCCCATGCCTCTTCCCATCCCTGGGCCGTATGCCTGGGCCTGGGGCGCCTCCGAACCGCTCCCCATCCCATGATGCGCGTCCACCGTCGCGGAAGAAACCCCTTTCAAGGCATCCTGCTTGAATGCCTCGATCGCCTGGCGCACGGTTCCCGCGGGTGCCAGATACACCCCGATCCCGGCCGCCTGGAGGGTCTGTATGGCGTTGGGTCCCACGTTGCCGGTGATGACCGCTTCGGCGCCTTTGTTTGCGGCCAGCTGGCCCGCCTGAATCCCCGCGCCACCCGCGGACATCATTCCTTCGTTGGAAATGGTTTCCAAGACCCGCATCGTTTCCGTGTCCACGAGGAGAAAATACTGACACCGGCCAAACCTTGGATCAAGCTCATCATCCAGGCTTGGTCCCGTTGATGTTACAATGACCTTCATTAAAATCACCCCTTCCGGTTAAGAGTCCTTTCGTTACAGTCTCTTGATAATCATCCGTGTTAATTCACCTTTTTGATACCGTTCATAGGCTTCCCGAACCGTCATATCTCCCTGAATCAGATAAACGGGTATTCCCATTCGCTCAAAGACCTGGAAAGCATTAGGCCCCACAGAGCCAGAGATGACAACATGTGCCCCTTCCTCCACAACTCTTCGGGCCGCCTCGGTTCCCGCCCCGGTGGCTGCCTCCGCCGCCTCGTTTTTCAGGACCGTCACGCCTGGCACATCAGAGTCTGCGTCATCCAACAGCACGAAGTACGGCGCACGCCCAAACCTTGGATCCGCTTTCGCGGTCAGCCCTTCACCAGTGGAAGAAATGGCAATTTTCATCGGTTCGCATCCTCACTTAATGCACAAATCCCCCGCCATGGCCATGGTGATGGTCATGGTCTTCATGGTCCGCACAGCCGCTGGCCCCTTTCGCCTCCCCTTTAAGATAGGCGTCCAGCACGTTCTGAATGGTCCCCATGTATCCCGTTACAACTTCGATCCCGTTGCTGTTGAAAAGGTTAATGGCCATGGGCCCCATCCCGCCCGCGATCATGACATCCACCTTCTGCGAGTGGATAAACGCGGGAACCTGCCCCGGTTGATGATTGTTATAAAAGGGATTCTCCACAACCGTCACATTCTGAATCTTTCCATCTTCCACATCCACCAGGGTGAAATAGGGACACCGGCCGAAATGGCCGCTCATCTGCCCCTCCAACCCCACGTTGTCTTCAGAAGAAAACGCGATTCTTGGCATATTCAGCATACCTCCTTATGATTGATAGTGATTTTCAAACACAAATTCTTCCAGCGGTTTACGCTTGGGCCCTTCGGGAACCTTTTCCGGAACGCCGATGGGAATCAGGGAAACGACTGAAACACCTTCAGGAACTCCGAGAATCTCTTCCACTTTTTTCGAATCGAACAATCCCACGATCACCGATCCCAGTCCCTGCGCATGGGCCGCCAGGCAGGCATTCAACGTTGCCGCGCCCACATCGAATATGAACCAGTCTCCCTTGTCCGTCGTGACTTCCCCTTTCTTAAACCCGGCAAGCCCCCTCTTCCCGCACATCACCAGCACGACTGGGGCGTTCGTGACCGCCTTCAGCGCCGGGTTGGTCGGTGAAAGGGTTTCAGCCAGTTTTTCCTTCACGCTTCGATCCCTGACGACTACGACCTCCCAACACTGGGTATTCGCCCAGGAAGGCGTCCATCGAATCGCCTCAAGGATATTTTTAAGCTGCTCTTCCTTGATGGGGTCAGCCTTCAACCTCCGCACGGTCCGTCGCGTCCTGATAGCTTCCAAAAGTTCCATGTCTTCCTCCTGATGGGTTCTAACTTCTGCGCAACCATTAAGCCTGAGAAGCGGCGTTCTTTTCAGGCTGTTCCACAAACGCCCTCACATTTTTCACCACTTCCTTGAAAGCCTGAGCGGCCTTCGAATCAGGATGTGACATCACAAACGGCGCGCCACGGTCGCTGTCCTGTACAATCTCAGGATCAATCGGGATGCTCCCGAGGAAGGGGACACCCAATTCCTGAGAGGCCTTCCGGCCACCCCCGACCTTGAACAGGTCAATTTCCTTTCCACAGTGCGGGCAGATCAACCCACTCATATTTTCAACAATCCCAATCACCGGCACCTGGAGCTGCCGGCTGAAGGTCACGGATTTTCTCGAATCGAGGAGCGCCACGTCCTGAGGGGTGGTCACGATAATGCTCCCATCCATCTTGTTAATGACCTGCGCCACACTCAAGGGTTCGTCTCCCGTCCCCGGAGGCAGGTCGATAATCAGGTAATCCAGATGCCCCCAATTGACATCCTTGACAAACTGCTGAATCAGCGAATGTTTCAACGGGCCCCGCCATACCACGGGTGTGTCCCTGTCCTGCAAAAGAAACGCCATGGACACAACCTTGAAGTTGGGAAAGACTTCAATGGGGTTGATGCCACCCTGCTCGCTCCCTTCCAGGCGGCGTGTTTCAATCCCCAGCATCTTTGGAACGTTGGGGCCATGGATATCCACGTCCATCAGGCCCACGTTCAGGCCTTCCCGCGCCAGGGTGACGCCCAGGTTGACGGCCACGGTCGTCTTACCAACCCCGCCCTTCCCGCTCATAACCGCCAGGCGGTGGTCGATCGATTCAAGCTTTTTCGCCAGAAGCTCCTGCTCATGGCGCTGTTTTTCATCCACACTGCAGCTTGATGCGCTTCCACACGTGCTGCAAGAGGTGCTTTCTTTACATTCAGCCATTGCTGTCTCCTTTCACGTCCCTAAAAACATCCCAGTTCACAGGCGATAATTTTCAGGTTTAACTGGTTAATCAATTGCCCCACCTTCCCGATGGGCACATCCAGCTCTTTTGCCACTTCGTGGGCCGCTGTACAGGTGATTTTCCCTTCCTTTGAAACTTCCTGGATCCTCTGCTTGATTTTCTCTTCCGAACTCATTGAATTACACTCCCTCCCTTCTGATTTATCGTCACTCTCACGCCCGCCATGGCCCTGAAGAACCTCTGGCCAAAGACGTGGCGCATCGCGTCTGTCGCCTCTGTGCCCGTGCAATGTGACACACCGACCATTCTCGGATTTAACGCCCGCAGGGCGTCGATCGTCTCCTCACGCTGCTCCCGGCTGCTTCTGGACAGATGCGTTCCTCCGATTATGGTTAAGATAGGAACGTCACCTTCCAAAGTCAAGATATATCTTAAGATATTTATGACGCCTCGATGGGAACAACCCAGGACAATCACAAGTCCCTCCGGGGTCCTTGCGTACATGGCGGCGTCATCCAAAAATGGGTCCGGTTCAAATTCACCCTCCCGGTTTTTCACCATCAGGAGAGGATCCCCCTTTTCGAAATCTGTCGTCTGAGGTATTCCGCAGACGAAAAAGACATCATCCACCACCTCGACCCGGCTCTCTACAAAACTGAAACGCAGGCCCCGGCTCTCGAGAAAATCCCGGCTATAGGGGCACCCGATATATTTCATAGACCCGTCTTTCTGCTTCTTGTAACGCGGGGTAAAAACCGCCGGGTGCGCGATAACCGTTACAGCCCGATTGGGCCGCGCCAGCCTCCCCAATCCACCGGTATGATCATAATGGCCATGGCTCACCAAAACCTTTTGCGCGCTTTCCACATCGCACCCCATCACCTCGGCGTTGTGCCAGAAGATATCCGATTGTCCCGTGTCAAAGAGGACCTTCCGGTCACCCCATTCCAGAAACGCGGAAAAGCCGTGTTCCGCCCGTATCCCTTCCTTCATGGCCGCCATGTTGTCACACAAAACGCTAAGAATTATCTCTTCCAACGCTGCCACCTCGTCGCCGCCTTGTCATTGGACCCGCCTTGTGAAAACGGCCGCACTGTCTTCTCCGGCATCCGCGAACCTTCCAACATGGTGCCACCTCCATCAGCCTTTTAACCCCCGTCAGGTTGATGCCATCTTCGTGAATCAGTTTCCGGATACATCGTATGTACTCCAGATCCTCGTCCGAATAGTATCGCCGGCCGTTCCTTCTCTCCGGTTTGATAAGATTCTCCTGTTCATAGATTCTCAATGTTCGCGGATGCACCTGAAGCAAATCCGCTGCGACCCCAATCGGATAGATCCCCTTTCCCATTATTTCATCCACCACTCTCTTGCTTTTTTCAAATATAATATGGTATATGGTTATTGTCAAGTAAGTTGTAAATATTTATTTCTAGGAGTTGCAAAACGACAGCTTAATTTTGCGCTCGGACAATGTTATTGTGTCACATTAAAAACGACGCTTAGGATCTTCCGGATGAAGTTTTCAGCGAAAACAAAGGTTGCCACGCTTTCCATCGTTCTGAACAGTTTTCTTTTCATCCTGAAACTGGGAATGGGACTTCTTTCAGGGAGTATCGCGCTGATCGCTGACGCCATTCACTCTTCCACGGATATCGTTTCCTCCATCGCGCTTTTAATCGGAGTCAAAATATCCAACCGCAAATCACAAAACTTCCCGTTTGGCCTGTACAAGGTTGAAAACCTCATCGCCGTGGGCATTTCTTTCATCATTTTTTTAACGGGATACGAGATTTTTCGAGAAATCTTCTTTGAACGCAGGTATTTTCACCTTACCCATCCCTACATAGCCATGGCCTCAGCGGGAATTGCCGCGTGTTCATCCTATCTTTTCTCCACTTACGAGATTAAAATGGGAAAAATAGAAAACTCTCCCGCTCTGAAGGCGGACGGCCGGCATATCCGCATGGACGCCGTCGTGTCCGCCGTTGTTTTCCTGGGGCTGGTTGGTTCTCTGTTCGATTTTCCCGCGGAGAAAGCCGCCACCGTTATCGTCATTGCCTTCATCCTGAAAGCGGGTTGGGACATCCTCCTCGAATCCGTCCGCGTGCTGCTGGATGCCTCTATCGATGCCCAAACCCTGACCCGTATCCGGGAGATTATCTCCGCGCATCCCGCTATCACGGACATCCGTGAAATCATTGGGAGAAACTCCGGCAGTTTTACCTTTATCGAGGGGACGCTAATCGTGAACGCGAAAGATTTTGCCCACGCGCATCGAATTATCGAGGAAATTACTGAAAAGGTCCGCTCACAGGTTCCGCAGGCCGACCGGATTGTCCTGCATTACGAGCCAACGGTCAAGGAAACCTTTGCAATTGCAGCCATGCTTACAGATGACTCTCACTGGCGTGTCTCTGAGCACTTTGGGGAAGCCCCGTATATCGGATGGATAGAGATCCATCGCGGGAACAACCGGATACTTCGGATGGAAACCACGCCCAATCCCTTTACCCATCTGGAGCGAGGAAAGGGAATCAGGGTTGCCGAACACCTGACTTCGAAAGGGGTTGACGTGGTTCTGACACGTGAACCCTTTCACGGGAAAGGGCCGGAATATGTCCTCAGCAGCCAGAATGTGAAGGTCATCAAGATAGACGCGGAGGCCATCGACACAAACCTTATCGCCCAAATCTACCGACGGGAAACCGGACGTGAGTTGACTATGGATAACACCCTCACAATCCCTACGCCACCCAGTACCAGTGGGTAAACATTAAAGAGAGCAGGAGGAGCAGACAGCCTTCCACGGCGAGAGCCCCTCTGTACACCCATCTTTTGTCAGTCACCATCGCAAGCGCGATGAAGACCGGAAACACCACCATTACGTACCGCCCCAGGCTTGTGAGCCTCAAAAAGCCGGGGAGGATAAGTAAAAGAGAGAAAATCACATAGGGCATTTTCAAAAACTTCCCCACTTTCAGTACCAGCAGAATAGAAAAAATCCCGACCCCCGCGTGTAACAGAAACAGCGCCAGGCGTCCCAATGCCAGAAATCGATTGGTATGAAACGTGTTGAAGATATGGGTTAAATTTCCCAACGGGCTAAACGTGCCCCATGCCCGCTGCGCGTGGAGAAAAAGGAGCGGGTCGTTGAACCGAATCCACAAAAAAACACTGTACGCCAGGGGCCCCACCGCGGCAAGAAGCAGCCAAAGCGCCCTGGCCTCCAGGCGTCGTGGGGCATTCTCCCTTTGCCTTAGAGCCAACAATCCCAGCCCCACAAAGGCAAAGACGCCGAGATTCCTGGTCGCTCCCGCGCAGGCGGCGGAAACCCCCGCGAGAAAATACCTCCGGTTTTCACAGAGATAGAACGCGTAAACGAGAAAGAACAGGAACAGCGCCTCCGCGTAAACGGCGCTGTAAAAGAAGGAAAAGGGGTTGAAGGCCAGAAGGGTCACCGTTCTTTTCGCGAGCGCCGGACCATACCTTTTGACAACCAGCCCATGCAAGCCAATCAGGGCAAGCAAAAAAGCGGCGTTTGAAACGATGATCCCGGCGAGGTAAATATTTCCCACTATTTTCCCGACCGTCCGGATCACCAATGGATACATGGGGAAAAAATTCGTATCCTGCCCATCTCCCATCGGGATATTCTGATACCCATACTTTGCGATTCTTGCATACCACCCTGAATCGAACCGCGCCCATCCATCCAGCGCGGTGTTATGGGGAAAGGCGCGCCAGTATCGCTTACCGCTTTTGATGGGGAAAAGTGCAAGGGTAACCCACGCGAACACAAACAGCGCCCCGCGGCTGAGGGCAAATGCCTTTAACGGAACAAGGACCCCTCTTTGGCCGGCCATGCTCCCCCCATTTCAATCAAAAAACCTGTTCATTCCCCTGAAACCGGCATGAACCAACAAGAATCCTCCCTTCCTCTTCACCACGTTCTCCGGCACAATCCAGAAACACGAAAACGTGACACAAGTGATTTCGCGTCAGGGGTGTTTCACACGTGTTGCCATCCCCGTCAGGTATCCTTCCGGGTCACGGCGCCAAAAAGAGGGGGCTGACCCTGCCACGCCAGCGCCTTTACGCTTCTGGTGATTTCGTGAAAAATTTCGGATGGCGATACAAACGGTCATACCTCATTTCGGCACCTTTTCCCAGTCACTCAGGAACCGTTCAATGCCCACATCCGTCAGGGGGTGCTTTGAGAGCTGCACCATGACCTTGTAGGGAATGGTGGCAATGTGCGCGCCCATCCGCGCGGCCGTCAGGACATGCAGGGGGTGTCGGATACTCGCGACGATGATTTCGGAGGTAAAGCCATAATTTTCAATGACTTCCAGGCAATCCGCCACCATATCCATCCCTTCGTGGGCCACGTCGTCCAGCCGCCCCACAAACGGGCTGATATATGAAGCCCCCGCCTTCATGGCAAGCAGGGCCTGGTTTGGCGAAAAGACAAGGGTCACATTCGTCTTCACCCCTTCCTGCTCCAGTTGCCGCACCGCGATCAGGCCTTCCAGGGTCATGGGAATCTTGACCACCACGTTCTGATGGATCCGGGCAAGCTTCCGCGCCTCCGGGATCAACTCATCGGCGGTCATGGAAACGGCTTCCACACTGACGGGGCCATCCACCACTTCACAAATATCGCGAATGACATCCAGAAATGGTCGCCCCTCCCGCGACACCAGGGTGGGGTTTGTGGTCACGCCATCAACCAGTCCCATGCTGTTCGCCTTTTTGATCTCCTCGATATTTGCCGTGTCAATAAAGAACTTCATCTATCCCTCCCGTCTTTTTAGCATCGCCGTTATTACTCCGTCTTTCCCTCGGCAATCTGTTTTTTGTAAGTCTTCAGGCATTCTTCGCTACAAAAATAATGGGTCGTGCCCTTATGTCTCAAGCGATATGGCGTGTCCTCCGGAATATAAGTTCCGCATACAGGGTCCATTTTCAGCTCTTTTCCCGCCTCTGGAGGCTGTTCGCTCCTCCTTCGAGGCATCTGTGTTCCTTTCCCAGAAAGCCCTTTGAACAAGTAATAAATCACAAATGCCAGAATCGCGTAGAGAATCAAACGCATGGAACAGGCCCCCGGTAAGGCGTCACCTCTTCAAGGGATACAGCGTTTAAAAGGGCATCCAAAGGCTTCTGGAGAACGGGGTGTGGCCAGTCTGCCGCGATATCGCACGCGGGGACCAGCACAAAAGCCCGTTTATGCATTTCCGGATGGGGGATTGTCAAGCGATCGGTCGACAAGATCAGTGAATCATAAAGCAGGATATCCAGATCGATCTCCCGGGGACCCCAGCGAAATCGCCTCACCCTTCCGAGCTCCTGTTCCAAATTTTTGAGTGTCGCAAGGAGATCCGTTGGAGAAAGTGTCGTTCGGGCTTCAATTGCCAGGTTGAGAAAGGGAGGCTGTTCCGTCACGCCAACCGGGGCCGTTTCATAAAACGGTGACGTCCTGACATCTTCAATCGACGGATGTACTCTCAGGCGTTCAATGGCGGCACAGCACATTGCCACCCTGTCCCCTACGTTTGAACCCATCCCAATTAAAGTTTTATGGAATATTTTCCCCAAAAAAGGTTTCCCGAATGGTTAAGAGGTAGGATTGTTCGTTGTACTATCATCATTTTTTTCGTCTTTTTTGACTTTAGGGGTCACGTCAATTTCATCCTGTCCAGAAGTAGCCTTCTTGAAATTTTTAATAGCCTTGCCGATGCCACTTCCAAGTTCCGGCAGCCGTCTCGCTCCAAATATTATGATGACAATCACAAGAATAATAATAAGCTCCGTTACGCCGATTCCACCAATCATGACGACCTCCTTTAAAAAAAACGGGTTGGCGGAAGTGGACGGGAATCGAACCCGCCGTCCCGCTCTTCACGGGACCACTGGATTTGAAGTCCAGGAGGCCCACCAGTGACCTAACCACTTCCGTTCGTAAGGATGGCAGATTTTAGCCTTAAAGTCAACGAATGCCCCTTCCCAAGACACACGGTTGGACTTAGGGAAGCCCTGGGCCGCGGGCGGGGATGGGGGACGTGAGACGTGAGGACATCCTTTTTTTCTGTCTCTCTGCGTGCCTCGTCCCGTTGTTTTAGCCATAGATGACTTCGCACCGCATTCCTTACCTCACGCGAAGGCGCTAAGACGCAAAGAAAATCAATAATATTAACCAATTTTGTAATCGGTTTTAGTGCCGGGGCTTTGTGTGAAATTCATGTTTTACGCAGTCCTCAGTCCCCGTTTCTCAGTCCTTTCCTTCTACCCCGGTGAAATCTGCCTTCGACCATCCCTTTGAGTTTTTACTTTTCACTATTCACTTTTCTCCCGGTCCTCTGTCCCCCTCCTTGACATCCCGCGCCGCTTTTTTATAAGGATGAAACAATCATGGATGACCTCGTCTCTTTATTGAACACGCTGGACCCGGGCATTGTCATCTTTGGCAAGGACTTCAAGGTCCACTATATCAACCGGGTCATCCTGACGATTTTTGCTGAATTCTCACCCGAAGAGATTTTCAGCGGATCCCTCATGGATCTGCACCAGGCCCCCTCATCGGAAAAGATCACCCGCATACTCAGCCTCCTCAGTACGGCGAAACGACAGATTCCCTTCTCCATCAAAATTCTTTCCAAAGATCAGCGTGTTCGATATCTGTTCATGAAACTGATTTCCCTCCTGTCTCCGGAAATGGAGGAATCGCTATGTTGCGCGCTCATGTACGACATCACGCCTTTCATTTCTGACAACACGATGCACCTGATGAAGATTCCCATTGGCGTCAAAAACGACATCAAGCTTATCGACCTGAAAGATGTCGTTTACATAGAGGCAGACAATGTTTACAGCAGGGTTTATACCCATTCAAAAAACTATTTCTCCGGCCTTTCCCTCGGGAATCTGTATGACCGCCTCCCGCACAGATATTTTTTCAGAATCCACCGGAGCTATGTAGTCAACCTGTCGAAAATCAACAAAGTCCACAAGGACGCGGGGACCGTCTTTGTGAGCGTTCAGGGAAGCACAAAAAAACTGCCTGTCAGCCGCAATAAAGCGAAAGAATTTCTCCGGCTGCTCGGAATAAAGTAAGCCGACCCCCAGGATGTGCTTTACTCCGAAATAGCACCGCCTACAAAGAAAAAGCCCTATTTCATAAAAAAATAATTGTTTTTTTGTGGCTGTTATGTCATATATAATACAGTTTTGTTTTGAGTCCGAACAATTCGTTTTTGTGAGGGGAATATGTGCCACATCCGGATAAAGGTGTGAAGGAGAATACCCTGTTGAACCTTTATGAATATGGAAACGGCTCCCCGTGGCACCCGGTTAAACCTTATCTTTGTAAAAAAAGGAGGTGACATCATGAACACCGTTATGGTCAAGCCGGAAAGATGTATCGGCTGCCGGCACTGTGAAGTGGCGTGCGCCATCGAACACTCTCAGAATAAAACACTTTTCGGGGCGGTCTCGGAAGACCCTATCCCGAAGCCGAGGATTCACGTGGAGGTGGGGCCGGGCCTTTTGACCTTCCCCAACCGGTGCCGCCATTGCGACCCCGCTCCCTGCCTGCAGGTCTGCCCAACGGGCGCGCTGCAACGTGACGCGGAAACGGATTCTGTCATCGTGGATTACGCGAAATGCATCGCGTGCGCGGCCTGCGCCATGGTCTGCCCCTTCGGGATCATCCAGTTCGACAAAACTTACCAGATCGCCCTCGACCGGAACGTGAACACAAAATGCGACCATTGCATCGACCGGCAAAGGACGGGAAGAATCCCGGCCTGCGTGGAGGCGTGCAAAACCGGCGCCCTGGAGTTTGGTGACGTGAATGACCTCATTCGAACGAATCGAAAGGATTTTACCTTCAAGATCCTGCGGCCCTCCGGGGCGGAGGTAGAGGTGCCTGAGGTCCCGCCCAACATCCAGGCCTACCGGGATATCATGAAATCAATCGCCGACATCGGCATATTCAGGGATTAAGACCCCTACGAAAGGAGGGAAGCCATGTATATTGATCCAAAAGTTCTCAATGAAGAGGCCGAGAAAAGATGCCTGGACAAAACCGATCAGGAGATCGTGCAAAAGGCCATGGAAGACGGCATCGAAACCGCCTGGGACCGGCTGAGGAAACAGCAGCCTCAGTGCGGATTCGGGCAATTGGGCATCTGCTGCAACCGATGCGTCATGGGGCCATGCCGGATCGACCCCTTCGGAGGGGAGCCAAAACGGGGCGTCTGTGGCGCCACCAACGATCTGATCACCGCCCGAAACCTGCTGGATGACCTGGCCACGGGCGCGGCCGCCCATTCAGATCATGGCCGAGAGGTTATCCAGGTCCTTCTGGAGACGGCGGAAGGGAAATCTCAGGGGTATCAGATTCTGGATGCCGAAAAGCTGAAAACCGTGGCGACGGAATACGGGATAGAAACGGAAGGCAAAAGCAAGGAAGAGATGGCAAAGGCCCTCGCCCTGGCCATGCTGGAGGAGTTTGGCACCATTAAAAACGAGATTCAGCTCTCCAGGCGGGCCCCAGCCAAGACCCAGGAGATGTGGAAAAAGCTGGGAATCGTCCCTCGAAGCGTGGATCGTGAGATTGTCGAAGCGATGCACCGGGTGCACATGGGGGTTGGGGCGGATTACGCCAACATCCTGCTCCATGCCCTGAGGGCGTCCCTTTCGGATGGCTGGGGAGGATCCATGATGGCCACCGAGGGGTCGGACATCCTCTTTGGCACCCCCACTCCCAACACGGCACTGGCCAATCTCGGAGTCCTCAAAAAGGACGAGGTCAACATCGTGATGCATGGCCACAACCCCATCCTCTCGGAGATGGTGGTTATCGCGGCCGACGATCCCGACCTGAAAAAGCTGGCGAAGGAAAAGGGAGCGAAGGGCATCAACCTGGTCGGGATGTGCTGCACGGGAAATGAGCTTCTCATGCGGCACGGCATCCCCATTGCCGGGAACGAGCTGGATCAGGAACTGGCCATCGCGACGGGCAGCGTCGAGGTGATGGTCATCGACTATCAGTGTATCTTTCCGTCCATCACTGACACGGCAAAGTGTTACCACACAAAGGTGGTCTCCACGAGCGCGCTGTCCAAGGTTCCGGGCGCGACCCACATGGAGTTCCACCCTGAAAACGCCCTGGACACCGCCAAGGAAATCGTGAAGTTGGCCATCGAAAACTATCCCAACCGGAACCCCGACCGGGTAAGAATCCCCGACAAACCCATGAAGATGATGGCGGGCTTCTCCGAAGAGGCCATCCGGGGGGCGCTGGGCGGTTCCTACAAACCTCTCATCGACGCCATCGTCGCCGGGAAGATTCGGGGGGCCGTCGGAATCGTGGGGTGTAACAATCCCAAAGTCAAGCAGGATTACGGGCACATCACCCTGGGGAAGGAACTGATCAAACGGGACATCCTGGTGGTGGAAACCGGATGCGCCGCCATCGCCAGCGGCAAGGCGGGCCTGCTGGTGCCGGAAGCGGCCAGCCTGGCGGGAGATGGGCTGCGCTCCGTCTGCGAAGCCCTGAAGATTCCACCGATTCTTCACATGGGTTCCTGCGTGGACTGCTCCCGCATCCTCGTTCTGGCGGCCAATATCGCCAAGGAGCTGAACGTCGGGATTGAAGACCTGCCCCTGGGTGGCGCCGCGCCCGAATGGTATTCCCAGAAAGCCATCTCCATCGGCGCCTACTTTGTGGCCTCCGGAGTCTTCACGGTCCTGGATGTGCCACCCAAGATTTTCGGCAGTCCGAATGTCATCAACCTGCTCACGGAAGGGCTCAACGGGCTCATCAACGCCGCCTTTGCCGTGGAACCCGATCCCGTCAAGGCGGCGGACATTCTGGAAGAGGTCATTGAGAAAAAACGAAAAGGGCTCGGTATCTAAATGGAACCTCAGCGATTGGAAGAAATCATCGGGAGATACCCCACCCCCACTGGGAAAATCCTCGGCATTCTCGAGCATATTCAACGGGAGATGGGGTATCTTCCGAAAGACGTGCTGAAACTCCTCGCCAAAAGGCTGGAGCTCCCGCTGTCGGAGCTGTACAGTATTGCCACCTTTTACTCCTTTTTCACCCTCGAGGCTCTGGGCAGGCACGTGGTGACGGTCTGCATGGGAACCGCCTGCCATGTCAAGGGGGCGCCGGAACTTGTTGCATCACTGAAACACCACCTTGGCGTGGAAATGGACGAAACGACACGGGACGGAAAATTTCTTTTGACGACGGACGACGGAGAATATACGCTTACCTCGGCCCGCTGTTTCGGGGCGTGCAGCATGGCCCCTGTTCTGCGGGTCGACAACAAAATCTTCGGATACGTCACCCCCGAGCGGATTCCGTCGATTCTGAAACAATTCGGTTGGGAGGGAAATCATCATTAAACTTAAAACCAAAGCCGATCTGGAAAAAGTCAGGTCTCAATCCGTTCGGAGGCTTTTCCCGGGGGTCCCCCGGATCACGGTGGGGCTGGCCACCTGTGGCATCGCGGCGGGAGGTGACAAAGTCTTTGCGGCGCTGAAAAACGCCTTGTCGCAACGAAACCTCCAGGTTCTCCTGACTCGAACCGGCTGCATCGGGTATTGCCGGGAAGAGCCCCTGGTTTCCATCCATCTTCCGGGAAAATCCCTAATCATCCTGCATCGGGTCGCGGAAACGGATGCCGAAAAAATCGTCGAAGCCGTGGCCGCGGAAACGGTCCCGCAGGATCTCGCCCTCTGCCGTGTCGAAGAGTGGGACCCCATCGTGGGGGAAAAGCTCGTCTTCGGCACCGGTTTCGAGGACATCCCCGTGTATGACGAGATCCCCTACTTCGCTCCGCAGCGGAAAATCGTCCTTCGCGACGCGGGACTCATCAATCCGGAAGAGATCGAGGAATACATCGCGGTGGGGGGATACAGCGCACTCCACAAGGCCCTCACGGCCATGACCCCTGAAGAGGTGATCGAGGAAGTCATCGCTTCCGGGCTTCGCGGCAGGGGTGGCGGCGGATTCCCCACCGGGATGAAATGGAACTTCACGAAGCAGGAAAAGAGTCTCCAGAAATACATCATCTGCAATGCGGACGAAGGTGACCCCGGCGCTTACATGAACCGGAATGAGATGGAAAGCGATCCGCACATGATCCTGGAGGGCATGCTTATCGGGGCTTACGCCATCGGGGCGCGTGAGGGTGTCATCTATGTGCGCGCGGAATACCCCCTTGCGATCCAGCGGCTGACCCGGGCCATCGCGCAGGCACGGGATTACGGACTGATCGGAAAAAATATCTTCGGAACGGATTTCAGCTTTGAACTGACCATCGCGGAAGGTGCGGGGGCGTTCGTCTGCGGCGAGGAAACCGCCCTCATCGCGTCTATCGAGGGGAAAACGGGACGTCCCAGGCCTCGTCCTCCCTTTCCCGCTCAGAAAGGGCTTTGGGGAATGCCCACCAACATCAACAACGTGGAGACGTGGACGAATATCCCCGTCATCATCCAGAAAGGCGGCGCCTGGTTCTCACGAATCGGCGGAGAGAAAAACAGTGGCACCAAGGTCTTTTCCCTCGTGGGCGAGGTCCAGCGTGTCGGGCTGGTCGAGGTGCCGCTGGGAACACCCATCCAAACCCTTGTCTATGATGTTGGAAACGGCGGGATCGAGGGGCGTAAAATCAAGGCTGTTCAGACAGGCGGCCCCTCCGGGGGGTGTATCCCCGCCTCTCTGTTCGACACCCCCATGGATTATGAACACCTGACGGCCGTCGGATCCATCATGGGTTCGGGAGGGGTTGTCGTGATGGACGAGCTCACCTCCATGGTGGACACGGCACGGTTTTTCATCGGATTTACCAACGAGGAGTCGTGCGGAAAGTGCGTCCCCTGCCGGGAAGGGCTGAAACACATGCTCATGCTCCTTGACAAGATCCTGGTCGGAAAGGCAACAGAATCCGACATGGCCACCCTGGAAGAGCTCTCCGGTGTCATCAAAAAAACCTCCCTCTGCGGGCTGGGGCAGACGGCTCCCAATCCCGTGCTGACCACCCTCAAGTATTTCAGAAACGAATATGACGCCTACCTGAAAGGGGTCCCATAACATGATTCAGGTCATCATCGACGGAAAAACCTGCGCGGCGGAAGAAGGTGAAATCCTGCTCGCCGTCGCCCGGCGAAACGGGATTGACATCCCCTCGTTCTGTTACGAAGAGGCCCTCGCGCCTTACGGTGCATGCCGCATGTGCCTCGTGGAGGTGGTCAAGGGGGGTCGGGAAGGCATCACGACCTCCTGTACCCTTCAAGTAACTGAGGGCCTGGACGTCCTTACTGAATCGCCGGAAATCATACGGCTCCGCAAGGCCCTTCTGGAACTCTACCTTGCCCAGGCCCCCCGCTCCGAATCCATCCGTGCCCTTGCCGCGCGCTATGGGGTAACCAGGACCCGTTTCACGAAAAAAACGGTTCGGGACGATCCCCTGCAAAACCGGTGCATCCTCTGCGGGTTGTGCGTCCGGGTTTGCCGGGACGTCATGGGCGTGGGCGCCATCAACTACATCGGAAGGGGGCAGTTCACGGAAATCAATACCCCGTTTTTTGAGGAGAACGAGACGTGCCAGGGCTGTGGAGCGTGCGCGGAAGTGTGCCCGACCGGTGCCATTGCTATCGAGGATATCGCGCCGAACCGGATCATGAAGTCCTGGAGCGGGACCAAAGTCCCCCTCAAGACATGCCAGAGCTGTGGCAGGTATTTCGCTCCCTCTCCCTTCGTGGACAACACCCTCGAAAAGCTCGACACGGCGCTCAAAGCCGCGCTGCAAGACCTCTGCCCGGACTGCAAACGAAAGGAAATGACCCGGCAGGCCATTCTGCTTTCCACGGGAACTCCTCTCCCTATGAAGTAATTCCTCCTTTTACTCTCCGCCGTAGGAAGAACTTGTGAGGGAAGTTTTTTCTTTTCATGGCTCAATGAATCTCCCGAAAAAAAACAGAATTTTCACTCCACCACCCTTGACAAAATCGCCTCAGATACGTAAAGGGTAAGATTATACTTCTAAGGAGCTGGCATACAGATGTCACCTGAACGTACGGGGCTGGTCATCGTCCATACGGGAAACGGAAAGGGGAAAACGACTGCCGCGCTGGGTTTGGCGTTTCGCGCCCTCGGGCATGGGTACAGGGTCCTGATGGTTCAGTTCATCAAGGGCTCCTGGAAATACGGTGAATTGGAATCCGCCAAAAAATTTGAGAATTTCACCCTGCACCCCATGGGCCGGGGATTCGTCTCGACCGACGGGAAAATCGCCGAAGAAGACAAGAAGGCAGCGGCTGAAGCCCTCGCCTACGCCCGCGCGCACCTCCGCGACGCGGATATACTGATCCTGGATGAAATCATTTACGCCATCGGGTTCGGATTGATCAGCGAGAAAGAGGTGCTCATGCTGATCGATGAAAAACCTCACGCCCTGCATCTCATTCTCACGGGAAGAAACGCCCCGGAGGAAATCGTCAAGCGGGCAGATCTGGTCACGGAAATGCGGGAAATCAAACATCCTTATCAGAAAGGAATCAAAGCTCAGAGGGGGATCGAGTTTTGAGCGAACCGGGCCTGGAATACGGATATTGCCAGAAATACAACAAGAAAATCCCGCTGGACGAAAACACCGTTTGCGTACACCCTCACGAATACTGCAGGTTTCGCCCCTCGTGCCTGATCCACGAACTGGGCAAACAAAACCGTTTAAGGCAGCGCCAGCAGAAAGAAAAAATAGGGGGAACCCTCTACGCCATCGGGGTCGGCCCCGGAGACCCGCGCATGATCACGCTTCAGGCCATCGACCGGTTGAGAAGCCTCGAGATGGTCTTCGCCTCCAAGAAGGAAGGCGTCTCCGAGAGCATCGCCTACACCATTGCCGAAAAATACCTTCCGGCTTCTTCCCAGGTTCAGTTTCTCGAGTTTAAAGCGACTTATGACCGGGATGAATTCGACGCCATTTGGGCAGAAAACGCCAAAAAGGTCTTCGAGGTATTGAAAACAGGCCAGGACTGCGGGTACATCACTCTGGGAGATCCATCCCTCTACAGCACCTTTTCCCACCTCCTGCGGAACCTGACCAAGCTGTCACCGGGTGTCCGGGTGGAGATCATCCCGGGCGTAACGATGGTCACAGCCGCCTCAAACTTGCTGAATGTTCCCCTGGCCATTGACGGGGAAAGCCTGACCCTGATCCCTTCCGCGCAAATCGACGAAGCCCAGCTCCGCCCTCTTATTCGTCACTCAGACAACCTGGTTTTCATGAAGATCCCCAGTGACGCCCAAATGCTGATTAAAAACCTTGAAGAAGAGGGGCTGTTGCACCGGGCCATCTGGGTCCAGAAATGCTGTCTCCCGGACCAGCGGGTCATGAAGGAGCTGGACAAAAAAACCCTGGAAGAGGATCAGGAACGATATCTGTCCATGATGATTGTCAAAAAGGAGGGGATGAGCTGATTCCCGTATAGCCGGAGTTACGTGGCATGAAAAGTTACAGAAAAGAACTGTGGTTCAACACCCCCACCCGGAGGGCCTTTATCAACATCACGCCAGACGTTGAAGCGTGCCTTCGGGAGAGCGGGATATCGGAAGGCCTGTGCCTGGTCAACGCCATGCACATTACCGCTTCGGTGTTCATCAATGATGATGAGTCGGGCCTTCATCAGGATTACGAGCGATGGCTTGAATGGCTGGCACCGCACGAGCCCATTTCCAAGTACCAGCACAACCGGACCGGAGAAGACAACGGGGATGCGCATCTCAAACGCCAGGTAATGGGCCGCGAAGTGGTGGTCGCCGTGACGGAAGGCCGGCTCGATTTTGGCCCGTGGGAACAGATTTTCTACGGCGAATTTGACGGCAGGAGAAACAAAAGGGTCCTGGTCAAGATTATAGGTGAGTAACCCATGGAGGTCAGGGTGAATTTTCTTGACTTTTAAATTAAATTAGAGTTATTATCATTTCTAATGGAGGGTAGTTTGAAAGGGTCTATTAAAATTGATTCCAATCTCTGCAAGGGATGCGGGTTATGCGTTGAAACCTGCCCTAATGGTGTGATCGAGATTGGATCGCAACGCAATGGCATGGGATATTTCTATGCCGTCGCGAAAAAGACAAGCAAAAAAGCGGAAAACGGGCGCGGGTGCACGGGATGCACATTGTGCGCCATCATGTGCCCGGAAGTAGCCATCGAGGTGTGCCGTGAAGAGAGATGAAAAACCTTCCCTGATGCGGGGAAGCCATATCGTGGCAGAGGCTGCCGTGCGCGCGGGATGCCGGTATTACTTTGGATACCCCATTACCCCTCAGAATGAGCTCCCCGAATACATGTCCCGGCGGCTTCCGGAGGTAGGCGGAACGTTTGTCCAGGCCGAGAGTGAGATCGCCTCGATCAATATGGTGATCGGCGCGAGCATGGCTGGCGCGCGGGTCATGACTTCCTCTTCCTCTCCGGGAATCAGCCTGAAGCAGGAAGGCATTTCCTATCTGGGAGGGCTGGAACTTCCCGCCGTTATCGTCAACATGATGCGGGGCGGCCCCGGTCTCGGAAATATTGCCCCTTCCCAGTCGGATTATTTTCAGGCGACCCGTGGGGGGGGACATGGAGATTACCGGACGATCGTCCTGGCGCCTGCGTCCGGCCAGGAGCTTTGTGACCTCACTTACCGCGCCTTCGATCTCGCGGACCATTACCGCAACCCCGTTCTCATTCTGGCGGACGGAATGATGGGACAAATGATGGAGCCGGTCCGGTTCCCCGTTTTGAGAGATGTTCAGAAACTCCCCAAGAAGCCCTGGACAATTACCGGCGCCAAAGGCCGGAAGAGCCATTTTATCCGATCCCTGATTCTGGACCCGGGACAGATGGAGGAACACAACTGGAAGCTGATTCGCAAATATGAACAAATCACCGACCAGGAAGTCCAATACGAAACGTTCAAAACAGAAGACGCCAAACTGGTTATCGTGGCTTTTGGAACCGCCGCCCGCATCGCCAAGGCTGCGGTGAAACGCGCCAGGGCGGAGGGATTGCCTGTCGGGCTGCTGCGGCCAATCACCCTGTGGCCTTATCCCAAAAAGGCGCTTCGGGAGCTCTCTAAGCATGCCAAACACTTCTTTGTGTTTGAATTGAACGCCGGACAGATGGTTGAAGACGTGCAGCTCGCCCTGAAAGGGGACGCGGATGTCTTTTTCTACGGGAGACCCGGAGGGGTAGTCCCCAATCCGGCCGAAATCGCGAGAATCATCTCGCGACAGTTTTTCCAGAAGGAGATTGTTTAAATGAAAAAGGTTTTTAGCCGGCCCAAACTCCTCAAACCCAATCCCTTTCACTATTGTCCGGGTTGCGGACACAGCCTGCTCCACCGGGTTGTGGCCGAGGTCATCGAGGAGATGGAGGCTGATGAGATTGCCATCGGGATTCCCCCCGCGGGATGCGCGGTTCTCGCCTACAACTATTTCGACGTGGATATGGGAGAGGCCGCCCACGGACGTGGCGCTGCCCTGGCCACGGGTGTCAAACGCGTGCTCCCGGATCATCTGGTCTTCACCTACCAGGGAGACGGAGACATCGCTGCCATCGGCACGGCGGAAACGGTTCACGCGGCAAACCGGGGGGAAAAGATTACCTGTATTTTTGTCAACAACGCCGTGTACGGCATGACGGGCGGGCAGATGGCCCCGACCACCATCCTGGGGCAACCCACCACCACCTCACCAGGCGGAAGGACGGGAAATCGGGATGGCTTTCCCCTGAACCTTAGCGAGATGCTGGCTGTCACGCGCGGCAGTGCTTATATCGAACGGACATCCGTCACCACACCGGCCGGTATTCGCGCCACCAAAAAGGCGGTTCGCAAGGCCTTCGAAATCCAGCTTCAGGGCTTGGGATTCACCCTGGTGGAAGTCTTGTCTCCCTGCCCCACAAACCTGAAAATGAGTCCGGCGGATGCCTGCAAATGGGTCGATACGGAAATGGTCAATTTCTTCCCGCTGGGCGTCATCAAGGATATCACGGCACCTCAGGAGAATCATGATGCTCATTAAAACTGTTTTTGCCGGTTTTGGAGGCCAGGGCGTCCTTTCCATGGGATATGTCCTGGCGTACGCGGCGATGATCGAGGGCCTGCAGGTCACCTACCTCCCGTCTTATGGGGCGGAGGTGCGGGGTGGAACCGCCAACTGCACCGTCGCCGTTTCCAACGAGGAAATTGCCTCGCCCATCGCCTCCACACCTGACAACGTGGTGGTCATGAATAACCCGTCCCTTGAAAAGTTTCAGCATCAGATTCTGACGGGAGGGGTGATGTTTCTAAACAGCAACCTGGTGGAACAGCGTCCGGTCCGTGGTGACATCATTGTGCGCGAAATTCCGTGCAACGATCTGGCCCACACGCTGGGCAGCGACCAGAGCGCCAACATGGTCATGCTGGGCGGGTTTATCCAGCAAACCAGCCTCGTGAGACTCGAAAGCATTCAAAGCGCCATCTCAGACGTGTTCAAGGAAAAAAAGAAGGCGAAAGAAATGAATCTCAAAGCCCTGAATGTGGGTTATGATTATATGAAAAACAGAGAGGAGAACGCCTGATGGCTATTCAGCAGATCTCAATCAGCCTGGAAAACGTTCCTGGCAAATTATCTGAAGTGAGTGAAATTCTTGGAAAAAACGGCATCAACATTATCGCGATCAGCGTGGTGGACGCGGCGGATATCAGCTCTATCCGTATCGTTGCCAACAACCCTGAAAAGGCGACTGAGGTTCTAAAAAGCAACCACTTCAATATTCACGTCACCGAAGTCCTGGCGGCGGAGGCTCCCAACCACCCCGGTGGGCTCAACGCCATCCTGAAACCGCTGAAGGAGCGAAACATCAACGTCTCCTATCTCTACCCCGTCCTGGGAACCGGAGACAAAACCATCCTGATCGTGGGTGTGGATAACCTCGAAGCGGCCAAAGAGGTTTTGAAACAAAGCTGGGTCAAGATGGTCGGAGACGAGCTGTACAGGCTGTAAAATTCCCAGGAATCATTCCTAAAGCTGTGGGCGGCCCCAGGCCAAGACCGCCCACAGTTTCTTTCTAAATCACCTGCCCTTATGATGACGCGTAACTGTGTAATCCCGCGATCAGGTAATTCACCCCAAAATAGGTAAATAAAACCGCCGCGAACCCCAAAACCGACAGGTAAGCGGCCTTCTTTCCGCGCCACCCGCGCGTATAGCGTGCGTGGAGGAACGCGGCATAGATAAACCAGGTAATCAGGGACCAGGTCTCTTTCGGGTCCCAACTCCAGTAACTTCCCCACGCGTAATTGGCCCACATGGCGCCCGTAATGATTCCGATGGTCAGAAAGGGAAAACCGATAATAATCGACTTGTAGTTGGCGTCATCCAGGACACGCGCCTCGGGTAGCCACGTGATAGGCTTTCCCTCCTTCTTCCGCTTGGCCTGAATCAGGTAGAGGATACTGACCACGAAGGCCGCCGCGAAGGAGGCGTACCCGAAGAAACAGGTGGTAACATGAATAGTCAGCCAGTTGCTCTGAAGGGCGGGAATGAGGGGGTGAATCTTGTCGCTCACGCCAGGGATCAGAGACGTGGCCGCGATGGCAAGGAAGGCCAGGGGAACAAAAAACACGCCAATGACCTTCTTCTTATACCGCCACTCGAGAATCAGGTAGATGAGTATCATGGTCCAGGAAAAAAAGATGAGGGATTCATACATGTTCGACAGCGGCACGTAGCCGTAACCAGTCAGATGGGTCTCATGCCACCTGAAAGCTATCCCCGCCGTATGTATGAGAAAACCAAGTACCAGGACGGTGGTCGCGAGGGTTCCCACCTTTTTGTTTTTGAAGGTCACAAACGCCAGGTACAAAAGGGTTGCCACGATATAGGTCATCATGGCAATTCCAAAAAGTTTCGAACTCACCATGCTAATCTGATTCATATGTCCTTCCTTTCTCCACAAATCCGGCTCGAAGAGTCAAGCTCCGCGCGCAATCCGAAAGTGGCGCGTCCGTTTCGTCCGCCACCACCTTCCGGGTGTTTTACCTTTTTCCTATTCATAACTTTTTACAGCAAGCTAAATCTATCGTAGCACCAAACCTGAAAAAGTCAATCAAAATTTAATTCATCCATGGCATGAAGTCTTTCGCGGCTGCTCGTCAGGGGTCATCCTACCACGAATCACGGTTCATGTGACTATCCAGCCCGTCAGAGCTCCGTGGCACATTCCGTGGGATCGCCACGAAGCTTTTCGATGGCGTGCCGGAGGGCCGGAAAAATAACCTCCATGCACTCGGCCACCGCCTTGGGACTCCCTGGCAGGTTGATAATCAGGGTCCTGCCGGCAATCCCGCTCACCGCCCTGGAGGCCATGGCGTGGGGGGTAATCTTCAGGCTTTCCGCCCGCATAGCCTCGGCAAATCCAGGTACCTCCCGATCGATCACCTCAAGTGTCGCCTCCGGCGTCACGTCTCTGGGCGCCAGACCCGTTCCACCTGTGGTCAGGATAAGGTCCGCCCCCGCCCGGACACCCTTCATGAGCGTTTCCTTGATAAGCGCCTTCTCATCCGGGATTATCACGGAGGAAAGGATGGCAGCCCCCAATCGCGTGGCGTACCAGCTCAGAAACCGGCCACTGATATCTTCGCGCTCTCCCTTTGACCCCTTGTCGCTGAGGGTCACCAAAAACAGTTTCGGGGCATCCGGTTCCGTTCTTCCTTCCTCCAGAACCTTGACCCGGTCACCCGGTTTCACGATCCCCCCTTTCAAAACCCGTCCGAAACGCCCCTCCCGACTGACAATGTAGGGACGTCCGCTCTCCGGGGGTTCGAAGGAAACCTTGCCTATTTTCAATATTTTGATGTCGGCGCTTCCCACGCTCAGAATGGTTCCGGGGCGCAACTTTTCCGGCGGGATCCCCTCGATCGTAAGGTTCTCTGAAAAGCTGTTTTCCTCAAACCCCGCCCGGATGGATTTGGGCACAAGCGCCAGGGTTTCGACGGGGAAAAGACTGATCTGTTGATCCCAGTCCCCTCCATGCGCGTCTCCCACCAGCCCCCAATCCGGAGTCAGGGTTCCTTCCTGAACAGGGTGTTTCGGCACCCCCCTGATTTTCCCGAGATTAACTGAAATCAGATGACCATGCACTGAACAATACCCCTTCCTTTATTCTTCCGAAATGTACAAACCGCTCTTTCCGCCGCTTTTTTTAATTAGGTGAATATCTTCAATGGTCATACCTCTGTCCACCGCTTTTCCCATGTCGTAGATGGTCAAAAGGCTCACCGACACGGCAACCAGCGCCTCCATCTCCACCCCGGTGACGCCCCTGTTTTTCACCTCAGACGTGGCCGTAATGGTTCCGTCCTCCGCGTCCATGGTAAAGTCCACGGAGATTTTGCTGATGGGGATAGGATGACAGAGGGGAATCAGGCGCGGCGTCTGCTTTGCCGCCATGATCCCGGCGATTCGCGCGGTTCCCAAGACATCACCCTTTTTCATCTGGCCCTGCTGAATCAGGCGGAACGTTTCAGGTTTCATGCGAATGCGGCCCCGGGCAATAGCGATCCGAACGGTTTCCTTCTTTCCGGAAACATCCACCATGATGGCCTCTCCCGCCGGCGTCAGGTGGGTCAATTTTTCCTTCCCTTTTTCTTTCTCCATATTCTATCCCCCGATACTCCACATGCCCCGATGACATTTCGGGGCGGAAATATTCTGCAAATGATGGCGCTCCGGTTTCAGGCGGAGGGTCTCCCTGAGCAAATCCCGCAGGGCGGCCTCCCCTCCCCCATTTCTCAGGGGCGTTTTCAGGTCGATCTCCGTGTCGGAAAAGAGGCAGGGCCGTAGATGGCCATCCGCCGTCAGCCGCAGGCGGTTACAGGTGCCGCAGAAGTGGTTGCTCAGGGGGCTGATCAGCCCGATCTCCCCTTTGGCGCCGGGAATCTGAAACACCCTCGCCGGACCATTGTTCCGTGTCCCGTTGATGGGGACGAGCGAATACGTGACGGCAATCTTTTCCCTGATTCTATCCACACTCAAGAAATTGTCGTCGTTCCATTTTTCATTCACCGGCATATACTCAATAAAACGGACCACGTACGGTTCTTCCAACGTCAATCGCGCGAAATCGAGGATTTCATCCTCGTTGTACCCCATCATGGCCACCACGTTGATCTTCACGGGCGACAGCCCGACTCGGCGGGCTTCCTGAATACCCGCCCATACCTGGTGGAACAAATCCCACCCCGTGATGCGGGCGTACCGCTCAGGATGCAGGGTATCCAGGCTGACATTGATGCGGGTCAACCCCGCCTGTCTCAGCTTCCCCGCCATCTGCTGGAGAAAGACCCCGTTGGTGGTAAGGCTCAGGTCCTCGAGCCCGTCGAGATGGGATATCTGCGCGATAAACTCGGGCAACCCATGGCGCATGAGCGGTTCGCCCCCCGTGATCCGAATCTTTCGGATACCTTCATCCACGAAAACACGCACGATGCGGGCAATCTCTTCAAACCTCAGGATTTCCTCATGAGGGACCCATTTGACCGTGTCCGTGACGCAATACACGCATCTCAGGTTACAATGATCCGTGATGGAGATTCTCAGGTAATCGATGGTTCGATGGTGTGAATCTGTCAGCACCTTTTTCATACCGGTATCTCGTTTCCGCTTTCAGAAGGGTCGTACCCTCCGAGCGCGCTCACCATGTTTCTGAACTCGTCAGAGCGAATAACCGTCAAAAGTTCCCGCACCCGCCAGTCGTCCATCAGTTCCTCCGGAATCACCAGGTCATAGGGCTCTTTGGCGAGGGGAATAAAATCAAGTTCCAATGCCCGGGCCGCCGCCTCGATCCCCATACCACAATCAGCCATCCCGCCCCTGATCTCCGCCGCCACCATGGTGTGCGTGGCAACCTCATTGGCGTAGCCAGTCACAGCATCCGGCGAGATGCCTTCTTCCTTCAGGAGGACGTCGAGCAGAACCCGGGTGCCCGCCCCGCGCTGTCGATTCACAAACTGCACATCCTCACGGTACAAATCTCTAATGGAGGTAATCCTCTTTGGGTTTCCTTTGCGTACCATGAGGCCCTGCGTGCGCGTGAGGAGGTGGATCAGCCGGACACGTCGATTGGGAAGGTATTTTCGGATATATGGCAGGTTATAGGTCTTGGTTTCAGGATCCAGCAGGTGGATGGCGGTCAGATGCGTTCGACCGCTTTTCAGCGCGAACACCCCTCCCAGGCTTCCTATGGCGCCGATTGCCAGAGTCACACCGGTCTTCCGCTGTGCCAGCAGTTCGTTGGCGCGATCCAGGCTCAGGTCATGGCTTCCGACAAAAAGGAGGGTGCCCTCTATGTCCTTTTTCGAACGTCGAACCTGTACAGAAACAGGAGATCGTTCCGAAACCCCTTCGGAATCCTCTGGGATTCGAAGTACCCCGTCCGCCTCACTCAAGCTATGCAAGACACCCGCCCCCCTGGGCAACGGGATGGCGATCCATCGGTCCCCAATCTTTCCCAGCCGCACGCGGATCAGCTCCTCCTGCCCCAGTTTGGAAGGGATTTTCCGGATTACTTCCGCCAAAAGGGTCTCGGAAGAAGGAACAGGCTTTCCCGTAATCGCCGCCATGAAGGGGGATACCATCTCTTCGTAAAAGAGCGCCGCCGAGGTGGGATAGCCGGGGATTCCGAAAACCGGCTTGTCGAAGAGGGTGGCGTAGAGGGCGGGCTTGCCCGGCATCATGGCGATCCCATGGATGTGGACTGTCCCAAGCCCCTCCAGAACCCCCCGCGTGAAGTCCTTCGAGCCCGCTGAAGAGCCTGACAGGACAAAGAGGACATCAGCCGACTTCAGGGCGGCCTGAATGTTTTGCCTCAGGATCTGCTCTTCGTCCGCGCAGGGGGGCAGAATCCTGGGGATTCCGCCATCCCGCGTCACATAAGCGGCCATCATCGCACTGTTGGATTCAATGACCTGTCCAGGCTTGGGGGTCCCTTCGGGAGGCACCAGCTCAGATCCGGTTGGAAGAATAGCCACAACGGGCCTCGGCTTGACGGCAACGGAAAAAATCCCTCCATTCAGCAAAACACCCACATGAACGGGTTGAATCTCTTCTCCGGGGAGCAAGAGAATATCCCCGCGAACAATATCCTCACCTACCGGGCGGACATGTTGCCAGGGATGGGCGGCCTGGCGGATTTCAATGACGCCGGGCTGTTTCTCTTCCAACTGCTCTACCATAATGACGGCGTTGGTTCCCTCCGGCATGGGCATCCCCGTGTTGACCCAGAAAGCGGTCCGGCCAATTTCAAGCAGTTTGGGCGAAAACTCGGAGGCACCAAAGGTTTCCCCCGCCTGCACCGCGACGCCATCCATGGCCGCGGCGGCGTAATGAGGGATGGAACGCCGGGCGTAAACCGCACGCGCGGCAATTCTTCCACCCGCGTGGATAGTTTCCACTTCTTCTTCCCTTGGAATTGCCAAGGTAGGCAGGGTGGAAAGGATTTTTTGCCTCGCCGTTTCGGGCGGCGTCAAGGTCAGGTAGATGGAACGTTTCATGTCAGGTTTAATATATCCACTTCCTGACCTTTGTAAACCCCTTCCGAGTTTAATGGAATACGAATCAGGGCATTGGCTTCAACCAGAGAAGAAATAACGCCGGATTTGCTGAAAATCGGGACAGCCGTTCTTTCCCGCCCCATACCGGTAACCCTGGCCCGCACGAAATCTTCCCGCCCCTGGGCGGAAGGGATATTCCCTTCCACGAGGGCGCGGTCCCACTGAAGAGATCGGTTCTCAGTCGCTCCCAAAAGGGCGTCCATCGCGCGCGTCACGAGGAGCTGCGCGACAACCCACGCGGAAACCGGGTGGCCGGGCAATCCGAAAACCATTTTCCCCTTCACGGACGCCAGGATGGTTGGTTTCCCCGGACTGATGGAGACGCCGTGAACCAGCAGTCTGAAATCTGAATACGTCTCGAGGACCTTCAGGGTTAGATCCCGCACCCCGACCGAGCTGCCCCCGGAAAGGAGCAGCATGTCACAGGTTGCCAGCCCCCTATCACACGCCTCTTTCAACAGGGATTCCGTGTCAGGGACGAGGCCGATGAACCGGGGATCCCCGCCATGACTGGCCACCAGACCGGTCAGGGTGAACCGGTTGACGTCCCTGATCTGTCCGGGGCGCGGAGAAGTTTCGGGTGGAACAATCTCATTCCCGGTTGAGATGATTCCCACCACCGGCTTCCTCGTGACCTTCACCCGCGTAATCCCCAGGGCGCTCAAAAGGCCCATCTCCTGCGGACGGATCCTCTGGCCCTTGGCCAGGACCGCCCTCCCCTTCGGGACATCTTCCCCTGCCTGAACAACGTTTTCAAGTGGGGAAACAGGGCGATACACTTCTACCATGGCGGGGTCCGGAGATTCCGTGTGTTCCACCATCACGACGGCGTCCGCGCCTTCCGGCAGTGCCCCCCCCGTGGGAATCGCCATGGCCTCTCCCGGCCTGATGGAAATCTCAGGCAGTGTTCCAATGGCAATTTTCCCGGCAACCGTGAGAAGAGCCGGGAACCCTTCGGAGGCCCCAAAGGTGTCTTTGCTTCGGACGGCGAATCCGTCCACTGTTGAGCGGGAAAAAGGAGGTAAGGTCGTTGACGAAACAAGTTCAGCGTACGACACCCGATCCAGTGCACGTGTCAGAGGAACCTCTTCTCCCGTCAGAGGTGAGAGGGCCTCATCGATAATCTTTTCGACCTCTTCGCGCGTCTTGACCTGGAAGAATTCGGTGCGCCGGCTGTCACCCATGTCAGGACTTTCTGCTCGACCCGTCGATATCCAGAATCTTCATGGCCTCAACGTAATCCCGGGTCTCATATTGCGTAATCTCTGAAAGCTTCTTGATAATCGCGCTCATTTTCTCCACGCTCTGCATGGTATCCCGAATCGCCTCTGGGGGGATTGGGCGGCGGTTCTGCGTCTGACGGGAAATGATTTCAAGCCCCATGGAAATGGAGGTCAAAGGCTGGTTCAACTCGTGCGCCATGGCCCCAGCCAGTTCCATAATCCCCTTGAGCTTGTGCTGATCGATAGCCAGCCTCTGGGCTTCCTTCAAGGGAGAAATATCCCGGATAACCTGTAAAACGGCGGGGGGCTCCCCGTGCATGTCAAGAACAGTTGAGGAAACCATGTAAGTCCTTCCCCTGGCATCTGAAATCTCCTTCGAAAAGACCCCGCCTTTCTTCACGGGAAACGCGGGGCAATCCTCACATGGCCCCTCTCTTCCCACCTGCCCCTGAAAATGCGTCTGATAGCACTTTTTTCCGACCCCATGGCCCAGCATCTCTTTCATCCTTTCATTCTCAAAGATGATGGTCATCGTCTGATCGATCACCCGAATCCCGTCAGCCATGGTGTTGAAGATAAGGTCGAGATAGCGTTTTGAATTCACCAGCTCCAGTTCCAGCGCCTTCCGCTTTCGGATATCCCGGACAAACCCGATGGTCATTTTTACCTTTCCATCCTCTTCAAGCAGCGCACCGGAAAAGCTTACCAGTATTTTTCTCTTTTTGTAATCCAGCACATACGTCTCGTAATCGCTGATCAATCCCGGGGGGCCATACTGGTCACTCCTGAGAACCCGCATGACCTCTCTGGCTGTGGGATAGTACCTCAACAGTGACTGCCGCCCCGACATGAACTCCTCCACGGGAATCCCCGTGAGGCGTTCCATGGCCTGGTTGATCATGACGGGTTTCCCTAGCCTGTCCAGAACCACGATGATATCGGGGGAATGATCGAAAAGGGCCTTAAGAATCCTGGCAGTTTCTTCGTTCTCCCTGTCAAGCTTCTTCTTTTCTTCCAGGACTTTAATATAGTCGAGGCTAATTTCATAAAGTTTCTGATTGCTTTCGCGAAGCACGTTCAGGTAGCTTTTGCGGGGCTTCACCGGAAGCTTAAACAAACTGCTTTCCTCAGACAGGCGCTGGCTGAATTCAAGCAGGACGTTATCACAAGCGTCTGTCGGTATTCCCAGGGTCTCTTCAAGGAAAGCGGCAAGCTTTTGGCTGTCCCCATCTCTTTCACCCTGGTCGAAGATGGTGTTCAGCAGAATAGATCCCTGAATCATGCTGGTCAGTGTCTCGGCCCTTTCATTCAGCGAGACTTTCTTTATGTCCTCATGATGATTCTGAATAGACGTCACGATATGCTGAGGCAAAAACCATCTTGTGGCGATCAGACCCCCAAATTCCGCGTGCGAAAACCCAAAAACCTCCCTTTCTTTTTTCTCCAGTTCAGGGGCAAACGGATTTGAGAGATGAGACGCGATTAATCTAAAATGATCCTCCTCCTGAATTTGTGAAAGAATAAAAAAATACCCGATATGGTAAAGGAGCCCTGTCAGAAAGGCTTCATCCGACCGTTTATATCCAGTAGTTTTCGCGATGAGGCGGGCGGCAATGCCACACGCGAAAGAATTGTCTTGAATTCGCCTGTAAAGCGGCGCCATGATCTGCTTTCTCTTTTTATCCATCGCCCTGATAACAGACAGGCTGAGAACGAGGCTGCGAATGGGGGCGATCCCCAGCAGATTGACAGCGCGCTCCACGGACGAGATACGGCCGGAAAGGCCAAACAGCGGTGAATTGGCAAGACGCACAACCCGCGCGGCGATATCGGGATAACGCATAATGAGCTGCACCAGTTTCTTTTGCGCGAGGCTGTCGTCCAGCGCGATCTGCATGGCGCGGATTCCAACCTCCGGGAGCGTGGGAGCTTCCGTCTCCTCTTTAAGAAGCTGATTGAGCCGTTCTTTAACCGAACTCACGTTCTCGTCTCCGTTTTATCTCGCATCCCTCTATTTCCAGCAGGGTCTTTTTGAAAGATACCCCAGCGGAAAATCCCCCAAGGCTCCCGTCCCGGCGAATCACCCGGTGGCAGGGAACAATGATCGGGATTGGATTTTTCCCGACGGCGTTCCCCACGGCGCGGGCAGCGGTTGGCTTGCCGGCCTTTCGAGCCACCCATTGATAACTGACACATGTGCCGTAAGGAATTTTCCGAAGAATCTCCCACACACTCTTTTGAAATAACGTTCCATATAGGAAATGCAAAGGAATATCAAAAGTTGTGCGCCATCCCATGACATATTCGCGAAGTGAGGCCAAAACGGATCCGTGCGTTGTGATCCCTCTGACCGCTTTCAGTGACCGGCCATATTTTACTTGAAGATCCCGAATCACGTCTTCAACTTTCTCACCAAAATTAATGGCACATACCCCCTTTTCTGTCGTGAAGGCAACGATCACGCCAAGTTTTGGCAATCGGACCTCTTCCCATTCTATTTTTATCGGTTGATTCACGATAATCTAAACCTTTCCTTCCGAATCCCATCCGGTTTTATCCTATGGGTGTTAAAACTGCAAGTCCACTTTTGAAATAAAGTTCTCAAGAGTAAGCACCTTTTGCCTTTCCCTCACAAAGATGTTAGAAAAAATCTGGTTACGCTGCAAGGGAGAACATAAAACATCAATGATTCAAAGAAAAAATATTCTTTTTGCACACGATCATTCCATCGAATCTGAACATTTCTATAAGTATCTGATAGACAAGGGATTTTCTCCCTATCTGATAAAAGGTGGCTCGGCAGAGATCATTTACCAGACAAGCCTTAAGCGACCCGACTTGTTGATTCTCTACGATTCACCTCCCGATATTGACCCTCACGAAATTTGCAAGATATTAAAAGGACAAATTGAAACTCAAAGTATTCTGATCCTGGTTCTGGATGGGAAAAACAAGAAGGTGGAAAAACTTGAGGCGTTTGGACTGGCCGCTGACGCTTATGTCTCCCGCTTTTCGCCCGTGGAAGAGCTTTACGCATCGGTTTATTCCCTTCTCAGCATCCGGGAGTTACAACTCAGACTTCTTGAAAGCGAAAAGTTCGCGGCCCTTGGCCGGCTCGCTGACAGGATCGCCCATGAATTCAGAAACCCCTTGACTGTCATCGGGGGATTCGCTTACCGAATCAAGAAGAAACACCCTCACGACCCATTATGCCAGGATTATGTAGGAAGAATCATCAAGGAGGTCAACCGACTTGAAAGAATTGTCAATCAGATAACAGAGTTCGAAACTCCCGCTAAAGAATCCTATGAATTTGTGGACTTGATCGCGATCCTTCAGGAAACAGCCGAACAGTTCAAAGCGGTTATTGATTCCATGCCGGGGAAAGATATAAATATCACGGTCCCAAAAAATGACGAAATTCCCCTCATACGCGCCAGCCGGCAGGGGGTGAAAAGTGTGTTTGAAAATCTCTTTGAAAATGCCATTGAGGCGATTCCGGAAGGCCGGAAGGGGACGATAAGCGTGGAAGCGGGGATGGATGTGGAGGAAGGCATTTTATGGATGAAGGTTCGTGACAACGGGATTGGTATTCCACCGGAAGAATTAGGAAAGGTCATGGATCCCTTTTATACAACCAAGCCCTACCGGATCGGCCTGGGGCTCACCCTGGTATATCAGCACATCCGGGATCTTCAGGGGCGTGTGGATATCCAAAGCGAAGAGGGAAAAGGGACCACCATCACCATTACACTGCCCATGGTGTTGAAGGCCCCCCTCCCCTCTCATGATTTCAAAACGTGACCGGCTTTATCCCCTTTCCTATCACCCTCTCGGGTTTTACAGCCTCCTCAAAATATCTCTCTGCCGGCGCAGTTTCTTGGGCAGCTTCCTGCGCTTTCCTCTCGCGCGTGAGGGTAGCAAAGCCTCTCCCTCTTCCTCCTCCAGGCTTGTCCCTTTGAAAAGTTCGTACAGGGCGTTGTCGATTTTTGAGTCGAAGGTTTTCGAGTCCACGCACACGCAATTCGTGTCTTTCAGTCGATCCCAGATCCCGTGGTCCGAGGTCACGACAACATACTCCCTCCCCTTCTGCCTCGCGAGAGAGACAATCAGCTCATCAGCCGTACGCCCTGCCGGGGAGTAGAGGATTTTGATGCCCATCCGCGTCTCTTTCTCAGTGGACAGGTGGTAAAACCCGGTCCCGTCAAACACGACTATGACGGGGAAATGTCGAACTTTCCGGTAATCCGCGAGCCGAGAGATAAGGGCTTCCCGTCCCTCCTCAAGGTTCTCCTGGTCGATACGCGACAAGACCGGTGACGCGCGAATGAGATTGTAACCGTCAACGATCAGGGTCGGCGGCATCTCTATTCATCGATATAAGCGCGCCAGTGGGCATAGCGGCCCTGTGCCCAGTCGTCCTTGCCTTTGACCACATCGAAATAGGCTGACTGGATACGCAGGGTAATCTCACCGGCTGATCCTTTTCCTATGGTTCGGTCATCCACTTCGCGGATTGGCGTTACTTCCGCAGCGGTTCCACTGAAGAAGGCTTCGTCGGCTGTGTAAAGCTCGTCCCGGGTAAACCGCTGCTCCACCACCTCGAAGCCCAGGTCTCGTGCCAGGGTCATGATGGAATCCCTGGTGATTCCGGGAAGAATGGAAGTTAAAGGCGGTGTCTTGAGGGTGTTCCCCTCCACGATAAAAATATTTTCTCCCGAAGCCTCGCAGACGTACCCTTCCGTGTCCAAGAGCAGCGCCTCATCATACCCAGAGCGCACCGCTTCTCGCTTGGCCAGGATGGAATTGACATAATTCCCGCAGATTTTCGCCTTGGTCATGCTGATGTTGACGTGATGCCGGGTATAGGAGGAAATCTTTACGCGAATCCCTTTTCTCAGCCCCTCCTCTCCCAGATAAGCGCCCCATGGCCATGTCACGATGAAGAGGTTAATCGGGTTGTCCTGTGGATGAACCCCCATCACGCCTTCGCCGATAATCGCGATGGGCCGGATGTACCCTTCCTTCAACCCGTTGGCGTTCAAAGTGTCTTTAATTCCCTGTTCGATCTCCTCAACGGTAAAGGGAATCTCCATTTCTCCGATCTTGGCCGAATTAAGAAGCCTGACCACGTGATCCCGCAACCGAAAGACGGCTGACCGGCCATCGACGCATTCATAGCATCGAATCCCTTCAAAAACACCCAAACCATAATGAAGGGTATGTGTTAAGACATGGACGTTGGCGTCGTCCCACGGAATCAACTGACTATCTTTCCAAATTTTTTCCGCCTTCTGAACCATGGCAGCCTCCTTTCGGTTTTTTCCTTGTTTTCAACATTTATCATAAACAAATCCCCAAAAAAATGCAATGAATAAAGTATTGGTTTGAACCGTCAAATAATTAAAAAAGAGCTCAACAGCGGAAAGGAGTTAACGATGAAACGATTGATGATTTTGATACTGCTTGTCACGTTTGTTGGCATGGGCCTGGCTGGATGCACCACGATGAACAGCATGAATAACACCCAGCGCGGCGCCCTTTATGGGGGAACGCTGGGGGCTGTCGGCGGCGCCATTATAGGCAACAACCTGAATCATAAACACAAGGGGAGTGTGCGGAATGGCGCCATTCTGGGCGGCCTGGCCGGGGCACTGGGTGGCGCGCTAATCGGGCACCAGATGGACCAGACGAGAGCCTACTGAAACTGGCCTATGCCTCTATCAGGCCGTTTTCGGGGGAAAACCGGGCAAACGGGGGTTTAGGAATACCTTTGAGAAGGCCATCAGGTCTCCATGGACATCAGGGCGTTGATGGCCTTTGAAATCTCTTCAATCCTAAAGGGTTTCTGGATAAACCCCATCACGCCTTCGTCCATCAGGGTTTGAACCGCACCATTCAGCGTGAAGCCGGTCGCGAGGAGGGCCTTCACATCTGGAGAAAGCTTTTTTAACTCCCGAAACATCTCTTTCCCGTCCATGACAGGCATATTCATATCAAGAATCACCAGATCAATAGCGCTCTGATGCCTTTTAAAGACCTCCAGGCCCTCTTTGCCGTCTCTCGCGGTCAAAACATCATATCCCAGGTATTCAAGGACATCTTTGAGCATGTCGCGAAAAACCTCTTCATCATCCGCCACCAGGATTTTTCCTTTCCCCTGCAAAAGGCCTCGATCGCGTTTCACACGGGCTTCCTTTGTGCCTGGCGCGGTTGCGGCGCCTTCCGCTGCCGGAAAATAAAATCGAAAGGTGGTTCCTTTCCCCTTTGTTGACTCAACTGTCACGCCTCCCCCGTGATTCTTCACGATGCCATAAACCGTCGAAAGGCCCAGCCCCGTCCCCTTGCCAACGGGCTTTGTGGTGAAAAAGGGTTCAAAAATATGTTCTTTCGTCTCCTCGTCCATCCCAACGCCCGTGTCGGATATGACAATGGATACATAGGGTTTATCAGGTTTTCCCTCAAACAGGGGTTTCTGGAGTTCCTTTTCGTTATCGAGGGAGGTAACTATTCGCAACCTTCCACCATCGGGCATCGCCTGGATGGCATTCAGGCACGTATTCATAAAAACCTGCTCAATCTGGGAAGGATCCCCCACAATCTCAGGGAGGCCTTCCATTAGTTCAAGGTCAAACGTCACCTTTTTGGGAGCCGAATGTTTCAGGATATCAATCACATTCCGTATCTTCTCATTGATTTCCATATTTCTGTTTTCGTACTTTCCTCTCCGTGAAAAGGCGAGGAGCTGCTTAATAAGATCAGAAGCGCGAAGACCGGCGTTTTCTATCTTTTCAAGAATGGCATAATGCGAGTCGTCCGGGGCGTGTCGTTCCTTCAGAAGGGAAACATATCCCATGATCCCCCCAAGGATATTATTGAAATCGTGCGCAATCCCACCGGCAAGAGTTCCGATCGCCTCGAGCTTTTTCGCCTGGAGAAGCTCGTTTTCCAGCTCTCGGATCTTCGTGACATCCGTGCCGATACTCAGGATTTCCCTGACATTGCCATTGGCGTCCCGAATGGGCTGGTTGCGCCACTTGATATAAACCGTGCGGCCGTCTCGTGTCACATTTTCATTTTCATGTTCGTAATACCGTTCCGGATGGGCGCACAAATCCTGGAACATCTCTCGTAGCGACTGGCTCTTTTCCCCGGTTTTGGGAATAATGGTTCCCACTGTCTTCTTTTTGCCAATCAGCTCATCACGGCTATACCCAAAAAACTCTTCTCCATATTTGTTGATAAACGTGAAAGTTCCGTCAGGCGTGAACCTGTAGATAATCACGTTGGCATTTTCAACCAGTTCCCGATAGTTCTGCTCACTCTCCTGAAGCGCCTTCGTGGCGTTTTTGATGGCGGAAATATCATGAACCATCGCCACTATCAGTTGCCTTTTTTGCACATCAATCTGAAACAGGCTGACGATCGTGTTGAAGGGAGTGCCATCCAGGCGCGTGTGCACCCATTCAAATCTTTGAGGCACGCCATTCAAAGCCGCGCGAATCTTTTTCAGGGCCTTCTCTCGCGACAACTGGCCATCCGGTTGAAATTCAGGAGAAAAGAGGTAGGGAGGTTTTTGGACGATATCGGGCTTCTCTTTGCAGCCAAACATCTCCACAGCTTTCGGGTTGCAGTCTATAAAAATTTCACCCTCCATCAGGAAAATAGCGTCCGCCGCGTTTTCGAATAAGGCGCGATAAAGCACCTCACGGTCCGCTAACTCCTTTTCCAGCCGTTTCTGGACACTTACGTCACGCGCCACCCCTTGCACGACAGGGGGACAGCCGTTCCTTTCAACGACTCTACTGTGATATTCAAGCAGGCGTGTTTCACCATCCCGGTTGGATACCGTGATCAACCCTTTCACCACTTTCTTCGCGCGAAGTGTCTTTAAACATTCCTCAAAAAACTCCTGCCGACACCGGGGATGGATAAATTCCGTGATGTTGCGCCCGATCAGATCGTTTCTTTCACACCTGAGAAGCGTTATTAGAGATTTATTCACTTCCAGGAATCGCCCGTCAAGGTCGTGAATATAGATAAAGTCGGGAATTCCCTCTATCAGCGTTTTATAATCAAGGTCGTCCATCGTTCCTTCGTAATCACATGATTAGAAAACCGATACTAAGTTATCGAATATTTTCTATTAGACCAATTCCCCTAAAATGTCAAACAGGTCTCGAAAGGTAACGGATTTCGTGTCAAACCACGAACCCAAGGAAAAGAGACGTGATCACGCGAATTACGGGGAATACCACGTAATCAACCACATGGGTAAAGATAAGCAGAATCAGGATGATAAAGCCATACCGTTCGAGCTTGGCGTACCGTATCGCGGCCTCCATGGGCAACACCCCTTCCAGAATCTTGCTTCCATCAAGAGGAGGAATGGGGATGATGTTGAAAATCGCCAGCCCCACGTTAATGATAATTCCCGCCTTGAACATCAGGGCCAGAGGCATGAACACGCGAACGAGGGATGACGTAGGGTTCAATGGGATTAGCAGCAGCACCTTGAGAAGAATGGTAAACCCGACAGCCAGCAGGATATTCATGGCGGGACCCGCCACCGCGACCCATGCCATATCCCTCTTGGGGTTCCTGAAATTGAAAGGATTCACGGGAACCGGCTTGGCCCACCCGATCATCCTGGTGACAAAGAACACGATGGTCCCAAGCACGTCGAGATGTTTAATCGGGTTCAGGGTCAATCGTCCCGCCTCTTTGGCTGTGGGATCTCCCAACTTATAAGCGACCCACCCATGGGCCAGCTCATGAAACGTGACCGCCAGCAGCACGGGCACCAGCAGAATGCTAATCTCCTGAATGATGTGATTCAAAACTTCCTCCTTACCAGGACTCTTTGTCTTTTCTTGTATCTCTCAAACTAATCACGTTCAAAGGTGACAGGTCATGCCCGCGCGTTTGCGAGACCTTCACCTTTAACATCTTTCATATACTTCAACACCCAAGAAATCTCTTCCCGCTTGTTTTTAATCTTTCCGTCAAGACGCTGCTTCAGAAGGTTTCTGAAAATTTCCTGATAAATGGGCCCCTGTGGGATCCCCATGTCCTTCAGGTCGTGCCCTTTCAGGGAGATTTTTACCCGGCTGTAATCCGTCACGAAGGATGATATCTCACGCTTGACGGAAACCGTGTCCGCTTTGGCCAGCATAAACAACAGCGTATTCAAATGAAGGGGGCTAAGCTTTTCGTGCACACAACTGGGGGGGCATGTTCCCTCTTTTAGCCTTTTTTTCAACTGTCCCAGGCAAATCATGCCTTCCCGCCGTTCATCCTGCCATTTCTGGCGGCTTTTTGGGGGAATTTTAAAGCGCTCCATGACCTCACCCAGCACCTCCGGTCGCGTGTAATCTGTCAAGGCAAAGAGATAGACCACCCATTTGTCCGCTTTTTGCCTCTGAAACAGCAGATCGTACCACGCGAGCGTTTCCCGGACGGCCCTCAGCAGATTCAGTATCCGTTCATGAATGACAAGTTTCGGGTGTATCGCCTTCAAAACATCCAGTTCGTCCATGCGCTTCAGCATAGCGACGGGGTCCTCTTCCTCGAGAATCAGGGAAAACTCGTTGAACAGGCGTTTCCCCGAAAGAAGGTCGATAAAATTGTTCTGGATGGCGTGTTTCATCAGGTTCAGAGTGTGTTTCCCCAGGCGGAAACCGAAACGCTGCTCAAATCGAATTGCGCGTAGAATCCTTGTGGGATCTTCCACGAAGCTGAGGTTGTTCAAAACACGTATACGCCTTTCCCGGAGATCCTCCTGCGCTCCGAAAAAGTCGAGCAACTGCCCAAACGAATCTGGTTTCAGTCGAACCGCCAGGGTATTTATCGTAAAGTCTCGTCGAAAGAGGTCCAGTTTGATGGAGCTGTGGGTCACCGTCGGTAGGGCCGCCGGCCGGTCGTAATATTCCAGGCGTGCCGACGCGATGTCCACCTGAAATCCGTCAGGAAGCGTGAGGGACGCGGTTTTGAACTTCCGGTGCCTTTTGCTCACGCCATTGGTATACGCCGCAAGCCTTTCGGAAAAAGCCATCCCATCACCCTCGACCACGATATCGATGTCAAACGTATCCCTTCGAAGCAACAAATCCCGTACGAATCCACCCACGCCATACGCCTGGAATCCCATCTCTTCCGCCACTTCCCCCGCCTTTTTCAGAAACTCATACACGTGTACCGGCAAACGTTCCGCCATCAGTTTCTTAATCTGCTTTCCCCTCATGGGTTGTGACAGGGTGGGTAACGCGCCGTCTCCCACCTTCTCCCCCACCCGCTCTCTGAAAATACGCATCACATCCGTTCGGGTAATCACGCCGACAACCCGGTCCTTCTCGAGCACGGGAAGAAGCCGCTGGCTCTCACCAATGACCTTTTGTTGGACCGTCTCAAAGGAATCCTCCGGGGTCACCGTGGAAAATTCTGTTGTCATAAATTGGGAAACTGGGCTCCGTTCCAAGCCATGGTAAACGGCTTTTTCTACTGTCTGGCGTGTCACGATTCCACAAATTTTTTCCTGTTCATCCACTACGACCAGCCCGTTGATGTTGTATCGCGTCATCAGGGTCTGAGCGTCCTTGATGAGGGTTCGCTCGTGCGCAATGATAGGGGGGGATGACATCATGGTTCTGGCAACCAATTTTGGGGGGATCATCTTCTCCAAAACCTTCAGCAGCATTTCCTTCGCCTCGGGCAATGTGACCCCCTTCAACGTGGCGGAGGCGGCGGTGGGGTGTCCCCCTCCCCCAAAATGCCGGGCGATTTCCCCCACATGAACGTTTTCGAGCCGACTTCTGGCAACAAGATAAACGCGGTCTTCCATGGAGACAAGGACAAACAGGACATTATAATTTTCCATGTCCCTCAATTTGTGCACCACCACTGCCATGTCTCCGATATACTGTTCAGAAGAGGCCGTGGCGATATATATATCGATCCCATGGATACGATGATGGGAGGTTGATCGAATCAGGTCATGCAGTAACAGAACCTGTTCCGTCGTCATCTCCTTGATCAGAAGGTCCGAGACCACACTTAAACTTGCCCCTTGCTCCAGGAGAAAGGCGGCGGCACGGAAATCCCGGGGCGTCGTGGAAACAAACTTCAGGGCTCCGGTATCCTCATAAAGCCCGAGCATCAGAATGGTCGCCTCATCCGGCGTCAGGGGAATCCCTTTTTCCTGAAGAATCTCGGCCATCAGCGTCACGCACGCGCCCGTTTTAGAAACAAAGGCGCGCTTCGTCTGTATATCGTCCGCAGACGGGGGGTGGTGATCATAAACAATCACCTCCACCCCCGGGTTTTCCAAAACCTTTTCAAAAAGGCCAATCCGCCCCCTTTGCCGCGTATCCACCACGATGAGACGCGTGATCTTTTCCAACGCAATCTCTGTGGCTGGCGTAATGTCGAGGGCGTACAGGGCGGAGACCACGAAAAAATCCCTCAAGCCCTTTTCCGGACTTCCGGGGAACGAAATCAGGGCATCCGGATAGAGTTTCTTCGCCGCCACCATGCTGGCAAAGGCGTCAAAATCCGCGCCCACATGGGTCGTAATCACGTCCATCATTCCCGCGTCCTGATGGGAAACTGGAATTGAAAACACAGGATACGTTTCGTGCGGGCGGTCACGTAATATGGGCGGTTGACACGCATCCCCCCGACCCAGATAATATCGTCGCCCGCCCCCACCAGGGGGATCCGGCGTCGCAACCTACGAGGAATCTTCGCGTCGATGAACAGCTTTTTGAGTTTCTTCGTTCCGTTCGTCACAATCTTGTCTCCGGGCCGAAACCCGCGAATCCACACGCTGGCGCCCACCTGGTCTCCGTCAACGTAAGCCTTTTGGCTGTCGGAAGCAAGGTTACCGGGCGGCGCAAACTGTTCGCGGACCGTCAGGCGGTTCCCGATCTCCTTAATCTCGACTGAACCGGGAATGGGGCAGGTCACGGGAGTTATTCCCTCCTGTACGGGAACCTCCGTGACGAAGAGGGTGTCATACTCCCGAACCAGCCATTTCCCGCGCCCGATCGCGATCCTACTGGCACCCCCCCGCGTTTCCGCCATCCGGATGGCTTTATCCAGCTGGTCGAAAGAAAGGGGACGAGAGACCCACCCCCCCTTCAGGAGATATGCCTCCAGGAAGGCGCGCCTGACGGCCACATTCAACCCGTTGAAGGCCCTGACATCGATTTTCCCATCCCTGCCCACGACATCATTTTCCGCCTTTTCCGTCAGCTCGGAAAGAAAGTGCTGAATCTCGCCGAAATACGTAGCATATCGAATCAGCCTGCGTGAAAAAGAGGGGCAATAATCCCGTTCAATCAGGGGAATAAGCTCGTGACGGATTCTGTTTCGAAGGTATTTCACACTCTGGTTTGAGCTGTCTTCCACGTAAGGAATTTTCTCCTCGCGGGCAAACGCCGCAATTCTGCTTCTGGGAAAATGCAGAAGAGGCCGAATAACCTTCTCATTTTGCAGGGGAATCCCCCGAAGCCCCTGAACGGAGGCTCCCCGCAACAGCCGCATCATGACCGTCTCAGCCACGTCGTCCGCGTGATGCCCCAGGGCCAGCCAGTCTCCTTTCTCCTTTTCAAGCACCTCACTGAAAAACGCGTACCGCACCTGCCGTGCCGCCACCTGAACGGAAAGTCCCTCGAGCGCCGCTTGCCGCCTGATGTCTTTCCTGCCCGTTATGACGGGAAGTCCCCACGCGTCGCAGGTCGAGGTGACAAACGCTTCATCCCTGTCTGATTCCATCCCCCTCAGGGTATGATTCAGATGCGCCACGACGAGAGAAAGCTCCCGCTCGCGAGACAATTTTCGCAGCAGAAAGAGCAGGACCATGGAATCCATGCCACCTGAAACTCCCACGACAATCCGCGCGCCGGGCCTGGCCCAGTCCCTCTGGAGCATGAATTTCCGAAACGCCGCATACATTTCAGGAAATCTCCCTGACAAATTGCCTCATCAAAGGCATCATGTCGTGAAGTTATAACAGAATCCCCCGGCTGTGTATAGCCATAAAATCTGCCACGGTTATGTGGCGCCACGCGCGCGGATCCCGGCCGGTGGTTTCATCATGCAACCGGTGGCGTTGACACCTCCAGCTTCACGTCCCCTTTCGAGAGTCCAGAGTCCACCTCATAACGGAAATCCATCCCCGGATAGGCTGCCAGCAAGGTCTTCCAGGCCTGGCCACGGTCTCCCATCAAGAGGGGCACATCCCTGGGAGAGAGGTGGATCCGCACCGCGCGCGCGGAGCTGGAAGCACGACACAGCGCCGATTGAAGCCTCTGGTGGAACCGAAATGACTGAACCAGGAACCCAAAAGCGGGATGATAAGGCCCTGCCACGATGGAGCGCCTCAAGAGGTCCGAATCAGGCAGCCCCACGCGAATCACAGTCACTCCCGATTCTTCGAGGATTTCGCTGGCCCGGGCGCACCATAAGACGGCTTCCTTCAGCGAAAGCGGGCGGTACCGGCCCCTTCGATACGCCATGGCCAGGCGGGTCCCCTCGAGCGCGACCACCGGATACAACCGCGCGTCACGGACTCCCCACCCGGCAACGGCAGACACACCGCGCAAAAACCCCTTTAAAGTTTCACCCGGCAGACCGGGCATGAGCTGAACTCCCGCTTCCCACCCTTTGGCGAGAACCTTTTCCACCGCCACTTCCGCATCTTTCGCCGTATGGCCCCGGCCTATGGCTGCCAAAACACCATCATCCAGCGACTGAACCCCAATCTCGACCGTTTGAATCGGATAATCCGACAGAAACGCCAATTCATCGTCTGACAGGGCGTCAGGACGCGTGGAACACCGCAGGGAATCCACCAGGCCCTGCCGAACCTTCGCGGCCGCCCAATCGAGGTACCGTTTCTGGACGGACAGAGGGAGCGCGGTAAAGCTCCCCCCGTAAAAGGCGATCTGGCGAACGACTTCCCTGTCGCCTCCCCCTGTTGAAGGAAAATCCGCCTCAAGCGCCTCGAGCGGAGGCAGCCCCGTGACCTCCCCGGTAACCGCATGCTGATCACAGAAGGCGCAACGGTGGGGGCATCCCATGTTGGGGAGAAAGACGGGATATATCCAGCGCCTTTTTTTCATCCCGCGGTTCCCTCAAACATGGGGCCTGGCGGCATCCTCCGCGCCAGACCGTTTCTCTATTTTCTCAAGGGCCACCCGGGCCGCTTCCTGCTCAGACGCCTTGATAGAGCGCCCCCGTCCCACCCCCAACCTTTCACCATTGACCCAGACAGCGCTCGTGAACACCTTCTGGTGCTCCGGACCCGACGTGTTTTCCATCCGGTAAACCGGCAGAGATTGATACGCCTTTTGCGTATATTCCTGAAGCCGTGTCTTGTAATCCGTCCCTCTCGCGAAATCGCCTGCCTCTATTTCAGGCGCCAATAACCGAAGGGCCACCGATGAGGCCGGGTGATAGCCACCATCCCGGAAAACAGCTCCAATCAGGGCTTCGACCCCGTCCGCGAGAATGGAATCGGGGATATCGCTCCCTTCCGCCCGGGCGCTTTTCCCCAACCGAAGGGACGAGTCCAGGCCAATCCGCTTCGCGGCCCGAGCGAGGGCGCGTTCATTGACCAGCTCCGCACGCATACGGGACAGATCCCCCTCGTTTTTCTCCGGAAAGCGCTGAATCAGATAGGCGGCGACCGAGAGATTCAGGGCGGCGTCCCCTAAAAATTCCAGAATCTCATTGCTTCCGGAAACGCTTCCCGTTCTTTCGTAGCTGAATGAACTGTGAGTCAGCGCCTGTTCGAGCAATGTTTCGTCGGAAAACCCGTATCCCATCATTTCACACAAACGACGGATCTGTTCGTCCAAGATAGGCCTCTCTTCCCTTTTTTTTCTCGGATGGTGTCACGCCTTTTGGCACATTTTATCGGTCGCGGGGTCTGAAATCAACATCGAATCGATGGGGCATCAAAGGAAGCGCCGGCTGAAAGGTCGGGGGCTTACCCGTTTTCTTTCGAGGTTTCCTCTATCTGCGGTACACGGGGTACCAATTCAATTTTTGTCGTTTCCTTCAGGGAACTTTTGGATGATACGCCCATCTCCTTGAACCGCCTCGCCGCGGGCAGCACCCGGCTCTCGAGGGAGCCCACCGCCCGATTGTAGGACTGAACGCTCTGTCCCAGATGTTTCCCCAGGTCATTCACGTGATTGGTAAAGGTTACGATCCGTTCATGCAAAACCCGGGCAAGGTCGCTGATGGCCTGCGCGTTTTCGGCCATCTTCTCTTGCCGCCACCCATAGGAGACCGCCTTGAGAAGGGAAATCAGGGTGGTCGGCGTCGCCAGGATAACCCCCTTCCGGACTCCCTCCTCGATCAGGTCCGGGTTCTGCTCCAGCGCGGCGCTGAAGAAATTTTCACCGGGGATAAAGAGGACGACAAATTCCGGTGTTGGGGTAAACTGGTCCCAGTAGGCTTTATTGGCGAGCTGCATGATATGATTCTGCACATGCCGCGCGTGTTCCTTCAAATGGGTCTTCCGTTCCGCCTCACTCTCACATTCCATGGCCTCGAGGAACGCCATCAGGGGGACCTTCGCGTCCACCACGATCTGTTTGCCACCAGGCAGCCGGACAATCATGTCGGGACGCAGGCGACCCTCCGAGGTCGATTTGTTTTCCTGCTCATAAAAATCGCAGTGATCGACCATTCCAGCCAGTTCCGCCACGCGCCTGAGGGTGATCTCCCCCCACCGGCCGCGAACCTGCGGGGTTCTGAGCGCTTTAACAAGATTCCCCGTCTCGGCCTGGAGCCTCTGCTGGCTCACCAGCAGGGACTGGACCTGTGCCTTCAGCCCGCCATACGCTTCTTGCCGGGCCTTTTCCATCTCCTGGATCTGGGACTCATACCTTTTAAGCATCTCCTGAATGGGGTGAACCAGCTCCCCCACCGCCTGTTTGCGCTTTTCCAACTCCCCCGTGGCCTTCTGGTGAAATTTTTCCAGGGTCACGGCCGCTTCCCGCAGGAAATCCTGCTGGCTGGCCCTCAAAACCTTGGCGGAAAGGGCCTCAAAGGCGTCCCCCAGTTTTTTCTCCGCCTCTTTCAGGAGCGCGAATTTCTCTTCCCAGGCCTTCTGCTCCTCCTGGATTTTCGCCTCCAGCGCGGAATGACGCGCGCGAAGGTCGGCGAGTTCCCGTAACGCGGCGGCCTTTTCCTCTTCGAGGGACTGAATCTTTTCCTTCAGGGCGGGGACTTCCATCGCCTTCTGAACCGCCGCGGCCTTTTCCTGTGAAACCTCCAAGAGCTTCGCTCTGTTTTCCCTTGCCTCTTCGGACGCCTGTTGCGCCTGCTGGGACAGGCGCTTCAGGTCTGATTCCAGCGTGGCAACCCGAAAGCGGTCACGTTTCCCCCAGACAAGATAAAAAAAGAGGGCGGCGATAATCCCCCCTCCCACGAAACCAACTAAGATCCATCCGACCATATCAAATCCCCAGGAAGACCTCCTTAATCTCCTTGTTCGCCATCAGCTCCCTTGAGGGGCCTTCCATCATGATGTGCCCCGTCGCCAGGACATACCCGTAATCGGAGTTTGCCAGGGCCAGGTGCACATCCTGCTCCACAATAAAAACCGTGGTTCCCTGCTGATGAATCTCTTTTACGATATCAATCAGGTCATCCACAATCAAGGGGGCAAGTCCAAGGGACATTTCATCCACCAGCAACAGTTCCGGGTTTCCCATCAGCCCTCTTGCCATGGCGCACATCTGCTGCTCTCCGCCCGACATGCTGCCCGCTTTCTGCTTACGTCGTTCTTTTAAACGCGGGAACAGGCCGTAAACCCGGTCCAGGTCTTTCTGAATACCCGGATCCTTTCCCCGCCTGAAGGCGCCCATCAGAAGATTCTCTTCCACGGTCATCTCAGGAAACAGCCGCCGTCCTTCCGGCACATGGATGATCCCCAGCCCGACGATTTCCTTTGGCGTAAGGCTGTTGAGTGACTGGTCCCTGAAGAGTATCTCTCCGCTCATGGGCCTAAGCAGCCCGGAAATGGTCTTCAAAAGTGTGCTCTTCCCGGCGCCATTCGCCCCCACGAGAGAAACTATCATCCCCTTGTCGACCTTAAAGCTGATATCCCAAAGAACCTGCACGTCCCCATACGCGACATTCAGGTTCCTAACTTCCAGAAACATGCGTCCTCCTACTGCACCAGTTCCTTGTAACGTCGGCCCAGGTAAGCCTTGATCACCTCATCGTTGCTCAGGACCTCATCCACGGTTCCTTCCGCGATCTTAGTTCCGTGATGCAGGACAAAAACCCGGTCACACACATTCTTGATGGCCCGCATGACATGCTCGATGACAAGGATGCTGATCCCTTTGTCGCGAACCTTCAGAATCAGCTCCACCGCCTTGTCAATCTCGGAAAAATTCAGGCCTGCCATCACCTCATCGAAAAGGATAACCTCCGGCCCCATAGCGAGAGCCTTTGCCATCTCCAGACGCTTTCGCGACGCCACATTCAAGTCATCCGCCCGGCGATCCGCCATCTCGCTGAGCCCCACGAACTCCAGCGTTTCATCCGCCCTCTGAATCGCCTCTTTTGCGCTCAGCTCTTTTCCCCGGGCACCAAACATCGCCCCCACCGAGACATTTTCCCGGACGGTCATTCCGGGAAAGGGTTTGACAATCTGATAGGTGCGGCTGATCCCCATCCGCCCAATCTTATAAGGTTTTTTTCCCGTAATATCCTCTCCTTTGAAAATCACCCGCCCGCTGGTGGGGGGGTAGGTCCCGGAGATCATGTTAATGATGGTGGTCTTTCCCGCGCCGTTAGGACCAATCAGCCCCAGGATTTCCCCCTGGTTCAGTGTGAAGTCCACCTCGCTGACGGCTCTGAGTCCGCCAAATTCCTTCGTTATCCCCCGTCCTTCCAAAATCACCATGCCCAAATACCCCTATATCCTGTGATCCCGGATGTTTTGTAAGAGATAGTTAATCCCAAATTTCCTGCGACCGCTGATGATGTCCATAATCCCTTTAGGGGTAAACACAATGGCCAGGATCACAATCGCCCCAAAAAACAGGGTGTGCGCGACAAGAAAATAGTTTGTCAGAACCTCGGAAATGACTTCGATGCTCAACGCGCCCAGGAGGGGACCAAGAATGCTTCCTATCCCGCCGAACACAGCCATTACAATCATTTTGACGGTTACCCCCACGTCGAACACCGCGTCCGGTTTGATAAACCCCTGCTGATAGGCGTACAGGCTCCCCGCCAGGCCAGAGAAGAAACCGCTCAGCGCGAAGGAGGTAATCTTGTACAGGGTGGTGTTCACTCCCAGGGACCCGGCGGCCTCTTCGTCTTCGCGGATGGCAATCAGCCCATATCCCAGTTTTTTCTTCAGGATGAAGGCGGTTACAAGAAACGTGAGGACCAGCACCCCCATCATCATAAAATAGAAAAAGAGGTATTGCCCCTTGACGGAAAGCTTCATCATGGGGAGATATATCCCGGAATTTCCCTCCGTGATGTCGAGGTTATCCACCAGCGCCTTCATGGCTTCCGCCACCCCAAGGGTCGCGATGGCAAAGTAGTGCCCCTTCAGTCTTAAAACCGGCATCCCGATCAGGATGGCAAAAATGGCAGCCCCCAGGCCCGAGGCGGGGAAGGCGATCCAGAAAGGAACCCCGCCCTTCTGCATCAGCACGGCTGACACATACGCGCCAATTCCGAGAAAGACCACATTGCCGAAAGAGGCATACCCCGTGTATCCCCCTATGATATTCCAGGAACTTGCCAGGATGGCAAACATCAGGGTGTCGGTAAAAAACCGGATAATGAAATTCCCCGTCAAAAAGGGAATGGCAACGCCGGCAATGATCAGAATGCCTAAAATAACTTTCTTGGTAACGGCTCCCCTCTCAGTCATACGCTTACTCACTTTTCCCCAAGATTCCTTTGGGTAGAAATATCAAGACCAGAACCAGAATCGTAAAGCTGATAAGGTTCTCGTATGTAGCTCCGAACCAGTTCGTCCCCAGGGCTTCCGCAACCCCCAGGGTCAATCCTCCCACGATGGGGCCAAACATGGTACCCAACCCCCCCAGAATGACAACGACAAAGGATTTGAGTGTCAGCACCCCGCCCATCATGGGATTGATGGGGAATAAGACCGCCCACAGGGTTCCCGCCGCGCCCGCCGCGCCTACCCCCAGCCCAAAGGTAAAGGAATAGGTCTTGGCCACATCCACGCCCACAAGGCGGGCGGCGTCAAGGTCCTGAGACGTGGCCCGAATAGAACGCCCCAGGCGGGTCTTGTTCAAGATATAATAGAAAATGCCTGCAATAATCAAAGCGATAATAAAGGCGCCCAGCCGCGCGTAAGGAATCGTAACGCTTCCGATGCTGAAATTCGAGGCGCCATAAGGTACCTGAACCATTCGAACATTCGCGCTCCACATTACCAGAGCCAGGTTGCTGATGAATATCTCGATTCCAAAGGCGAGGATCAGGGTAATGAAAATCGTGGCACGGATAACCAGGTTAATCAGATAGCGCTGAATGGCGTACCCAATAACAAAAAGTATCGCAACAGATAAAAAGAGACTGATGAAGGGGTCTATACCCAGAAGCGAAAAAAACCAGTAGGTGCAATACGCCCCAAGCATGATAAACGCCCCGTGGGCAATATTGATGATATCCATCACGCCCCATATCAGCGACATCCCCAGGGCCATCAGGGCGTATAGCCCCCCCTTTAAAATCCCATTGATAATTATTTGTAGAAGCATCAAGAGCCCCTATATCATAAAATCAATCGAGGGGTAAAGCGGGATGCTTTGCCCCTCGATTGCGTACAGGTTGTTTCTATCTGTCTTTCCAGGCGGGCATGGGATAGATCGGCTTCTTGGTCCCGTTGGGGTAAACCTGATAAACCTGTCCACCCTGAATCTGCAGAACGACACTGCTGCCCTTGATCTGCCCGTTGGGATTGAATTTGACGGGCCCGTAAATCGTCATCAGGTCTGTCTTCGCGATAGCATCCCGGACCTTCTGGGGATTGAGCGTTCCGGCTCTTTCAATGGCGTTTTTCAGGACGGCCATCTCGGCGATGGCGGACGCGTTGTGATAATCAGGGTCATACCCATATTTGGCCTTGAAAATCTTCACGAATTCCTGCGTGTTCTTGAAGAGGTATCCCTTATAATTCATCTGGGGAGACCAGCTCGCCACGCCAAAGATGTAATTGGCGTTCTTGCCGAGAGATTTCCTGAAATCCGCCTCAGAGGGGCCAACCGTCAGGGAAATCATCTTGAGATTGACGTTCAGCTCCTTCGCCTGCTGAATCAGGTTGATCCCGCCTTCCGTGTGGCCCGCCATCAGGAGGGCATCCGGCGCGAGGGACTTGACCTTCGTCAGAATCGTGTTGAAGTCGGCGGAGCTTTCAGATATTTTTTCGTAGAGGACAACCTTCAGCCCCAGGCCTTCCGCGATTTTTTTGGCTCCCTTGGCCACACTGATATCAAACTTGTCGTCACCATAAATAATGGCAATCTTCTTGGGCTTCGGCTTAAAACCGGCGAGCATCTCCAGGGTCGTTCTGAAATACTGGCCCGCGGCGGGAAGGGTGCCGAAGATGTAGGGGTTGTGCCGGCTGAAAATCTTCCCGGAAGCTCCCCCACCCTCCACCATGGGGATCCTGTAACGCTGCGCCACGATGCTATCCGGAATAGTAATCCCGCTTGAATAGGGTCCCAAAAGGAAATTGACCTTGTCTTCCGTGATCAGCTTTTCAATCAGTTTTGCGCTTTCCGCCGCATTACTTTTATCATCGTAAAACTTGATTTTTACGAGATAGGCCTTTCCACCAACCTTGATTCCGCCTGCTTTATTGATGGTCGCCTCCGCGAGTTTCAGTGAATCCACATAAAGCTTGCCCGTCCGGCTCTTTTTACCGGTAAACGACATGGCGCATCCAATCTTGATGACATCTTTGGAATACGCGCCTGAATTGAGGCTGATGACCAGACCAATGACCAGGCCCATGACCAGCAATCCCTTTAGAATCTTGCTTCCTGCTTTCATACTTCCATCCTCCACTTATTGTGATTTCATGAAACAACCAACGACGAACAATGACCTAAAACCCCCCATCACCTCCCTTCAAGGCTCTTTTTCACTTTTAAGACCTCTTAACACAAAAATTTTTCGCTGACAACCTGATTTTGCATGGGATTAAAAATTTTTTTATCAACTTTGCACATGAGAAACGACGCTCACAATATCAAACTACCCTGAAATAATTATTCAGATTATTCACGTGAGACATCTTATGCCAGTTTCGCCACCCCGGTTTGCTAAATTTAACGGCACAAAGACCATATGATGACGAAAAGCCGGGTTACAGAAGAAGCAAGCACGGTTCTTTACTTGACAATATCTTAATTTCATTGGTAAAGATTAAAAACGATGCTGATGCAACGATCAAGAACCATTTGGATTATCAGCGGAGACTCCTTCGAAGGGATGGAGCTTGCCAACCACTTCAAATCCCTGGGGCATATCGCGACCCACATTTACACACAGAGAGAGGCTTTCACCCTGGCCCGGCGCGAGGTTCCCGACCTCATCATCCTGACTCCAAATGGTGAGGGCAAATCAAGTATTGATTTCATGCGGAAGCTGAAAAGAATTTTCGAAAATCGGGAAGTCCCCTTTATCTTTCTCTGTGAAGCAGATACACCGGAAGCCATCGCGAACGCCCTGAACGCCGGCGCGTTCGATTACATGCGTAAACCTTTTTCCTATATTGAGCTGGACGCGCGGGTGCAAAGCGCCCTGACAAAAAAAGACATCTATCAAGACCTTCAGGAAAAGAACGAAAGGCTCCAGAAACTGTCCGTGACCGACAGCCTGACCGGCCTGTATAACCATCGGTACCTCATCGAGCAAATAGAACGATCTTTCAACCTGTTGACGCGCTTCAACCGCCCCTTTTCTTTTATCATGCTCGACATCGATCATTTCAAACAGATCAACGACCGCTACGGGCATATCACGGGTGACCAGGTGCTCATAGTCCTTTCAAACACCTTAGTGTCAGGAAGGAGGAATACGGACATCGTGGGCCGTTATGGGGGGGAAGAGTTTGGCCTGCTCCTGCCGGAGATCCCCGCCGATAAAGTAGAAAAAATCGTGAAAAGAATCATGAGAGACATCCGGTCTCTCACTTTTACTCCCCGGAACAAGCCATCACTCAACATCCATGTCTCGGTGAGCCTGGGCATCGCCAGTTGCCCGGACGTGAAGATTTCGGATCCCGAAGACGTCATTCACATGGCGGACCAGGCGCTGTACAAAGCCAAGGAGCTGGGTGGCAACACCATCATCCAAAACAGAAGCGGCCTTTTCACGGAAATCAAAGTCCCGCTGTGATTTTGTTTGATGGGTTTCGTTAGAAAGAACCCTTCTTCTTTAACGCCCCATCGTTCTTTTTAAAAAGACATATCACCTTCCAAATTCGAAAAAAGATTGTGAGCGAATAGGATACCGTTCAATTGTGAATGGATACCTCAAATAAGTCTACAAACATTGAAGCCCCCCCTACATAATTGAGGGGAACCATTCCCTCCGCTTTTTACGGAACCGTCAATTTTCCGCCCCTCCGCCCCCTTCCAACCTGCCAGTTTCATCGGAATCTCAGGGAGCCGCCAGGCCGATAAAACCCTAATGAATCTGATTAGCCTCCCACCTGTTTTCGGCAACCCTCCTGGCAAAAAATCATATATCGGCATAATATTTGCTTCTTTTATCAACAGAAAAAAAAATAGAAGGAGGTATCTCATGAAAAGAGAAGGAGGTTTTACCTTAATTGAAGTCATTGTCGTCATCGCCGTGGTGGCAATTCTTGCCGCAATTTTGACCCCAACCGTGGTCAAAAATATCGATGATGCAAAGATCAGCCGCGCCAAGAATGAGGTCCAGGTCATCGGCGCCGCCATGACGTCCTTTTACAAGGACCTGGGGCGGTGGCCGACCTGGAATGGTTCCGCCGCGAATTATGCCGATTATTTATATATGTTGAACGGCCCTGGGAACATGCCAACAAATTATGACCATTCTGTGGCACATTCTTACTGGTGGAGGAGCTACAACGATGGGAATGGGCGAGGAGACCTTTTTTCGAATCAGTTAATAAGCAACAATCCAAAGGGGAGCGGCACAGGATATGTCACAACAGGTGAATACAAATGGCATGGTCCTTATTTAACAGAAGTTAAAGCTGACCCGTGGGGAAGTTATTATGCCTGTAACGTGCGTTACCTCTATTACACCCCCTCCACAGCCGGCAATCCTTATGCTGTTTTTGTCTGGTCGGCCGGCCCGGACAGGCAGGCGGACACGCAGTTTGACCAGGACGTGACCGGCACGGTCACGGTGGGCGATGATGACATCGCCATGAGATTAAGATAGGAGGCAAAGGAGGCAAAATGAGAACCAAAAGAAACGCAGGTTTTACCCTCATCGAGGTCATTGTAGTGATTGCCGTGGTGGCAATCCTCGCGGCAATCCTCACCCCCACCATCGCGAAACAGATTCAGGACTCGCGGATATCCCGCACAAAAAATGAAACCCTTGTCATTGGCGCGGCCATCGCCGACCTCCACAAGGATACCGGCTGGTGGCCTTATACCAATACCAATGGACCAGCCGGACACGTCAGTCGAATCCTTGGGGACACCAATACTGTCCCGGTCGGTGCCGGGACAGGCGCGGGAAACGGAGCCACCAATTGGGGAACCCTTGGGCCACAGAAACCAATGTACGATTACCTTTATTACAATAACCCGGATGATGACACTGGTGAAAATGGACAAAACCAATTACATCAGGATTACCCGACAACTGGTGAGTTTAAATGGAATGGCCCCTATATCGACCACAAGCTGCTCGACGACCCCTGGGGTCGGTCATACGTCGTCAACGCCCGGTACTTCCCTGGCAATACCCTTGGGGGAGCTAACAGACACCATGTATACGTCCTCTCCGCGGGGCCGGATCATCTGTGGTCCACCCCATTCGCTGACGCCACCTCTGAAGAGGAAATTCAGGGGGACGACATCGGGTTCCGAATCTGCGTGAGGAAGTAAGCCTCATGGAACTGTCCCTTGAACCCTTGAATACCGAAAGGCCACAGGGTATTCCGTGAAAAAGGCAGTTCAAAAACCTTATTTCACGCTTTTCAGGGATGGTTTTACCCTGATTGAGGTTATTGTCGTAATCGCCGCCATTGCCATTCTGGCGGCGATTTTGACTCCCGTGGTTGCCAAGAACATCAAGGACGCGAAAGTTTCGCGGGCCGTCGGCG
>WGDA01000064.1 GCA_015493505.1 Pseudomonadota bacterium | reverse complement strand
GAAAATCAATAACATTAATGATTTTGCCATCGGTTTTAGTGCCGGAGCTTTGCCTGCCCCGTGAAATTCGCCTTCGCCATTCGCCTGATTCACACTTTACACCTTACGCCTCACGATTAACAATTCCTGTGCTCAGCATTCAGTCCTTAGCACTCATTCCTTTATCCGTTACCCTTTCACCCCTGCGAAATCTATGGATTGAAATTTTTTCCCATTTGTTATATAAAGCGAAAAAATTTGGGAGTTTAAAATAATGGCACGCGTAACAGTAGAAGATTGCCTTGAAAAGGTAGAAGGGCGTTTCGACCTGGCCATCCTGGCGGCGAGACGCGCGAAGATGATTAAACAGGGGGCCAAACCCATCGTGGAAACGGGAAACAAATCCATCGTCACCGCCCTGCGGGAAATCGCCGCGGGCAAGGTTTGGTTTGAACCGAGAAAAGACGTAACAGAAGAGGCCGTGGATGCGTCTTTTGAAGAAGAGGCCAAAGAAATACCTCAAATAGAAGAAAAAACTGAAGATACGGTAGAAGAAAAAGCAAGCACTCCCGCGAAAGAAAACGCATAAAAAAGTTTTTCGTCATCTGATTAAACAACAGGGCCTACATAAACATGTAGGTCCAAAATTCACTATCTTTTCACTTCTCAGAATCACCGCGCTTGGTCAGAACCACAATTCTATCTGTGTATCGTTTAAATGAACCGTCTTTCATAGTTTTAACCTTACCTAAAGTGATTCGCACTTTGTCTCCTATAAGCAAGCTGTCATTGGTCAAAGGAGTTTTTGAACGTGCCATTATGATTTTTGTCTTTCTATGGAAATAAAAAGTCAGCTTAGTTCCATTCTTGAATCCTTTCCCGTCCTTGATGGTTACCGTAATAAAGTTATTTCCTACTTGCTGGATAATCCCCGTCTCTTTCGGAACATCTCCAGCATAAGCGATAAAATTACGCGACATGAAAAATCCTGCTAAAATAAATAGCGCCAAAATTAAAACTTTACTTTTTCTATTAGACATATGGAACTCCTTTATTTTGGCATAAATCATTATTTAAAAATTTCTCGCCAATAATGAACCTTAAAAGTTTTCAGATGTGGATCGATTGAAATGCCACCCCCACTTGAACCCGAGGGTTTACCCAATTCTCCACTGCTAAGCTGAATGTAGAGTTTACCCCGTTTAGGATCATAGACAGGTGCGGAAGGCAGGCCATTCCCAATGATTATAGATTTTGGAATTGGGCCCCCTTCTTGCCCAGTGCTTGTATCTGTAGAATCTACAATGTTATCACCATTGACATCCATCACCGGTTTGTCTGGCGCACAACCCGTATCATATTTCACGGCGTAGAGGCGGGCTACCCCGCCATATCCGCAGACATCGTTATTGGGTGTAAAGGTTGTGAAGAATACAATTCCGCCCACGAGGAGGCTGGAGGCCGTTACTCGTTCTCCCTCGTTGGGAAGGTTAAAATACCAGCCATGCTTATCTGCAGGAATCTGACCATGTTCGGAGCAATAGCCATCAATCCCAGGATGATCTGAATCAACAAGATCATTCCTTGTTAATTCCGTATATCCTTCATCCAGAACGCAATAAAAACTTTGAGTATCTGTGTTCGTCTTATCTTCAGTCAGGTCAAATTTCCCCGTTCCAAAATAGACCGCCATAACTTTGCCGTTTGTCCTTTGGTAAAAAGATAAGCTTGGTTTTATCCTTATAGGTTGTTTGTTAAAATGGCCTGAATTATCAACAAATCCCGTGCTGGTCAAGATGGATGCTTGCAAAGTTGTCGCGTCTCCCCAAACTTCATTAGTCTTAGGTGTAATTTTCCACATACGCCCCAGCATGTCACCGATATAAATCCGATCGGTCAGCGCGTTATCATTAAAGTCAATAGCAACGGGTGAAGCCATGACATTATTTGACGCGTCATCAACCTTTAAATCAAAGATTTTACTTCCATCTGCCATGTTAACGCCATACAGATGGCCTTTCGTATCGCCATTTTCATAACCAGATCCAAAAATCCCGATCCATCTATAGCCAGAGCTTGTCGATACAAGGCCCGTATCCGGGATAGACCATGATTCTCCAAGGTTTGGATCCATAAACTCCCACAAAGGAACTGGATAGCCAGTATCACCCGTGACATCCAGTGCAAAATAGGCTTTTCCTCCTTGTCGCTCACCGGAAAGAAGAATTGTTTTCCAACCGTGATCACCCGCAACAGAACTTCCAACCTGACAATCAGAAATCACTGGTGTCAAATCCACGTAGTAATTGTGCGTATAGGGATCATGGGCAAGAGACTTGAGATTATACAGGAGATTATGAGGGATAAAAGCCCAGACTTCCGACCCGTCACTCACCTTGAAAGCATGCAGCATTCCATCATTCGCGCCAACAATGACAAGTGGCATCCGGTTATAACGATGCGCCTTAAAATCCGAATAACCATCGAAAGCGCCAGAGCTGGCCATGGCATCCCAGTAAGCATTCGGTTCATCGCGAACTACCGGTGTAGAATAGACGATATCTCCAAGCTTCCACTGATCTCCCCCGTGCTCGTCCGGGTCACGGTCGCGGAAATGATTTGTTGTACCGGCCCACACCCAATTAGGGTCATAATCTCCTCGGATATAATTGATAAGATTATTACGGTTTGAAGGATCCACATCAAGTAAACTCGCTGTCAGATTCGAATTCGATGTATCAAAAGATTCTTGCGCCGTTGTTGTCGCTGAAGTGGCTGTATAGATTGTACGGCTGCTGGCTGTTTGGTTACGCAAAAGCTCGCCCGCTTCCCAAAGAGGAGTATCGTTTCCATTCAAAGGCAATTTAAAACACTCAAGATACCCTCTCCATCCCCTTGGGTGAAACCTGGCACGGAAAAGTTTATCCCCAACAGATTGTGATGTGCTTAATACTGCTACTGCCGTTCCTGAGGAAATTCTATATAATATGTCATTAATAGCTGACTGGAGGCTCGCATAAAGCGATTCTTGATCCGTCGCTCCATAATACTGCCCATGACCATGATTTTCATCAGCGGCTTCCTGAAGTAGTGTCGCCGCTGCACCGCCAAAGCCAATAGTGTAAGTCAAAAAGTTCTGCTTCGCTTCCTCCCCCTGTCCGTTCCCCAATGAAGGCCTAAAATCACGATCATAAGCATACAATGCCACATCATCTAAACTGTCACTTGTTGCTCCAGCTCCATCATTTGGATTATTGTCATCATCATAATCCTGAATATTGGCAGGTATATTCCCACCATCTTCATAAGATTCACCATCAGTAGTCAGAATAACAAAATTTTTCTGGCACCAATATTGGATGGGGCTAACATAATGTCCATCTACCATGATCTTCGATGCAAAGGCCCCTGAATACGTCGCTCCACAAGAAGAAGTTTCCCCTCCAAAATACCTACATGCCTCATATAAATCATTAGCCAAAGGGGTACAAGCCTGGGCATAAATACTGCTGACATAATTTATTAGATCCTCTTTGTCAGCATGGCCATTACCATCATAATCTTCAGTTAAGTCTTTACAGGGAAATACAATTCTCGCTCCGGTTGTTTCTGAGCAACCATTTTGAAATACCATAATTCCATACTGGATACCTGTCGTATTTCTTATAAGTTTTGAAACGACCCATTTCGCCATAGTAATTCTCGATAAATTTCCTATTCCATATGGTCCCTGGAACTTATAGTTTGACGCACCCCATGAACCTTTAAACACAATCCAGTTGATTCCTCCTATGCTCATTGTTTTATGATCAAATGAAGAAAGGTTATTTTTTATATCAGTAATATGGCTTGTAAGGTCTATAAAAACAGAAGGATCATAATGAAGTGACCCTACCGTACCGGTAACCCCCGGCAAGGAAGAAAGCCACCTATCTGATGAATCACTAATATCATCAGCTATTTGAATTACTTCAGCTTTATAATCATTCCCATCATAAGAATAAGGGCCATGATATGGATCATTATAAATGCTTTCCGCAATAATATAGACCGCATCATTCGGGTAATTTAAACCGCTATGTCCCCACCGCATGCTTCCGGATGTGTCTATAGAAATCAAAACATTTGGGGCAAGCGTTGAAGTTACAAAAGGAGGCGTTGCTTGAGGTGATGCGAAACTAAAGGAAGCAAAAAACAATAACATTAATATATCCAACAAAAAAACCTGAGTCAGAGAAGAATGCAAAATTTTTTTAACCCTTCTTTTGATCCTTTTTCTTGCTAAATTTGTCTTCATAATAAATCTCCGTAATTGCAAATTTCACGATTTATTTTTTTGAAAGACCCGACTGATCTCCATATCGACTTCCTTGGTTCCTTTCGCCCCCGAGACCTTTCCCACAGCTTTAATCAAATAATAATAGCGTTTGTAATTTTTCGCACTAAAGCCAGGCGGGGGGGGAGAACTCTTCACCATTGGGTCAACTTCGAAATTGTAGTACGTCATACTATTATTGTTGTTATTGTTATTGTTTTGGCTTGTTCCAAGAGGCCAATAGCTGTTCCAAAGTGTCCCCACAGGCGCTGTAGCGGGATTATCCGCGGTTAGTTTTTTTCCCCCTTCCACCGTATTTGTTTTAAACCAGCTCACTGCGGCATCCGCGCCCGCGTCAGCTGCATTGAACAGCAAGGTTGCAATCCGTTCGTTACCTGATATCTTCGTGTCGATACTGGTATTCTGAATGGCAAAGACCCCCACGACCGTCGCGACAAGCAGGACAATCAGGGCAATGACCAGGACAAATCCCTGTTCGTTTCGTCGCAATATTTCTCTATTTCTTACCATCCCTTTTATCCCTCACATCCCAAATTTATCAATCATTTTGCTACCGCCTTCACCTTAGTTTCACAGGCCCAGATTTCTGATTTTCACAAAAGTTGTTAAAATTCGCCGTCGGTAGTGATCCGGAGGTCCGGCGGCATGGTTCTCAATGGCCGGTCGCCGCCCATTAAAATCAGGATCGGGGATACTTGACCTCACCACGAGTGTAATTCTGGCCGCCCTGATATCCGAGATTACCGGAGGGCTTGACGGAGAAGGATTTGAACTGTCATAATACCAATTTCCATTCTTGTCTTCATAGGCAATCTGTAAATCATCGACATTTTCCGCCAGATGTTGATTCCCTCCGCCTGTGTTTTCGTTCAACATTAATGTATCTGATGAAACGCTATAAGTCCTCGCTGAGACAATATAGGCATATTGATCCGTATAAACAGCGGATTTATCACTTTTGGAATCGCCAAATACAGAGGAGGCAGGAGAATCTGTCAGAGTAATTGTTCTCTGTGTTCCAGAACCTGACAATCCGTTCTCTGGCATTTCTCTAACGACACTATTTGTCCCATCTTTCTTAACCAAAATGATGTTTCTGCTTTTTTCATTGTAGTCACTATTTAGTGCAAAACTTCCTCCATTTTGTGTTTCCACAGTAATGGAACTTAAACTATAACTTTTAATAACAAATCCTACTGTGAAAGCAGGATCCGCGTAAAGCACAGATACCTGATCCGGGCCCGTTGAGGAATCGGTGATGACCAGTGCTTTTTCATTTGGCACAAGACACCCAGCCATTCTCAAGTCTCTCATGATGAAATTCATCGCCGCCCTTCCCTGTTGCTGCATATCCACTTTTTGGTTTGTCAAGGAAAAGCTCTTCTGCTGTGAATTGAATGTGGCGTAAACCGCCCCCACAATCACAATGCTCAAAACCAACGCGATTAAAAGTTCGATCAGGGTAAAGCCTGACTTGTTTTTCACACCCATACTCCCTATTGAAACACAATAGTTGTGAATTGCACACTGTGCGCATTCCCTTGGGGCCCCGTCCAGGACACGGTCAGGTTTATCGTTTTCATTTTCTTTGAAGAGGGGAGAGTAATACCTGACGGGGTACCTGGTGGGTCGCTCTCGGTCACGGTCCAGGTCCGCGTGTAGGTCACCCCATTCCCGCCCGTGATCGTGTCACTCCCACTCACAATGGAGTTATAAGAGGTATTTTTTAACTCCTCAATCTTATCCTGCCCTAAAACAGAAGCTTGTGTCATCTGATTGGAAAACGACCCGCCCCTGATCGCCGTTACCTGTAGCAGGGCCATGGCCATCATCCCAAACGCCAGTATCAGGATTGCGAGCATCACCTCGATCAATGTAAAGCCGCTTGTATTTTTAAGTAATTTTAGTTTATTACTCATCTTCTTTCCCATTTTGACGTTCCGGGATTCCAAAGCCATAATTGTATATTACCAGTAAGTGAATATCCCACTTTAACCGCATACGTCTCATATTTATTAGTAATATAGGCTACTCCGGCACTGGAGGTTCCATCAGGATTAAACTCGCACCGGTTGCTATAAAAGGAAACATAATCAGCGGGAATCGGTAATGTCGGATTTCCACTCGGATCGGGGCCACCAGACGGGGAACTGCTCGTCTGTACACCAAACACAATATTTTTATAAGATCCCCCTGAAAAAGAAACTGTTTTATTAATGGTATCATCTCCCGAGCTCCAATTATTCCAAACACCTTCATGCTTCGGGCCATCTGTACCTTTGTAAGATTTTATGCAATACCTATTATTGGAAGGATCAAATTCCACACAACTTTCCTGATTATTTTTTATGGCAAGCATTTTCGCATTCTGCATGTTTGAAGCTAACTCCCTTGCTGCGCCAACAATGCGGTAATGCCTGAGCCAGCTCCCCAGGTAAGGAATCGTAAACGTTGCCATGATGGCAATCAATGCCAGCACAACAGCCAGTTCAAGAGTCGTAAGCCCCTTTTCACTTAATGATCTCGATTTCATTCCTTCTCCCACACGTAATCTCAGCAATTAACATGCCATTTCTGATATTTTCAATCCCAATAAGCTCTTGCCTTTCTTGACATTTTAATTTTCTTTTACTATCTTTATTCAAAAAAGTAAAGGAGTAAGACATGAGGATAAGTAAGAAAAGACAGGTTTCAATTCCCAAAAAGGTCATGGACGCGCTTGGTTTAAAGCCGGGCGACGAGGTTGATTTTGAAGTAGAGAGTGGCTCCGCCAAAATTATTCCCATTAAGACCATCAAGGTCCCCCGCGACCAGGCCTGGTTTTGGTCTGAAGGGTGGCAGCAGAAGGAAAGAGAGGTGGAAAGGGATATAGCCACAGGAAATTTTAAAGAATATAATTCCATACACGACGCCCTGAAAGACCTTCACCGTGAAGTTTAGAGTTACTGCCTCTTTTCGAAAGGACTATGCAAGATTACCCAAAAATATTCAAAAAAAGGTCGACAAACAGCTTGTTTATCTATCCGAGAATCCAAAACACCCTTCCCTCAAACTGAAAAAGCTCGTCGGCACGGAACTTTTTGAAATCAGGATTGATCTTAAATACCGATTGACACTCAGATTGATGGGGGAAATTACAGAACTTCGGAGAGTCGGTGAGGACTGAGTTCAATGTTCTATGTTCAAGGTTCAAGGTTCTAAGTTAAAGGTGAAAAGTAAAGGAGTAGGAAAAGTGTTTCGTTTATCTCGTTTGTCCGGTTTCTCTTGTTTATTTCGTTTGTCTCGCCCACGCCTGCCAACCGCAGATAGGACAAGGAGGCAACTATTTTATATCATTATTGTTTTGTGTTTTCTTTGCGTTCTTGGCCCCAGTTGAACCCCCCAGAGGGGACCCCGGTTCAACGGGACGTGATCTATAAAACCCACATCCCAAACCTCCCTTCATGCCAAGTTCACCAGGAACATAATCATTCCTTTTCTGTTTTTCTCTGCGTGCCTTCAACTTTCTAAAAGCCATGGAAGACTTCGAATCTTTCTTATTTCTCACGCAAAGACGCAAAGACGCAAAGTAAACATAAAATCAATCATGTCATAAAACACTTTTCGACTTGTCACCTTGGAGTGAGATAAGGAAAAAGATTGAATCCTTCCATGGCAAAGGTTAAAAGGTGAACGGAATTTGATGGCTCATGCAAAGATATAATGTATCATTATTATTTTATTTCTTTGCGTCTTTGCGCCTTTGCGTGACACATTGTTTTTATGTGTTTTTTCTTCCTTAGTCAAAAAATCCGTGTTCATCCGTGTCAATCCGTGTCCAAAGAATTAAAAATCTGCGGTCATCTGCGTAAATCTGTGGCTAAAACCCGTCATTTTACGAAAAAATTTTCGTTTATGACGAAATTTGTTTCGCTTTTCTGAGCCTGACACCGATCAGCAACAGGGATACCAGGGCGCACGCCAACAGAATCCGGGGAGTTAATATCCACAACCCCATCCCACCCACCACAACAAAGATCAGGGTGTCCTCCACAACGGCGTGGCAGGTGGCAAGAAACAGGCCCAGAAGCCATAAATCTGTCTTTCCCAGCGCTTTCTCCCTCGATATCCGGATAATCACTCCCGCACCGTAAACAATCCCTAAAAAAATCCCAGTAAAAAGAGGGACCAGGGTATGGGGTGAGAGCCCGAATTGCCGGATTTTACCCTGGGGATTCTCCAGGCCGCTGAAACGGCGCCAGAAAGGCAGCGCGTGTATCAGCTCGAAAAGTATCAGGAGTGGAACGATAATCAGCACCAGGCGCAGAGAAAGCTTCAGCGCTCCGATTAGCGGGTGAAGAAAAAGCGAATAGAATGTCAGAAGATGTATCATTCAGCTCCCAATCAGGAATTTGCTTACAATCCACCCAACCAATCCTGAGCCAATCAACCGCAAAAGCGCAAGCCGCAGTGCGGGGGCGTGTGCCTCTTTCAACACCGCCGTCTCTACGATGATGTTGTGAGAGATCCCCAGCATCAGCCCAATCAGCGTAATCTGTGGCACGCTGAGGTGGAGAGGGATCATAACGGCAATGGCCGCATACAGATTGACCAGGTTCCCCGTAACCAGAACAAACCCCGCTTCGCCAGGCAATCCCCAGATTTTCATGACGGGCGAGAGGAAATGCCCAAGCCACCCCAGGACGGGGGTCAGTTTCAGCCACTCGATGAGAAAATAAAAGGGAATAATAACCTTCAGAAGCCGAAAGGTTGTACCCAGCCCCGTTTTCAGGCCCGTCCTCAGGGCGGCCTTCCACGGATAAGTACTTTCAGGGTGAGGAGACGTCATTTTTCCGGCTCACAGGCCCAACAGGTTCGCGAGATAGGGTTATTTGAGGTTTTCCGCGTACCATGCGATGGAGGCCTTCAAGCCATCTTCCACTGAAAAGGCCGGCGAGTATCCCAGCCACGTCTGGGCGACGTCGATCCCGGCAAGGCTGTGCTTCACATCTCCGGGCCGGGGTGCCCCATAGACGGGCTGGATACCTTCCACCCCCTTTCGATAGGGTTCGAGGTAAGACTTGAGAAGCCCGAGAAGGGTATTCAGGTCGATTCTCCTGCCACAAGCCACGTTGAAAACCTTTCCACCAACGCCTTTGGCTTCACAGGCGAGCAGATTGGCATTGACCACGTTCTCCACAAAGGTAAAATCCCGGCTCTGCATTCCATCCCCAAAAATCACCGGCGCTTCCCCACGCAGCAACTGCCTGACAAAGATGGGGATCACGGCTGCGTAGTCCGAATAAGGATCCTGCCTGGGTCCGAACACGTTGAAATAACGCAGCGACACCACCTCCAGGCCGTAAAGGTCCGTGTAAACCCGGCCATAGTACTCTCCCATCAGCTTTGATACCGCGTAAGGGGATTTTGGTGCCGGGGTCATGCTTTCGATTTTGGGAAGCGTCTCGCTGTCTCCATAAACGGAGGAAGACGACGCGTACACCACGCGCTTGACCTCCGATTCCCGAGCCGCGATCAGGACGTTCAGTGTTCCCGTGGCATTGACCTCGTGGGTGGTCAGGGGATCCTCCACGGAACGCTGAACGGAACCCAGCGCCGCCTCATGAAACACGAAGTCCACGCCATTCATCAACCGTTTCAAGGTATTCAGATCCCGGATATCCGCCTTCATGAACATGAACCGGTCGTTCAGCTCCTGATGGTTGATATTTTCAATCTTGCCCGTTGACAGGTTATCCAGGCACATTACGGTGTGCCTCCTCTTCAGAAGGGCGTCCACAATGTGAGAACCGATAAAACCCGCGCCCCCCGTGACAAGATACGTAGCCATAACTCCTCCTTTTTACGCCTGGATCTCCCACTCATGGGGAAGACGGCAAATCCCCACATCCTTGACGCTGCTTCGCACGGCGAACGCCGTCAGATGCTGCTGGTAGTCGAATGGATATCCATCCTCCGCGTGAACCGCCACATCAAGAAAGTAAGTGCCTTCAATCAAAATGTTTTCCTTCATGATGAACCGAACCGTTCCCGTCTCCCCGCTCAGGGGCACCGGAATCTTCTCAATATCCGTGTTGGTGCCGTAACAGCAGATATTGTCCGCTGTAAAAATCCCTACGCCAAACGCGACCGGCTTCGCAGGGCGGCGGTTGACCCGGTAGGCGATCTCGATCACCATCTTCTCCCCAATGTTGTAAATGGACTGTTCCTCACCCGTCTCAGTCAGGAGCCGGACCCGCGTTATCTCGACCTGACGATCCCCCCAGCGCTTTCCCAGCAGGGCTGTCCCCACTTCGTGGGTCGCCTCGAAGTT
>WGDA01000063.1 GCA_015493505.1 Pseudomonadota bacterium | reverse complement strand
GGCAGGGCAACCCGCTGCTCCCTGTCATGCTGAACACTGACAATCTGATGGTATTCTTTTGGGGTTACCTCAAGTTTTTTCAAGGCGAATTCCCGGTTGATCAGCAGGGTGGTCGGGCCCTTCATGGAGAAAATGGTCTGGTAATCCAGTACATCACTCGAAACATTTCTAATCGCTGGCAGGGTGATTTCTTCAGGAGGTGTCTGAAAATAGACTGTCTCCATGACCCGGGTCATGTATGTGTAGCCAAAACGCAGCGGGTATTTGCGGCTGACCATGTCCGCTTTTCCAAAGATCCACCGATCCAGGATGCCGGGACTGGCCATGTCGCTCAGAGGGACGAAAAACAAGATCCCTTCCCTCCCGCTGGCGGTGGTCCGGGGGATCATAAAGTCGAAAGAGAAGGAAAAAGGTTGACTCCGGTTTGCCGGATTTGTCCAGGTGACATGCCGCATCTCTATCCCCGGATAGCGGCGTTTGAACATGCGAAGGAGGAGTTCGTCCCGTTCCTCTTTCCCTTTGACCATCATCAGGTATCGCAAGGCTGTATCCACGAACCCGGTGCAAACGGCACGCAGGTTGCCGGATAACTCTCCCTTTTTCGTGAAGACGTCGCGAATCGTAATTTGAAAGAGGTTTTTGTCAGGCGGAAGGGAAGGGGTTACGCGTAGGGTGTCACCCTTCTTGTCAGCGATCAGGCAGGAGCTGTCCCGTTCGTAATCCGGGAAAAACTGCTTGCTCGTTTCGGAAGTGGGGTCCAGGTAGAGCAGGGGCATTCCGGAGATATCACGCAGGGCGACCACGGCGTGATTGAAATAAGGAACGGGGATTTCCCTGTCCAGCTTGCCCCCCACGTTCACAAGCACCATGTCCGCCTTAAAACCGGCAACCCGCAGCATGGAAACGAGCAGGGCCGCCTTGTCGCGACAGACGCCGTAACGCCGGGTGAAAGTCAGCCCGACCGCGTGTGGCTCAAAGCCGGGGCGGTTCTTTTCCGCGATGATTCCCATGTATCGGATTTTCTGCGCCACAAAATAGAACAGGGCGCTGATTTTCGCTTCATCGTTCGCGGCGCCTTTCGTCAGGGCCCTGACCTTGGCGATGATCGCGGGCGTCGGTTTCAGTTTCGGCTCCGTGAGGGTGTAATACCAGCGTGACACGGCTTCCCACGTCGGAAGGGTTGAATACAACACCCGCATGGCCACCCGGATAAAAGAGGGCATGTAAGGCTCGGGCGTTAATTGCGGGACGTTTTTGAACACCCACTGGCGTACCTGCTGGCCCCCCTTCTCCCATCGCTTTTCAGCCAGCGTGCCCGGTACCTTGTCTTTGATCAGGGTGTAGAGTTTAACATCTTTAGGGCCTTCAATCGTGAAGGTGTATCTTTTCACGGGAAAGGTGTATTGAGCCAACACCATTCCATAGAGGTGTCGGGGGATGACAGGTTTGAACGTGTGCCGCGTAACCTTGTAGTGGATGGTGTCCCCGATTTTCAAATCCGGCAGAAAGACCTTCAAAATCTTTTCATTGGGATCGTAGATATTCGCCTCGGTATCTGACGTGGGTGTTTCTTCGCGGGAATTGGTCTTCATATTAACGGTGATTCGTTTCCCATCCGGCTTGATGACCTCCATGGTTTCAACGCGTAACGTCGAGTAGGAACGGTCGATGAAAAATGATTGGACCTTCTGGGAACGACGCCCCTCTTCATCCAGCACCGTGATGAAGACTTCGTCCGTATCGGTGTGGCTCCCATCCCGTTTAAACTGGAGGGTCTCAATTTCCCGGCTCAAAACCGCGTGCGCGTCGGGGTAGGTTTTCCGATTGACGTTTTTCAGGAAACTCAAAGGCGCGCCAGAGGCATATGCAAGGGAAGGTCCCCCTGCAACAAGGGTCAGGATAAAAAGTGACAGGGCAACACATTTTTCAATGAGATGGTGATTTCTCATGCGCGGAAAGTCCTCCAGAAAATGTTCGGAACAAATCGATTCATATCGGTGCAGTTTAGCGAAGTCACAAGACCCTGTCAATGATTGGGGATCCGAGGCGATACTTGGCGTTTTTCCATGATCCGGCTTTCATCCCTTGACTTTGGGCAAATTATGTGAAATTATTCTCAACCAGAGTGTAATCAAATTTCTGGCTGTCTGCCGGATAAAAACCAGTTACAGGAGGTAACAGACATATGCTTAGTAAAACCTACATTCCGTACAAAGGGTATTATTCCACGCCATTCTGCCGGTGGCAGGGATCCATGGCCAATGAAAACTCGATCGAATTGGGGGCCAAAACGGCCCGTCGCTGGCTCCTTTCCAGTAACTACGACCCCACCATGTTTGATTATCTTTATCTTGGGATTACCATTGCCCAGCACCACCTTTTCTACAGCCACACGTGGGCGGCGGCCATGATGGTGGAT
>WGDA01000062.1 GCA_015493505.1 Pseudomonadota bacterium | reverse complement strand
TGGCAAAAGCAACAGGGCGGAGGCCTGCTGGATGATGAGGCTGGCGAGAAAGACCTGGACCAGGTTATGGGTCCACGCCCCCACCAGGCTGATGCCCCAGAAGCTGAGGCGCCGGCGGGCGAGCGAGAAAACTCCGATCATGGCGAGCGTGGCGGCCAGCCCCCCGCCAAATGCCAGCAGAAAACCTGGAGAAAACAGCTTCCCCACGAGGGCCGACCCGACGACCACGCGAACCAGAAAGACCCCGAGAATGAACTTCGCGCCAAAAAGGGGCAACATCAGCATGGTGACGATGTGGGTCAGCCCCAGGCGAAACCATGGAACCGGAAGGGTTAGGAGAGATTCGAGGGCGTGAACGCCTATGGCGAAAACGGCAAAGAGGGCGAAGTAAGCGGCATGTTTTATCTGGGAATAGGTATAGCGATTATCGGCTGACGGCATCTGCTCCTCGCTCTTTGGGCCCTTTTATTTCTACTATGATTTGATTGGGAATGCAAACCATGATGTGGCCACGACGGGGGATGGGTCCCATTTTCTGGCAAAACTTATGTGGGCATGGCGCCGAAGTGATGGCCGCCTCGCCGTCGTGAATGGAGATGACAGTGGTTCCGATGGGTCCCTTGACACGGATGACGCGGTTTTGACTGAGGGGATAGATTCCGAAAACCTTGCCCCCTTCTGAAACCCAAACCTCTTTTGGACCGGGGTGGGGTCGGTAAAGAAGATAGAGGCTCAGAAGGGAAAGCGTCAGCAGCAACACGAAAAGCGTCCAGTCCCAGGCCGTCACACGGCTGGGCGTTCTCGTTTTATCCGTTTTTGAGAAGGCGTCGGATGCGCTGGTCGAATTTTTCATCCAGTTCCCTGGTGTTGCGAGGGGGGTGGGGAAATGTCTTTTCCCAGACCCTCTGGTTTTCCATGCAATAATAGATGAACAGGTTTGGGTCCCACTGCCTGAGCCAGGAGATGATTTTCTGGTATAACATGATGCGTGTTTTCTGAAGGTAGCGATATTTCCCGTCTTCGTCCCGGAAGAATTCCCCTGAAAACAGCGGGGTTTCGGGAAACCGCAACCGGATAGACTCCTTCTGCTGACGGGTGTACCGAAGCCCGGCCACACTGATCCAGATAATCCTGGAAGGGTCCAGGGCGCGCGCGAGGCGTTCGATCACGCCCCGGTAAGCCTCCTCCCACCCTTCGAAAGCAATGATCGGGTCGAAATGAAGCCCAATCCAGTATCCCATATCCTGGCATTGCCGCGCCGCCTGAATCCGTTTTTCCAGAGAGGCGGTTTTCGGCTCCACCTGACGGATGACCTCGGGTGGATTGACGGACCATGAGATGACGGTGTGTCCTTTCGGATCGCATTCCATCAGGTGCGCGATCGCGGCGGTCTTCGACTTAAGCTCCAGGATACCGTTTTGGGTTTCCGCGAAAAAGGAAATGAATCGCCGTGAAAATCCCGTAAGGGTGTCATGGATGAGGCTGTCACCCAGCTCACCGGTGCCAAACCGGAAAAAATGGTTTTCCCTGTCTCGGAGGCGCGCGAGAATCTCTTCGTGGATAGACCCTTCATCCACGAAGATGGTCATGGCCGGCACTGAAAGGTAGGTTTGAAGCACGCAGTAGTGGCAATCCATGGGGCAGTGCATCATGGCGTTGATGACCCAGTAACCGCAGCAGATTCTTCCCCGGCTGCCAGGGCAGGGCTTGACCAGGTGTCCCCGGCTTTTCGTAACAAACAGGCTCTTTTTGATTCGGTCGATGGAGGCGGGGTGTGTGGTGGGGCGTGGCTCCGGAACCCCCGTTCTTGTGCGGACGTTCGGCAGGCTGTCGCGAATCCGGCGCGCGAGGGGGTGGGCCTGAACCTCGGGGTCGATCCAGATGGTGTCAATGGCCTGAAGGATGGACGGGGGATGCGCCATTTAAAAGAATTCGAATCCCTTGAAGATTTTTTCGCAGAGCCGCGAGGCCTTTCCCAGGGAATCCCTGAGTGCCTCCGGGGTTCTGAACCCGATTCGAAGCTCCATCCGCCCCCCCATGAAATCTTTCGGTGGGACGAGCTTTAAATCACCCACGGAGGTGATTTTCTGCTGAAGCTCACGAAAGTCCCGGGTGAAACGCGCGTGGGTGGGAAACCGTTTTTCGTGAATCGCCTTCAGGATGGCGTCACGTTTTTTGGCCGTGGGCATTCGGGGATGTGACAGGAGAAAGGGAATGGGATCCTGGTTCAGCAGCTCCACCGGAGAGAAGCCATCCCGGCGCGTTATGTCGTCTATCCACTCCAGCAGGGCGAGGAGCTGGTTCTCGCTGAGGCTGAAAGTCTTCAGAAGCCTCGCCGCGGCTTCGAACAACCCCGGGGTGTAGAGGTCGGAAATTTTCACCAGAGAGGAAGCCGAATAGTTTCTGGCAGCCCCTTGTTGCCTGATCTCTTCCGGAAGGGACAGGATACGCGGCAGGCTCGGAAACAGGTGCGGGGGGACATGCCCCGAAAGTTCCGAAGACAGGATACGGACGATCTCTTCCGGCGGAAGGTGAAACCGGCCCGGGCCGTTTTCTACCACCCCGGCGATCTCGAAGGGATTAAGCAGACGGGCCGCCGTTTGCGCCTGAAGATAGGTGGCGAGAAGATTTCGCGGGGACAGGGGGGGAAGCAGTGCCACGGGGATTTCCTGGAAATGGAGGTCACGGGCCACCCGAAGGCGCCTGTATCCGTCCAGGATCTGGGGACCTCCCTCCGTTTCAACGCAAAGGAGAGGGGTCAGGATACCGACCTTCTGAATGGAGCTTACGAGCGAAGATGGGGGTGCGGTGGGATACGTGAACTGAAAGGGCGACGCGGAGAATCGATCGGGCGGTAACAGGGTGTAGGAGGGGGATTTCACAAACGTGGGCTCGGCTTCCCTTCAAACGCCGTGGAATCGGCGGCAGAGGGTGGAAAGGTTTTCAGGATCCGGCGGTAGACGGCGGCCTCCTCCGTTTTCCCCCGCTTTTCGGCTCCCTGGATGAGGATGAGGCACTTTTTTTCAAGCTCTTCCAACGTCTTCTGCCGCCAGGGAGCAGGCAGAGTCCCCGACTTCAGGATTTTGACAAGGGCGCGCACGCGAAACCGGTCCATGCCCCAGAAAGCCCGGGACAGTTGATCGTCATGCCCGCCGCGCTTGATGATGAGGGGTTCATCGATCCAGAGAACGGGGTAGCGGGAGGTGACGCGAAGCCAGAGGTCGTAATCCTCGCACGCGGGGAGGGATTCATCAAAGGTTCCCACCACGTCAAAGACCTCGCGGTGCAGGAGGACGGAAGAGGGGCTGATGATACATAGGGGAAGACAGCGCGGGTAGATCCAGCCTCCGTATTTGCGATGCCGTTTTTTGGGGTTCACGCGCCTGCCCCGGCGGATCCAGATTTCGTCCGTGTAACAGACTTGGAACGCGGGGTTCGCGGTCAGGCAGGCGATTTCCCGTTCGAGCTTCCTGGGCGTCCAGAGGTCGTCTGAGTCGAGAAAGGCAATATAGGCCCCCTTCGCGTGCCGGATCCCCTGATTTCTTGCCGCGCTTACCCCTTGGTGTGATTGCGTGATGAACCTGATGTCTGGGAATTCAGCGGGAATCTCCCGCGCGGTTTCATCCGTGGACCCGTCATCCACGACGAGCACTTCCAGGTTTCTATACGTCTGGTTTTGGACAGACGCCAGCGCCTCCCTCAGGAACAGATACCTGTTGTGGGTGGGAATGATGACACTGACCAGAGGGTTCATAAGGCAGGGGGCAGGCTCAGGCGGTTTCCCCCAACTTGCGGCTTCGTTTCTTGAGCCGGTTGATCCGCCTTCTGTAAATGGTGACCAGTTTTTTGTCCTTCTTCTCCATGGCCTCCGCCTTTTTCTGCTTCAGTTCCTTAATCTTCTTTTTGATTTCGGCCACGGTAAGCAGCTCGGGATGTTTCCCCTTGTGCGTCTTCTTCTTTGGTTTTTCCCCCTCCTCGATGCCCTTTTCCTTCTTGATTATCTCAAGCAACTCCGCTTTCTTCATGGCGTGAACGCCGGTGAGCCCGGGGA
>WGDA01000061.1 GCA_015493505.1 Pseudomonadota bacterium | reverse complement strand
CGGTATAACCTGCCCAAAATGCGGCGCGAAAATGGCAAAGAACCAAGAAGATCAGCTTATAATTGATTGATAAGCGAGAAGGTAACGCCATAAAACTTCCTAAAGAAATCAAAAACCTGAAACTCAGCTGCCAAAAGTTGGGAACCGAAGTCAATATAAAAAACCCTACTGTGATGTGCTTCACAATGACGGTCCTTATCAAAAGGCACACAACTATGTTCCGGAGGGGAAGGGTGGTGGTATGAGTTCCAGGGAGCTTCGGCGAATCGCCTCCGGGGGTTGGGCTGCTCGTCATCACCCAGCGGCCCGCCTACGAACAGGGGCAATGCCTCCTCACCGGCGTGGGCGTCAAGGAACCGGTGACGGTGAAGATAGATTCAAAATAAAAATGGGACACGGATGCACGCCCCAGTGAAATAAGGCAACGCATTTCACAGGGCAAGCGGATTTCGTTCACAGACTTTGCTGGAGTTTTACAAAAATCTCCTACGTTCTTGAGGGAAGATCTTCATTCCTCGACCGCCATGGTCAGGAGTTTCTTGATGTAGGTATCTTTATCTTCTTTCTGAAAAAGCACATGATGTTTTTCAAAATCTTTCTTTGTCATGCCGCCGTCCCACCAGCCTATTTCCGGAAGAGGTGTGTTGGAGATAATGAAGGAATTGAGGGTAACCCGTGGGTCATATTGCCTTAGCCTCTCTTCTATCTCTTTTATCTTTCTGTAGAATTCTATCTTATCATCCCTGGGTCCCTTTAAATTCCGCAAGCCTTTTGGGTCAACAAAGTTGATGTATTGCTTGTCGCCGATGAGCAGCCACAAGATAAAATCGGGATAAAAGTTTCCCGCCTCAAAAAATCCTATTCCATGGCCACGTGTCATGTTACGTAATAAATAAAGTTCCCTTTCCTGGAAATAATCAGGATTTTCATTACAAAAGCGTTGCAGATCACCAACGAAATCGCGTTCTCCCACATTCAGGGGAACGGGTTTTACTTCAACCAAATCGCTATTTACGTGAATTAAAGGCTGGTAAAGGTGCCGGTTAAACATGATTCCGGTAATTCTGTTGAATTCAAAGTTTTTAAACTTGCCTTCACCCATAAGTTTTTTGATATGATTAAGCTTCTCAATGATATCCTCTCGCGATTTCTCTACCAGAAAGTGATATTCCTGAGGGAAATTCGGGTCACTTTCGTCAAGCGTTCTATATTCAAGATAGTCTTTCTCCCACTCGGACTTATGGAATTTGTAAAACCTGTCACAATACTTGTACAGGAGTGTTTCGGCGATCTCCTGCCATGAATGGACCTTTTCGAAAGAGCCAAATTCGAGCTCCTCTTTAGGAATATACAAAACATACCAACTGTTGTCGGAAAGCAGCTTCCCCAAAAGATTTTTCTCGATACCAAGGTTATACCAGGCTTTTTCGTTTTTATACTGCTCCAGACGGAAATAGAGTTCCTCCATATCCAGAAAGGCGAGATGTTTCTCGGTAAGCTGGCATTCATCGCGGACCGCCGTTTCCTTTGGTCCTTCTCCCCCGGCGCTGTTTATCGCCTGTATTTTCGGATACCAGTCGATCACAACCTTGTTCCTTTTCATCAGCGGTTCCGGTGGCCCGAGCGTGGGACGTGGTCCCTGTTTCTTGAAGTCGATGCCTTTCCTCAGTTTGATGGTTTTTAGCGGCCTCCGCCCCAGGTTTTTAACCACGGGCAAAACAAACTCAATCCGTTCTTCATTTGCGGGCAAGCCTTCATCTTCGAGGTATTCCTTGAACTGACGCATGTAATCCGAGTGGATGCCAAAAACATTCAGTGTTTCCAGCTTATCGATATAGGCGGGAACGGGAGGCTGGATATTCGCGACCCTGCTGGAACGTTTCAGGCAAAAATCTATCCCCTTCAAGCGAACCCCACGGCCAAAAAGCTGTATAATCTGAGACCCCTCTTTTTTTCCGATATTCATCAGCCCCATGGTGCTCACCCGCCAGCTATTCCACCCTTCCGAGAATTTCCTGGACCCGATGAGGATATTGATGCTCGACTCGGGCATGTTGACATAGCGGAAGAGGGATTCCGAAAACTCGCTATCCGTGACGACCAGCTCAGCGTGGTTCTCGCACAATTTGCTAAGCCCTGACGCATCTCCCACATTGATGACCCCGAAGGGAGGAGTGTTCTCACCGAGATGAAGGGCGATCTCCCCTTCCGCCTCACCGCCCGCTTTAAGCCGGCGGACGTGAAGAACACCGGGGGACGCCGCGTTAAACAACACGGAGAGGATATCCTGATAGGCGGATTCCCCCGTGAGCCCCATTTTCCCAAGGTAGGTGTAGCTCCCCGAAAAGAGTTCCCGCCCCTTGACATCGTAAAGCCCCGATCGGTCATTCAGCAGCAGGTCAAGAAACCTGACGCTTTCCTCCCGATTTTTCACGAAACGCGCCAGGAAAAGGAGGATATCGACGATGTCGGAAATGTCCTTTTGCCTCAGGGTCTTCGTCACGCTTCCCCCCACGAAAATCCAAAGCGGCTTCTCTATCAGGAAGCGAAAGAGCGCGTCTTTTTTATCCTTATAGATTTTCTGCTGCTGATAAAACGCCAAAAGGCATGCGGTGAGATACCTGCGGCGATGCTCCTCGTTGGAATCGTCATCGAGGTTCATGATCCGGTATTCCTTCCCGTAGCCATCCTGGTAGAAATACTTGTAGGAATAGTTAAACAGAATACATTTCGCATATTCGTGGGCAAGGTCTTTATTCCCGCTTGCCTTAACCGCCTGGCCGAAGGTGGCGGAATACTCAAAGGAGAAACCGTTTTCACACAACCTGTTCCGCATTTGCATCCAGTGGCCTACCTCCTGCCCGCTTGTGCCCCGGTGCCCCTCATCCACGAGGACAAGGTTAGTCCCTTCAAAGGCGTCAATGGAAACGGTCTTTTCTTTCGCTGTCTCCCTGAGCTTGTGGATATCGATGATCTCAATCTTTTTGCCCGCGAAAAGCCGTCCCGCGTCCTTGTCAAAAAGATCGGCCTCCATGCCGGAAAGGCGAAACTCATTCAGATGCTGATAACTCAATCCCTCGTTGGGCGTCAGGAGGATAATATGGTCCAGCCTTTTACGTCTCCCATGGCGTTCGAGATAATGACGGTATTGAAGGATATTGATATGCATGAGAAGGGTTTTCCCGGAACCGGTCGCGCTCCAGAAGGCCAGTTTTTTAAGGTCGTTACGCGTGTATGGCCTGACGCGGCTGTCTCCCGGCAATCCATTGGTGAAAAGGTTCCCCCATGGTTTCTGCTGGCGCGTCGCCCCTTCGTTGAACTGCTCCGCGTAGGCGTTCAGGTCGTCAAGCAATCGCTCCGTGTTACGGAAATACCGGTCCAGGTAGATCTCCGTGAAGAGAAGGCAAATATATTGAAAATATTTTGGATGAAGCTTTTGGCCCTCCGCGTTGCGCCTTTCGGTAATCACTTTCCAGTGGCGGACAATGTTTTGGTCATAGGCCAGCAGGAGATCGTTGGGCAATCCCGGCCGGTCAATCAGAAGCCTCAATTTGTAATAGTAATGCGAGATTCCCTCCTCGCTGAAGCCCTCCATATTGTCATCACGCATCCCCTTCGCCAGGTCTTCAAACGTGGCCACGCCAAAGAGATCGAGCATCCAGTTGACCAATACCAGCCGATGTTCAAACTTCATGGGGATCTTTTTCCTTCCTTTCTTTGTTGGGGATGCCACCAGCCGAAACGCCATCTCTTTTAATGCTCCTTCCTCAATTCTTTCCCGTTATCGTGAAACAACTTTTGTTCTTTTCCACGCGTTTAAACATCCCTTATCTCAAACATGAGCCGCTTGAATTCCTCCTCGATGAGCCGAACTTTGTAGCGGGGCGCGAGCCCTTTCCTCTCGGGGGCAAGGGGGATATTCATGAGATTGTTGTCGCCATTTACATAGATTACGTCGAACTCGCTGTCGAGTGTGTTGTACTGTTGCTTCCTGAAGAATTCGTCCAGTTCCTCGTTGGCTTTTTGCCTTTGTTCCATTATTTTCTCTGCACTCTCCGCGGTTAAATCCCTTATTTTTCGCCAGATGACGAGAACCTTTTCCCTCTTCGGGTTGGTGCCTTCGACGATACGAAAGCCGCGGATGGAAGCCATGTGGCGGACCCGCAGTCCCAGGAGCCAATTAAAGGTTTCCACAAGGTCCACAGTAACGGGCCGTGTCTCCCCAACGGAGCCGGTGCCCACCAGCAGCTTGTAACTGAACGGGTCGTCAAACCCATCGATGTTCAGAAGCGACGGGCTACCCTTAGCCTCGGTCTCAAGCATGTACTTGAGCATGTAAGACTCCCGGAATTTCTTCACCGCTGAGGCTCCCCGGGAATCTTCCGGCGGGAAAAGGGCCTTCTGCTGGGCTGGTGTTCGCTTCAAAACCAGATTCGCCAGGGCGTCCTCGTAGGACTCCAGGCGGATGTATTTGAACATGTGGCTGATACCGGTATCACGGGAGGTCGGTTTGCCGTTTTTCCAATCCTTGGCATAAACAACCTTCTTGATCCGCGGCACGAGAACCGTGTCGAAGTAGTTGCCCATCTCAGCCAGAATGTATTTGCGTTTGCCATCGTCTTCCCGATTCAGGTTAATAACGGCGTGAGCGGTGGTCCCGGAGCCAGCGAAGTAGTCCATAACATTCAATTTACCCAACGAATTCGTTGTTACTCGAATTGTTTCTATCAATGTATAAAGTGACTTCGGGTATGAAAAATCTAAATCTCGTGTTCCAAATATTTCCTGAAGAAGTTTTGTCCCATATTCACTTGCATCAAATTGCGCTTCATCCCATAGTGTTCTTACCGTACCAGTATCTTTCGAAAAATAAATTTCATATTTGCCTCTTGTTTCCCGTACTTGTAGTTTTGGAAGGATCTTTTCAACAGATTGTCTTGCATAGCGCCATTTTTTCTCTCTACCTTTAGTATCGATTGGCCATACAAACACTTTTCCGTCAGGTTTCATTTCATTTATCGTACTCGGATGAAAATTGTCAGGTGGAATTTCACCTATAGATTCAATTACACCATCTTTGACTATAAAAGGATAAAAACAATTCTTTGCATCCGTTCTATCAGATTCCAGCCCGCTGTCCCTCAAATTTCGAACGTCAGGTGTTTCAAGGTGGCGTTCACCAATATACTTTTTTGCGTCTGATGGGTATAGAAAGTATGCGTATTCATGGCAATGGGAAAAATTCTTGCCTTGTATACCACGAGGATTGTGGCGCACAGTTACACAGACTTTCCTGTAATTATGCAGCCAAGTTACATCAAGCAGTAAACCAAATCGCTCCTGCTCATTTTCATCTATTGCAATAATATAGGTTCCTCCATTCAGCATGTCATGGGTAATATTGATTCTATCGAAAAGCAAGGACAACCAAGATGAGTGTTTATAGTCATTCTTATATAGTATTTCACTGGATGGCGAATTGTATGGCGGATCAATGTAGATACATTTAACCTGCTCCCGATACCGCTCCAGCATCAGATTCAGCGCCTGAAAGTTTTCACTGTGCACCAGCACCCCGTCGCATTGCTCGTCGATATCGTCCATCGCGGCGATCAGCCGCCACTTGAACGCCTCGCTGAAATGCTTCGTGTCCAAAACAAGGTGGGAGTTCGCCTTCAGGAACGCCACCGTGAGCGGTTCAGAATACCCCGGCATGGTCAGGTCCTTTTTGATTTCGTTGATGGCGAAGAGCCGCACCCACTCCTCGCGCTGGGCCTCATTCGCGGCGATCTCGGGGTAGAATTCCTCAGGCACGCGGTCGAGGGTCACACAATAGTTTGTCTCTGTCACGAATTTCTTCTTGAGCCATAGCTTCTTCTGGAAATTTTCCAACTGTTCCAGGAAATCGATAATCTTATGCGCGATGCGGCGGATGGCCTTGATCTTGGAAAGATACTGCTCTACCTGAGGGACGGCGGCGTTTTCCACGTCATCCAGGTGCATGACCTCGTTCTTGATGTAGAAATCCAGCTCCCGCCGCAGAAAACCACCCAGGTCCTTGTGAATGAAATAATCGAAGGTGTTGCGCTTGGTATAGTCGGAGAGGTGTTTTTCCAGGATGGTGCGGTTGGGGTTTTTCTCCGTGGGGGCCTTGGCGGTGAGGAATTTTTCCGCGGCAATTACCCGGGAACGCAGGGCCTCCGATTCGGCTGACAGTGACAACGCGCGGAGGTCGGCGATCATCCGCTCAACCGCCTCTTTGTTCAGGTTTGCTTGTTTTGTCGTCTTTTCAAAGGGTTTGTATTCAAAATGAAAGGACAGTTCTCCCGAGTCTTCCACCGCGAGATTTCTGTAGGCGAAACGGCGGTTTTTCCCGTTGGCTACCTTGATGTTGTCTTTTTCCGTATCCGCTTCCACGATCTTGAAATGGACGCGGCGCCCATCCCCCATACGAAATGCGTAGTCGCGCAGGTATTCCGTTGTTTTGATGTAGTACTGGTCGTGGTTGGCCCAGTAGAGCTTGACCTCTTCGCCTTCATAGGGGATGGCGTAAACGCCCTCCTTGTAACGGCGCAGGGAGATAAAATCCCCCTCGTCGTAATACCGGCTGAAAAAGCTGTAAAGATGATCATAGACTTCATTCTCGAGAGCCGTGATATCCACCGCTTCCTTGAGTTTCTCCCGCAGTTCCCTGACCTTGGGCAGCGTATCCGGATCCGCCCCGAGGTCCTTCGCCTGCTGGATGGCTTCCTGAAGTTCCTTCTGGATTTCGGCCTTGTCGCCTGATTTGTATTCCGCGAGCGCCTCCCGGACCTGCGGCAAAAGGTCGCGTTCCAGGAATCGGGTAATCTCTTCCCGTTTGGCGTTCATAATCCTGTAGATGCCAAAATCCAGATCCGCCTGATCGAGCTGGAAAAGCTCCGCGAGCTTGGCCTTCAGTTTGTCAAATGAGTTCATGTAGCATTCTCCCTTCTATCATACCACTTCCCAACGAATGGTAAAAAGCTGTTCGCTGGATGTTCGTTGCCGCATTCTTTTTTCCAAGGCATCTATGAGATTGTCCCGCTTTTCCATGATCTCATCTTCAACATCAAAGATGTGTTGCCGCTGGCGGCGTTTTTTCTTTTCGAGCTGGCGTATTTTCTCCTGAAGCTCATGTTGCTCCTGGATGGTTGTGGCTTGCCGGGCCTGTCGGGTAAGCGCCTTGATCTGCTCTTTGGTATCTTTAAGCTCTTTTTCGGCGGCCAAAATCATGTCATCCGCCCATTTTTCCAGTTGTTCCCGCGCTTCGTTAAAATATTTGTTGTTCCGCTCCAGGGACATGCTGATGGTTGCCTTGACGTGCCTGTCCACCTCGGCGTTAAGTCGATCACTGATACTCTTTGGGAGAGTTATATCCCCCAAAACCCTTCCATCGCAATTGAAAAGTTTTTCGCAGGTTTCCTGGTCAAGGGCCACTCCGAGATCATTAAAGGCTGAAAACAGGAGGTACTCCTCTTTGTCAAAGGAATCTATGCGGAGATGCTCCAGGCGAAGCCACCCGGATTGCCCTTTCAGGTTTTCAATGATCGCGATATGCGTGGGATGATGCGTGATATCAAAAGCGATATGGGCCGGCTTGCATTCTCTCGATCTCGCCTGTGACAAAACAAATTCGCCCAGGGGGTGGCGAAGCCTGTAAAGATAGATGCCCGAAATATTTTCTCGTTCTTTGGAAATAAGGCGATAATAACCTGTAGGTGCTTCTTGAACAGGGGTGTCCTTCAAAAAGAACGTGTAGACTTGGTCATCAAATTCGGCGAGATGTTGAAGTTCGTGATGGGTCAGCGCCCAGAACATCCTTCCAATGCGATCCAGGCGTTTTTGTGCCCCCGTCAAATTTACCTTGAGCCTTTCTTGGACGTCTTCATCAAAATGGTCAAGGAGCTTTCTCCTTGTTTCCCTCATTTTTGTCTGTATCTTTTCATCGAGTTCCGCCTGGAGTTTTTCAAAGGCTTCATGTATTTCTTCCGAGGTGCGGCATTCCTGATAAATATCAAGGATGCGGCGCTCAAAGTCTACTCCTGATTCTATGGATCCGAGGACCTCATCGGAGGCGCCGAAAACTCCAGTGAACAATTTGAATTTTTGTTCCAGAAGTTCATAGACCCGGCGGTCCGCCTCATTGCGTTCATTAAGGAAATTAATAACCACGACATCGTGTTTCTGGCCGTAACGATGACATCTGCCTATGCGTTGCTCAATGCGCTGCGGATTCCAAGGCAGGTCATAGTTAATAACGAGGGAGCAGAATTGCAGATTGATTCCTTCCGCGCCCGCTTCCGTGGCGATCATTATTTTCCCTTTATCCTTGAAATAGTCGATAAGCGCCGTTCTGATGTTGATCGCCCTTGAGCCAGTGACACGGCCCGTGTTTTGATTTTTTTCAAGCCATGCGTTGTAAATGGCGATAGCGTCAGACGTTCTATTGCTGCCGTTAAATGTTAACACGTCTCCCGCGTACCCATTTGCTTCTAAAAATTCCTTAAGATAATCTTGTGTTCGCCTCGATTCAGTAAAGATAACGGCCTTTTGTTGAGCCCCCATTTCTGACATTCTTTTAAATCCAATAGCCAGCCCTTTCAGGAGGGCGTGGCTTTTTGTGTCAACGCCAATGCTCCGGGCCCATCGGATATAATCTTCTAATTCTTTCATTTCAGCGTTTAATTTTTCGAGGTCGATCTTTTCATCTTTCTCTTTTTTCTCTTCTTCCTCTTCGGTTTCTTGCGATTCAATACTGAGGTCTTCCTCGTCTTCAAGGATTTCATCGAGCAAATCTTCGTCAATCTCGCCGTTAAAAAATAGTTGTTCGGATACCTTGGCGGTTTTTTTATAATTTTCGCGTAAGCTAATTAGGCGTTTGTGCATGATCTCCAGGGTTCCGGCAACGGCCCGGGGAGAGGACGCGAGAACCTTCCTTACAACAAGAATCAAAAGGTGCTTTTGAGAAACGGGAATCGCGTAATTATTTTCGCGTTTTAAATAAGAGGACAAGGCCTGATAAAACTTATGCTCCTGCTCGGTAGGTTTGAAAGGGCGCGTGATAAGTTTTCGCTCCGTGAATTGGATATATTCAAGGACCTGCCTGCGAAGGGTTCTCCAGCAAAATTTTTGTAGCCGTTCACGTAATTCCTCAAGATTGCCGCCGTAATTGATGTATTGTGAACGAAAAGAGGGAAGGTCCCCAAAAAGTCTTTCGTCGATTAAAGTGGAAAGGCCATATAGTTCTAAAAGGGAATTCTGAAGGGGTGTCGCGGTCAACAGCAGTTTTTTGCAATCTTCAGTGGCCCAGCGGATTCGCCGGCCGATTTTATTGCTTTTCCGATAAACATTTCTCAGTTTATGCGCTTCATCTATAACAACGAGATCCCACGCGATTTCTTTAATTTCATCGGCTTTCCGACCTGCGTAATGCATGGAACAAATGATAATAGCGTTATTGCGAAATGGATTCAGGCTTCCGGCTTTCCTGTATTCTTTATAGGATTTCGCGTCAAGGATAATGGTTTCGAGATTAAATTTTTCGGAAAATTCCAAAGCCCACTGCTTTCTCAAAGAAGCAGGGCAAATAACAAGGAGATTCCTGCGCTTCTCCGCCCAATACTGACATAAAACCAAACCTGCCTCAATGGTCTTTCCAAGACCAACTTCATCGGCCAAAAGAGCCCCTTTAGAAATTGGAGATCGAATTGAAAATAACGCCGCCTCTATCTGGTGAGGGTTTAAATCGACACAAGCGTCAAAGAGAGAGCGGGAAAGCCGGTCCATGCTGTTCCCGCTCTGACGGGTGAGTTCAAAGGCGTAATAGCGAGCGTGATGTGGAGTTAGCATCGCCATGCTAATTTGAAACTGATCTAAACAGGGTTTCAAACATATTGGGTAGCATTATAAAAACCCGATCACTTCATGTCAAACCTTTGTTTTTTCTGTATTTCGTGTTTGTTTTTGAGCTGCCATAACATTTTGTGTATAACTACCCATATTTTATATGCAATTCAGATATATGTAAATTTTACTGATGTGATATGTCGACCTCTACAGAAATTAGAATGGTTTGAGCTTCGTAACCGAATGGGAAATAAAATTAGTAAATTTGACAAACCCGCTCCACAGGTCTAACATTCAGATATCCAGCCTTCAACCCTAAAAAGGGAGGCTAAAAATGGAAATCATGAAAATGCTGGAAATCATCTTTTTCATCTTCGTTTTCCTCGCGGTGAAACAATCATGACACACGAATTTAAACCTCTATTCACGATTACGAATCGCATCACCGAGGCCCTGACAAGGATCGAACGTGCGCGCGGTTTTCTGGAAGCCTCTGTCCTCTCGGAAGACTGGATCCGGGAGATGGAAAAACGGGCGCTGGTGCTTGAGTCACACCACTCAACGCACATAGAAGGGACCCAATTGACATTGGCCCAGTCCGAACGCCTTATGGCTGGCGAAGTGGTTCCAGAGGTCAATCCCGACGATGTGCGAGAGCTCCTGAACTACCGACGGGCGTTCGATTTCGTCTCGGGATACCTGTCAAGCAACGCGCCGGTTTCAGAGGGGCTGATCCGCGAAATTCACAAACGGTTGGTGGAAGGCGTGCGTGGCGGTGCGGCCGCACTGGGGGAATACCGTAAAGTCCAGAACTATGTGGTTAGTTCCGCCACCGGCGAAACGATTTACACGCCGCCACCTGCCTATGAGGTGCCGATCTTGATGGCGGAGCTGGTAACCTGGCTGAACCGGGAACAGGAGACCCATCCTGTCCTCGTGAGTGGCATCGCTCAGTTCCAGCTTGTCCATATTCATCCCTTTCTGGACGGCAATGGTCGGACGTCGCGCCTACTCTCTACCCTGTGCTTGTACCGCGCGGGCTACGACTTCAAACGCCTGTTTACCATCAGTGAATACTATGACCGTGATCGGGCCGCCTTTTATCAGGCGATTCAAAGTGTCCGAGAACGGGATATGGATATGACCGGATGGCTGGAATACTTCGTGAATGGGTTGGCTACCCAGTTGATGGAGGTCAGACAGCGCGGAGAACGGGCCATCCGTCGGGATGTGCTTGCCAAACGGTACGGCCTCTCTCCCCGCCAGGCGCGGGCCCTGATGCGTATCCTTGAGCGTGGAAGCATCAACATTCAGGAATTCGAGAAATTATATCCGGAGGTCAACCGGCGCACATTACAACGAGATTTGAGAGATATGGTGGAAAAGGGAGTACTTACTTTAGAAGGAGCGACTAATCGGCTAATATATCGCTTGAGAGAGCAAGATCAAAACTTACGATAAACTTGCGACACATCTTGCGACATGCACTAAACACGCCCCTACACCCTCACACCTACCTGTGGGGAGGAGTAGTGGACGCAGAGGAGTGGGGGACGTCCATAATTTTATAAGTTTCTCCTGAGAAATTCTGTCAATCCCGTCTATCCTGTCTGTCCTGTCAAAAAAATATTGGCTTTAGGTTATTTTCCCCAACTGTCATGTCACCGTTTTCATCCGTGTGTCAATCCGTGTCCACTGTCAATTCACGTTGTTCTTTCAGGAGCGTTTCAAACCGCTGAAAAAAGCTATTGGTGCTCAGAGCCTCGTCGAACTTTTTCAATGTTTCCCGAATATAATTAATGTCGAGTTGGTGGATTTTTTTGATAAGGATTCCGCGCACATCTTCGATGTCCCTTGGACGCCCTGAGAAAATCTTCTGAATGATGAGGTCTTCGGCGGATGCGAATTTTACAGGGGTGCCCTCAATACCGATAGTCTCGGCCCTTTGCAGGGCATTCTTCTCAAATTCTGAAGCGGAAAAGATGAAATCAACTCGAATGCCGCTTTCAGGGTCCTGAGCAGGGAGTACCCATGTTTCGTTCGTGAACTTTTCCGGATCGCTGACCAAAACCTTGAGGCCAAGATTTTCTGCAATCTTCATAACACGGTTCAAGTCATCAGGGATCACTCCCAACGTAATATCAATGTCCCTCGTGAGCCGTGGTTCCCCGTGGACCAGGACGGCCTGACCGCCCATGACCAGATATCCAATTCCCTCCTCATCGAGGGAACGAGCCAATTTTTTCAGAAGGTTTTCAAACAGCATTGATAATCTTTGCCAGCTTGATTTTGACTTCGATCCCCTCGAGGGGGTTCTTCGGGGGAAACACACCGAGGGCCCGTGCCTCGTGAAGCAATGCGTTCAGGATTTTATATTTCTGCTTGATTGTTAATTCCTGGCTTCGAATCAGCTCCCGCTCGAACAGGCGCCATCGCTGTCCATCCTTGATCATTTTCCCTCTTACTCCTCTTTGATCCTCTCTCCAGCCTATCTTTCGTAACAGTTGAAGGGTTTTTCCACTGTTCGCGCCTGCCGGTCAGGTAAGCCAATAGCCACGTTAATTAATCATCAAAAATACAAATAATCTTATAAATTCAATAACATATATTTATAATATTGTCAAGATGCGCGGCATGGAATGCGATGAACTACAAATAAAATGGCCCTTTGACCAACGCCTACCTTACCCCCTTGCTCAATTCATAAATCCTTTCCGCGAATTCCTCGATCAACCGACGACGTGCCAGTTTTTTCAGCCACTCTTCCGGGATGCCATGGATTCCATAATACGCCCCGGCCAGCTGTCCGTAAACCGCGCCGGTGGTGTCGGCGTCGTCCCCCAGGTTGACCGCCAAAAGGCATCCCTCTCTGAACGAATCACTCTTATAGAAGCTCCACAAGGCCGCTTCCAGGGATTTTACCACGTATCCAGAGCCTTTTATTTCAGGGGGCTCCCGCCGTTTAAAGCTGCCGCTGGCAATCTCATCAATCTCCGGGGCAAGCTCGTTTTTACGCCATTTTCTACCGTCAGGCCGGTAACGTTCAGACAGAATGTCCTCTTTCGCCACGCCGTTTAAAGCGCCCACGATCAATCCCCCGAAATATCTGCACGCGTCAACGCATACTTTCAGGGCGTGCGTCGTTAATGAACTCTTTCCCGATCTTTCAATCGCTTTTGTAGGGTTGTTGGCGTAAAACATGGGAACCGGGGCGAGCCGCATGATGGAGCCGTTGCCGGCGGACCGCTCCTCCGTGGAGCCAGACCTCGGATCACCCGTATTCTCGAACCTCAGTAAGGCGTTGTGTACTGTGTTCCCGATATCGAAACACCCTTCCGTACAGCTCAGGTGGCCTTCACGGAACCAGCGAACGTAACGTTCCATTTGGTCTTTCAGGTCAAACCCCTTACGGATAATCAGGTTTTCCGCCAGGCAAAGCGCCATGGAGGTGTCATCGGTCCATTGGCCTGGGGCGAGGTTGAACATCCCGCCTCCAACCATGTCCGTGATGGGTTCAAAGCTGCCAGGCGGCTGAAATTCCAACGTCGCGCCCAGGACGTCCCCGACGGCCAGTCCGAGCAGGCAGCCTTTGTAGTATTCTATTTTTTGCGTATCCATAACGGCTTATCGTTTAATTCGTTTGTATCTTACCTGGAACCTTCATGCGTGTCAAAACAACGCTTACCATGATGCCTATAAATCCATCTTAGGGACGGACCGGAACGCGCATAACCTTATAAATTTCTCCGTCTGAGAAATTCTGTCAACCCTGTCAAAAATCTTCGGCTTTAGGTTCTTTCACCCAACTGTCCTGTCATTGTTTTTTATTCCGTGTCCCTTTTTGCGGGCTTAAACTTTCCACTGAATAAAATCATCAAAAAAATCGCTCTTTTTGATTAGCAGTTTTTCATTATAAGGTTTCTGTTTCTCCCGACGGATAATTACAAAGCCAAAATATTCACAAAACCGCACCAGAAACCTCAGCTTAAAACAATTCTTCACCGTTCTTAATGGATTAGTGGAGAAATAGGAGCCGCCACTCTTTGCCTCATCCAGGGCGAAAGGGAACGCCTGCACAAATCTATCCGCTATTTTATCGGCTTCAATAAATTCACGGGCCAGTCGGTGAACCAGGTAGAGAGAAAACACAAAGCTCGCCTGCACGATCGATAATTCGGGATATCCATCCTGAAATCCCCAATTAAACTCCTGCGTAAATTTCGAAAACAGTATCCAGAAATCCGCCGTAGAAAGCCGTCCTCTCTCTACAATTTTTCTTCCCTTCAAGGTCAGCTTAAAATGTTTTTTCTCTTTTTTAATCCACTTGCACATCTTGAGGATATGCCTGAGTGAAAGAACCGTTGTTGTTTCCTCCTCGGACCTTATATTCAACCTCAACCCTTCCGGAAATTCTTTGAATGTTTCAAAAAGTTCCTGGGCGAATTTAAGCGGCAAATTTCCTTTCTGTGTGGCCTTGAGCGGTTCCAGCTCCGCGAGTCGGGAAAGAAAATAAAAGACATTTTTTACAACAGGAATGCCTTCAAATGCCTCTGGACCCAGGGCGATGTTAAAGGTCACGATGTTATCCAGGTCGAGAAGAGAGCGGGTATAGAGAAGGCGATGCATTTGATTTGTAGATATGCCGAGAAAATCATCCACAGGACGGGAATTTTTCTTTTCCATGAATTGGTCCAAAAAATCCTGGGCCTCATCTATGGAAGAAAAATTTTTCCCTTCGATCATTTTTTTAATCTCGTCCAGGAGCTGCTGGTTACTTCCCCTCATTGTGCTTTTCCTATTGCTTAAATTGACGTTTTTGAGTCTTCTTACAGGTTTTTCAATGGATATCACGCGATATTTATGCTTGTCAAACGGGTTTTGCGAAGAAGGGGATGCACATAATTTTATAAGTTTCTTCTGAGAAATCCTGTCAATCCCGTCTATCCTGTCAAAAAAATATTGGCTTTAGGTTCTTTCACCCAACTGTCCTGTCATTGTTTTTTTACCCGTGCACCATTTCTGGGGTCCACTATAATAATAGGTGAAAGCGTGGGAAAATTTCCCCTGACAAAGGGGGGGTGGGTATGTTATGGAATCGCCAAGGTGTTAAGGAAGAAAAAGGCATTCGAGAAAATTAGGAGAGCCTGGACAGCTTTGTCGGTTAAGCCGAACCTTTCTCTGAAGCCCGGTAAGAAGGGGGAATAAAGATTTGTTGACAGCCATCCCTCACGCGGGAGAGCTGGTGGCGCTGGCCACGGCGGGGTGCTGGACCTTGACCGCCCTCTGTTTTGAGGTGGCCAGCAAGCGGATCGGCTCTCTGACCGTGAACCTGATACGCCTGATCCTGGCACTCTTTTTCATTTCCGTTTACTGCTGGATTGTGCGAGGGCACTGGCTCCCTGTTGACGCTTCCCCCCATAACTGGTTCTGGCTGCTCCTCTCCGGCGTGGTCGGCATCTTTATCGGGGACATGTGTCTGTTTCAGGCCTTCGTTAAGATCGGCGCTCGGAGAACCATGCTGGTCATGTCCCTGGCTCCTCCTCTCACGGCCATAGAGGGATGGGTTGTGATGCGTGAGGTCTTGACAGGTCTGGACTGGGCCGGCATGGCCCTGACGCTTGCCGGCGTGATCTGGGTTGTCCTGGAGAAGGAACCAAAGGGGGAATCAGATGCCTCAAGGGTGTCTCCCGTGGGGTTAATCCTCGCTTTCCTCGCGGCTACCGGGCAGGCGACCGGCTTGGTCCTTTCCAAGTTCGGGATGAGGGATTACGATCCCTTTGCCGCCACTCAGATCCGGATTTTCGCGGCGCTGGGAATCTTTCTGGTGATGTTTTCGGCCCTGAAGTGGTGGCCCAGGGTGAGGGCAGCCCTGAATCAGCGGGTGGCGCTGGGATGGACAGCGACCGGGGCGTTTTTTGGCACCTTTCTGGGGATTTCTCTTTCACTTTTGGCCATTAAATTGACCCAAACGGGCGTGGCCGCCACCATCATGTCCATTGTGCCCATTCTCATCATTCCCCCGGCAGCCATTTTCCTCAGGGAGAAAATTACGCCCCGCGCGGTCATGGGGGCGGTTCTTGCCGTGGTGGGGGTTTCCTTTCTGTTCTTGAGGTAGCAGGTATGGTTTTTACTGGGGGTTCTCGGCGGTTTCACCTGTGGCCATTTGTGCCAGTTTGAACTTCTGTATCTTGCCGCTCCGGGTCATGGGAAAGCTGGTAACAATCCTGTAATCCCCCGGAACCTGCTCCGGCGGCACATGCTCTTTCATGTATGTGGCGATTTCTTCCACGGTAAGGGTGGCTCCCTCTTTTACCCGAACCCAGGCCGCGACCTCCTGCCCCTTTTCCGGATGGGGATACCCAAAGACCTGGGCCTCGATGATGTCCGGAAGGGCGTAAAGGATTTCCTCCAGTTCCACCGGGTATATTTCCACGCCATCCCTGACGATCACGTCTTTTAACCTGCCCGTAATTTTGACATATCCGTTTTCGTCCATTTCTCCCAGGTCCCCGGTATGCAGCCAGCCCTCCCGGTCAATGGCCGCGGCCGTGGCGCCGGGCATTTTGTAGTATTCCTTCATGATGAATCCCCTGGCACAGATTTCTCCCTGGGTGCCGGGCGGCATGTCCTCGCCGGTAGAGGGGGAAATGACACGGACCTCGTTACATTCCAGGGGCAGTCCGACAGTGGCAACCCTCAGCTCGATGGGATCCCCGGGCCGGGTCATGGTAATCCAGGAAGCGGTTTCCGTGAGGCCATACCCAACCGTGATATCCGTGATTCCGATATCTTCCACCAGGCGGCTCATCAGCGCCATGGGGCAGGACGCCCCGCCGATGATTCCCTTGCGAATGGGTTCCCAATCCTGTTTGTCAAAGGAGGGATGTTCCAGAAGGGCGACCATCATGCTGGGGGACCCGTAGATGGCCGTGCATCTTTCTTCCGAGATCGCCTGGAGAATCTTATCCGGGTTGAAATCCCGTGATGGCATCACGAGGGTGGCGCCCCGCAGAAACCCCGCCAGGGTGATACAGGTATTCCCAAACATGTGAAAGAGGGGAAAGAAGAGGCAGAGCCTGTCCGATCCGTCGATTCCCTGCCGCTCCGTGGCGAAGAGGGTTTTGTTCAGCAACGCCAGGTGATCGAGGACGACACCCTTGGGGTTGCCCGTGGTCCCCGAGGTGTACATGATGGCGATAGGGTCATCGGGGCGCTGGGCCTTTTCCACCTTCTCCAGTTCTTTCTGATCGATATCTGCCCCGGTGTCTTTCAATTGCGCCCATGAAATCGCGCCATCCAATGAGGACTCTTCCATCGAAATCACAACCTTCAAATCAGGAAGGCCGGGTTGAACTTCCCTGAATATTTTCCCCCGGGAGGCACCTGACAGGATCACTCCCCGGCTCTCCGACTGTTTCAGGATGTAGCCAATATTTTCCGAACCGGCGCCGGGATCAATGGGCACCATAAGGGCACCAACACGCGCCAGGGCCAGCATGGAAAGAATCCACTCCGGCAGGTTCGGCGCCCACAGCGCGACCCGGTCACCCTTGCCGATGCCAAGCGCCAGAAGCCCCCGGGCCACCTCGCCGCTTTCGCGCCACGCCTGCCCGTAACTGTATCGAACCCCCATTTCGACATGGATCAGGGCGGGGTGATCCGGCTTTTCTTCCACCACCTTGCCAACGACGCGTCCGATGGTTTCATGGATTGGTTTCATGTGGCTGCCTCCCTCTTGATGGGATGGTGATCCGGGGCGCAACCGTTACGCAGAAGGCTTGTTCAGGCTTTCGGCCGCTTCGATAAGGAGGGATTTGAACCGGTCCAGGGTGACGGGGTAAGGCTGGATCGGCAGGCCCATCCAGTCGGAATAATCCAGAAACTCTTCCGGTTTTTCCTCCATGTATTTTTCAGTATAGCCGATGGCGTCCAGCACGATGGCCCCACCGGTATGGCGACCGAAATTCTCGTTGGCCCGCATTTTGTCCATCCCTTTAAAAACCTGGTTCCGGTATTTGATCCAGCCAGGCGTCATCCACCAGACGCTTTCCCCGCCGGCAACCTCCTGGGCGATTCGGGTACGCTCCTCTTCGCTGGCGATCATGTCCATGCAGTGTGTGGCGTTGATGCGGACCACGTTTGGCTGAAGCTCCGCGATAAGGGTTTTCATGGTCCGTGTGGGATCCTTGGTGTTGACATAACAGAACTTCCCCCCGTAAACGACGATGATTTTATCCGCTCTTTCCTTCGCTTTTTTGACCTGGTCGAAAAGTTGTTTTTCCAGCTCGAAGGGATTCTGATGTAACCCGGGGGTTGTGTACAGGATGTGTTCCGTGTCGAGAAACCCCTCATCCTGAAGTGCGCGGATTTCCAGGCTCATCACCCCGCATGCGACAATGGCATAGTCGGAAAAAGAAGTCTGCTCCATGAGGCTATCTCCTTTTGTTGTCAAAATAGTGAAAATATTGTAATCCCTTACTGGTAGAACAATATGGCTTTTTGCGGGCTGCTGTCAAGAATTATTTAAAATCAGGAATTTTGATGGACTCGCAAAAAGTCAGAATTAGAAGGCAAAGGAAAAAGCTTCACCTTCAAGGAGCGCAATTCCCTGAGGAATGAGACGACCTTGGTGTACGCTGCAATGATTCACCCTGCCTGCCCCGTAGCTCTGGAAGATGGTACTGGGGTTAAATCGGCTTTGCTGTCTTGCTTCGCGAGATTTCATCCCGGTTGAATATTTTGGCTTCGCCAAATTCAACAGGACAGGCAGGGCAGGGGATGCAGCGCGACACCGAAATTGGACTTTTTTCGAAGCCGTCAATTTTATGTTAATGAATATTTGTTGCCCTCAGTGCGTCTTTTTTGTGTTAACAAAAGATAGGAGTGTCGTGGCGTTGGGATTTGGTGGAAACATAAAAATGTTTTTAAGGAGGTTAAGGGTGAAAAAGGCCGCATTTCTTCTGGTATTTTTGTTTCTTTTTTCTCTCACCGCTTACGCTGGTGGCCAAAGCGAGGGTTGCCTTAAGATTGCCAACAAGCTGTACGTTCTTCAAAACAAGATTGTTGACAAATCTTTCAGAAACCTGAAAAAAGGGGCGTGGGCCCTTTACAGTACCGAGAGCGGTGACAAGACAAAGGCGGTTTACTGGGGACTGCAAAAATCTCCAAAGACGAGGAAGAAGTACTACATGATTGAGTTTCAGGGGAAACCCGCCGGGCAGGTTTGGTATAAACTGACTCCCAAAGACGTGAAATACGGCGCGAAAACGTATCGGTTCTGGACCCTCGAACCCATGGAGATTTACGCGAAGATATCCGGTAGTTTAGTTTATATCTCCAAACAGATGATTGAGCTGTTCATGCAGATGGTGGGTGGCAGATGGAGCACGATTTTGAAAGAGGGGGTTATCGTGTCACCTCCGGACTGCAGCAAACTTCCAAAAATAACGGTGACCATCGTGAATCTCCCTGGGCACAAAGGCGTTAAGGCCACGATTATCGAGTCCCGCGGAAATGGGGCGAAACTGTTTTGCAGCCCTGACGTCCCCTTTGGGTTTATCAAGGCCGTGACCAAACACGAAAGGGGAAGTCCTCATCTCGTCGATTTTGCTTTCCTTGGCGGGTCGCGATTGATTTCCGAGGCTGAAGCCGCCCACGCCAAACCCATCCAGGCCCCGAACCTGCCAGGCGGGTTGAAAATCAACGGCATCACCATACAGATTCGGCCAGCCAAATAGAGTTTCGACCGCGCGCGGTAAGGACTGAAAGGATGAAAGGGCGATTACGAACCCTTCTGGCACAAAGCCTGATAGAATTCGGGTCGGCGGTCCTCAAAGAGATGGTTGTGGGGAGTCAGGCGTTTGTCCCGCGCCTTTTCAATGTCGATTTCCATGGTGAACAGGCCCTCCTCATCCGGCCCGGCGCGGTAAAGGATTGCGCCGTCCGGTGCCGTGATCTGACTTTGGCCGGTAAACGTGAGGCGCGCGTGGGGGCGATCTTCGGTTCCAACACGGTTGGCCGTGACAGCGAAGACGCGATTTTCAAGACATCGGGTCGTCATGGCCTGCTGGCAGTACGGCAGAACGAGATTGGCGGGGTGGCAGAGAAGGTCCGCCCCCATGAGACTCAGGACCCGCGCGATTTCCGGAAAGGCCCAGTCGAAGCAGACCATCATGCCGATTGTGACACCCTGAACCCTGTATACGGTGAGGGGCAGGTTACCCGGATCAAAGCAGGACTTTTCCGTGTTAAAGAGGTGGAGCTTGCGGTAAGTGCTTAAGACACCGCCGGCGCCGATGAGGAGGGCACTGTTGTAAACCTTTTCCCCCTCTTTCTCGGCAAAGCCGGTTACGATGTGAAACCCCTGGCTTTGACACACGTTGGTTAGTGAAGCCACGATCGCTGAGTCATTTGGGTCTTCCGCCAGGCCAAGCGCTTCTTCACGATTTTTGAAGAGATACCCTGTAAAGGCCAGCTCCGGCAGAACGATGATATCCGTGTCAACGTCTTGCAGCGCCGCGAGGACCGTGTCGAGGTTTTCCCGGGGCCGCCCGAATTTCGGGTAAAACTGATAGAATCCAACCTTGACCATTGTCCATACATATCAGGAAGGGAAAAGAGGTGTCAAAGGATTTCTCTCGAAATTTTCTTCCAACGTGTGTATAGTGGTTCCATGTTCAGGTTCCGAAAAGAGCAGTTGAAACTGGCGTGGATGTTTGTGCCGCTGGGCCTGTTGTTTCTGATGTCGCAGTTCTACCGGAGCTCTTCCGCGGTCATTGCCATTGACTTGATGCGGGACCTTCATCTGAATGCGGAGTCCCTTGGATTTCTGAGCTCGATCTTTTTTTATGCCTTTGCGCTGGTTCAGCTTCCGATGGGCGCGGCGATGGATCTGTTTGGCGCGAAGAAGACGCTGGTCATTCTCGCCATAATCGGACTGATCGGCGCCGTGATGTTCGCGGGAGCCCACTCTCTTGGCGTTGCCCTGGTCGGCAGGGCTTTGATCGGGGTGGGCATGGCGTGTGCCCTGATGGGTACGTTCAAACTCCTGATAAACTGGTATCCCAAAGATGCTTTTGGAACGGCATCCGGGATTATCTTTTCCGTGGGAACGCTGGGTGTGATTGTGGCAACCGCACCGCTTGCCGAGTTCGTCGCCAGGGTGGGGTGGCGCTTCGCTTTTCTGGGGATGGCGGTACTGCATTTGCTCGTGGTTGTATGGATTGGACTCAAAGTCAAAGAGTCGCCGAAGAGTAAAATACCGGAAAAAGTCCTACAGGAGGATTCTTTTCTTCCTGATACCCGGGCAACCCGCCGGGATTTCCTGCTGGTTTTCAAGCATCCCAGTTTCTGGCTGATTGCCGTCGCCACGTTCGTGCGATATGGCACCTATGGGGCGATTTCCGGTCTGTGGGCCGGCCCCTTTCTCCGTGAGGTCTGCCACTTTTCACTGGTGGAATCCGGCAAGTACCTTCTGGCGTTTCCGCTGGGGTTTATCGTGGGCGGGCCCGTGATCGGATTCGTGTCCGACAAAATTCTGAAGAACCGCAAGCAGGTGGTTTTTCTGGGGTTGTCCGGCTACACCCTTTTAATGCTGCCCCTCTGTTTCGGGTATCGCCCGCTTCCACGCCTGCTGCTCCTTATCTCGTTTGCTGGGATGGGGTTTTTTACCTCTGCCGGAGGCATCATGTACGCGAACATCAAGGAGCTTCTTCCGGGAAAGATCTCCGGGCTTGCCATGACCGGCGTAAACTTTTTTACGATGATGGGGGCGGCCACATTCCAGTACGGGATTGGCGCTTTTATCAAGCGCCTGTCAGGCACGAACATCCTCACACCCAGTGCGTTCGCCTGGGGCTTCCGCGTCTGTTTCCTGGCGTCTTTGGCCGGGGTAGCGTGCTACTATTTCGTCCGGGAAGCCCATGTTGTGGGAGACCGGATGGAAATGGGCGAGGTGTAAAGGGTGGTTCCCTGGCTCAGCGAGTCTTTAGAATCTTACAGAAAACGCCTGGAGGTCTCTCTCGGGAAACGTCCGCCCGACAGGATTTTCATTCGCGGGAAAATCCTGAATGTGTTTACGGGGGAACTGCTCGAACGGGATTTCGCCACGTTCAGGGACCGGATTGCCTATGTGTGGGAGGACGGGCCTCATCGGGTGGGTAAAACCACCGAACAGGTCGATTTGAAGGGCAAGATCGTTGTTCCCGGCTATGTGGATTCCCACGCTCACACGGATCTCTTTTATACGCCATGGGAATTCGCACGCGCTGTCGCGGCAAGGGGTACCACGACGGTTTTTTCCGATTCGCATGACATGGCCAATGCACTGGGGGTTACTGGCTTCGTCAAGGTGCTGAAGTGGATGAAGACGTTTCCCATGAGATTTATGAGTGGCGTGCCCCTGGCGTCCCCTCCGTACCCCGTCGAGGGCGAGGACCTGTATGATATGGAGAATGTGCGGCGACTGCTGCGGTTGCGCCCCCTCGTCCGGAGCGGGAGCGAGCTGACCCCCTGGGTGAAGGTCATCAATCAGGATGGCATGCTGCTGAAAAAACTGCATACCGTCAGGAAAGCCACTGGCCACCTGGAAGGGCATACCGTGGGAGCCCGGGGCAAAAAGCTCGCCACGCTGGTTTCGGCTGGGATTACCTCCTGCCATGAAGCCTTAACGGTCCAGGACGTGAAAGAGAGGCTGCGCCTGGGGCTGTATGTCATGATCCGCCAGGGTTCTATCCGAAGGGAGTTTGACGCGCTTGCTCCGTTTCTGAAGGCGTATCACCCACGGATTATGCTGACCCCTGATGGCCTTTTCGCGGATGAGATCGCTCAAAAGGGGTACATGGACGCGATCATGAAGGAGGCGCTTGAGCACGGGGCGGACCCGGTTTCCATCATCAGGATGGTGACCCTCAATCCCGCCACCTATTTCGGTCTGGATCCCCATCTGGGGGGAATCGCTCCCGGACGCCTGGCCGACTTCAACATCCTTGAGGATTTGAGAAACCCCACACCCGTTCAGGTCTGGATCGGCGGCAGCCTGGTCGGCCGTGAAGGCAAATGGGTCGGGCCGGATATCACGCCTCCGGTGACGTCGAACGTGGAGCGCCCCTTCGGCGTTTCAGGGCTGCGCGCGAAGGATTTTCGCGCCCATTACCCGGATGGTTTTGCAACGGGTATTCCCGTGATCGATGTGATTGATAAGACGGTGACGGGGATGTACGCGTGGTCACCCGCCGGGACCGGCGATAGTGTCGCGGATCCCTCGGAGGATATACTGAAAATCGCGCTGATTCATCGGGAAGGACCCCAGGCCGGGTTGGGGATCGGCTTCGTGCATGGGTTTGGGCTGAACCCGGGGGTTCAGATCGCGTCTTCGGTGGCCCATGAAACACATCACATCGCGGTGATGGGGTCGGATGATGGGGAAATGGCGGAGGCGGTGAATGAGGTGGCCCGGATGGGTGGCGGTGTGGTGGTTCGCTCAGGGGGAATGACCGTGTATCGCCTGCCGCTTCCGGTCGGGGGGATCATGAGCCTGTTTCCCATGGACCGCCTGGCTGACGAGCTGGTATCTATCCGGTGCATTCTCAAGGAATTGGGCACCCCGCTTGATGATCCCCTGTGGACCTTTGTGTTCCTCTCATTTACTTCGATTCTCCGCCTGAGAATCACCCTCTCGGGCGTTTACGATGTCCGCGAAGGGCGTGTTTTGTATAATGCCAGAGCGGGAACCTGAGGGAGAAGGGTGGGCTTTCTCCCCGAGAACTATTTAGCTCTCTTCCCTGGAGAGTCCGGCGTGCGGATAGGTTCAGGATGTGGATTTTGATAGATCATGCCCCTGTGAAATAAGTGCTAACGCAATTTTACGGGGCAGGCAAAGCCCCGGTACTAAAACCGATTACAAAACAATTAATATTATTGATTTTCTTCGCGCCTTTGTGCCTTCGCGTGAGAAATGAAAGGGACGTGAAACCTTTTCCCCTTTCCCAAAATGAAATTTTTGTATTTCGACTGAAGTGGGTGACCTCAACGCCATCAGCCTTTCCGACGTAACGGACCTCTTTCAGAGTCTTCGCGGAAAGAAGACTGGCAGGAAGTAGGAGCGTGATCAGAATTGTGATGAAAAACTTCCACCCTTTCATGACGCACCTCCTTGTCCTGGTTAATGGGTTGATACGAAAACAATAGAAGGAGAATTTTTCTCTGTCAAGTTTTTTAAACAAGATTTTGAGGGGTTCGAATCTTTCACTAATCAGGGCAGGAAGCCATTGTCCCCACGTGATGATTGAGGTTCGTGCGCGCGTGTTGGGGGCAAGCCCGCCGGTAAATGAGCCAATTGCTTAGTCCCCAGATATAGAGGCAGCAAGGGAGAGGAAAGCAGGGGAAAAAAGTTTACCCCAAGCGTGGCATGTAACGATGGGACATTTGAGGGAGTTATGGGGGCAGAAAGGGGAAAAACACCCCAGAGAGGGAAGAAAGG
>WGDA01000060.1 GCA_015493505.1 Pseudomonadota bacterium | reverse complement strand
GTTGATCTCGTGCGCCACGCCAGCCGCCAGCTTCCCGACCGAGGCCATCTTTTCCGACTGGAGAAGCTGCAGGTGAGTTTCCTGAAGCTGCTTCTCGATTCGCAGGCGTTCCCGCAAATCCGTGAAGATACCCACGCTGGCAATCTCCTTCCCTTCCTCGTACACCAGCGCAGCGGAGAGCTCGATGGGAATTTCCTCCCCGTCTTTCGAAAGCACCTTGATACGGATAGGGGTCAGTTTTCCAACCCCGCCGTATCCCTCGCTACGAAGCTTCCGCATGATCTCCCGCGCGACGCCCTCGGGGTAGATCTCCGTGATATGGAGCTTCCCCCCGATAACCTCGTCGGCCCGGTAGCCCGTCAACTGTTCCGCGCTGTGATTGAAAATAATGATGTTGCCCTTGATGTCCGCGGCGATGATACCGTCCACGGAGCTTTCAATCAGGTTCACGAAAAAACTGTTGGCCTTTTTCAGCTCTCCCTCTATCCTCTTCCACTCGGTCAGGTCTCGGATATAGACATAAGTGAGGGGAGGAGACCTGTCGTAATCGGGAGAAAAGCACGTGTCCATAACGATTCGGGAGCCATCCTGCTTTAAAAACGTGGTCTCCTGGCAAAACTTCCCCTGTCCCTCGATGGGCTTCTCCAGGATTTTTTTCAGGGCCGTGGCCTCTTCAGGCTCCACGAAATCGTAGAAGGAACGATTAAGTACCTCTGGTGAGGCAAACCCAGTCAGATCGAGAAAAACGCCGTTGGTATAGACAACCCTGGCCTTTTCATCCAGGACAAGGATACCGCTGTCCCCCTTCTCCAGGAGGGCCCAGAGAACCTCTTCCGGCAATTGAGCCGCCGTGCCCACTCCTTCCCTCACTTTCCTGTCAACACGTTTCAGAGAGTGGGCAGGAACCATGGTCACCTCACTCAACGGTATGTCAGGGCCGTTACGGCCACATTAATATCCACAGGCATCCAGCACCTGAGGAACCCGATCCTCCCATCCGATGGGAACGATACAGACACCTTCGCACAGGCGCTCGAACCCTTTGATCAGGGAAGCGGTAATGTCAATGGAGGCTTTCTGCTTGTCAGGCTCTTTCATCATGCGTTGGATGATATCGTCCGGCACCATGACACCATCGATATGCTTGTTGATATACCGAGCCATCCCGACAGACTTCAGAATCATCACCGAGACGAAGACCGGCACTTTGAAGGGCCGCACCTTCTCCATGACCCGGGCAAACTGATTTAGGTCAAAAACCGGCGTTGTAATGAAAAAATCGACGCCGAGCCGAATCTTCTTTTCGATTTCCAGCAACTCGAGGTCCAGGACATGACCCGTCACCCCCGCGCTGAAAGAGGCACCTACTGTGAAGGATGGGGTCCCCTTCAGGTCATTTCCGGAAAGGTCATACCCTTCCTGCAGACGTTTAATCGCGGAAAGGAGGTCGTTTTCATCGAGGTCGAAGACCTCTTTCGCCTCCGGGTGATCGCCGATATTGGGGGGGTCCCCCCGGGTAACCCAGACCGTCTCCAGCCCAAGGACCGCGGCCCCCAGCAACTCGGACTGAAGGGCAATCCGGTTCTTATGCCCGCACGGGGTATGATGAATGGCCTCGAACCCTTTTTCTGAAAGAACCTTGGAAGCGGCCAGTGATGAAAGCCGCATGATGGAGGTTTCGAGCTCAGGAACAAGTATGGCATTCACGCGGCCGCGAATGGCCTCCGCGTGCCCCAGGAACTTTGTCAGATCCACCCCCTTGGGAGGTTGAATTTCAACAATCTTAACGAATTCTCCCGACGCAAGGTGGTCCGCAAAGCCCATCACTCTTCCCTCCTTTTATTTCAACTGGGTCTTGGAAGCAGTCCGGCCTCCTCAACAATTTCCGGAACGCGATGTTCCCACTCCAGGGCCATGATATGCACCCCGTCAACCCCTTCAATCTCTTTCAATTGCTCAATGGTTTCGATACAGATCTTGATCCCTTCCGCCGCGCCTTTTCCCTTCGGGGCCGCCACCATCCGCTTGACGATTTCGTCCGGGATCGTGATACCGGGCACATTTTTCTGCATGTAACGCGCCATACCTCCGGATTTAAGCGGCATCACACCACCCATGATGTGCGTGCGTTCATGCAGGCCGAGGTCTCTAACCATCTTCATCCATTCCCGAAACCGGTCCATATCATAGATGCATTGCGTCTGAATAAAATCAGCCCCCGCTTTGACCTTCTTGGCGAGGCGGATTGCCCGGAATTCAAAAGGGTCTCCAAACGGGTTGGCCGCCGCGCCCAAAAAGAGTTTTACATCTCCCTCGACTTCATCGCCTCCCAGCGTTTTCCCTTCGTCTCTTATCCCTTTTAATACACTAAGTAACTGAATCGAGTCAAGGTCATACACGTTCTTCGAGTCAATTTCGTTCCCAAATCTCTGGTGATCCCCGCTCAGGCACAAACAGTTTTTGATTCCAAGTGCCGTCGCGCCAAAGATATCGCTCTGAATCCCAATCCGGTTCCGGTCACGACAGGTCATCTGCATAACCGGTTCAAGCCCCATGTCGAGGATTAACTTCGAGGTCGCGATGGAAGACATGCGCACGATCGCTGTCTGATTATCCGTCACGTTGACCGCGTCAACCATTCCCTTCAGGTGTTTCGCCTTTTCCATGACGACCTTCACGTCGTTTCCTTTCGGGGGGCCCAGCTCGGCGGTTACGGCAAAGACACCCTTTTCAAATACCTTTTCAAGATTCGACCCACTTTTCATATCCGAAGATCCTCCCTCACGATTTTCCTCGGGCCACCATCCCGGCTGGTGATCCATTTTTTGGGTGGTATAATTTCCGCGAGATTCTCAAGTTTTCCCAAGGCCTTCAGGCGATCATAAATCAACTGCCAGGCGCAATCCACATCCTTACTGATTTCACATTTTCCATCCTGGGAGCCCCCGCATGGCCCGTTGAGCAGGCTTTTGGAACACCGCGCAATGGGGCAGATCCCCCCTGTCAGGTGAAGAACACAATTCCCGCACGCGGCACATCGCTCCGTGAACACGCCATGCTCTTCCGGAAACCCCAGAAACGACGTGTTCAGGCCCGGATAGGCAGGTTTGTCATAAAATGTCTGGGCCATCAACTGAACGCCAATCCCGCAGGCAATCGAAAGGACTGCCTCCACATCGTTCATCAGGTCCTTCGCCTCGTCCATGAACTCGGGTTCACATTGGCGGGTCAGGGTCGTCTCGATAATCTCAATGGGATTTCCCGCTTCCTGCCTCGCCACGCGGATCTGTGAGGCCAAGACACCCACTTCCTTCTCACCGCCCGCCTGGCAAACCGTCACACACGCCCCGCAACCAGCCAGAAGAATTTTCTTGTGGGGCGCCAGCATCTCGAGTATTTCTTCTATCGGCTTTTGCTCTGCAATAATCATTTTATTCCCTTCCCTTTTGAGAATTTCACGCGCCGAGAAGCGTGTCCACCTCTCGTTGCACCAACTCCGCAAACCTTTGCCCGCTTGCCGGGGCGACAGGGCAAAAAACAATCTTTTCCGGAGAAAGCCCTATCTTTTCCAGGCGTTCCCTCAGATAATTGACCCGTTTTTCCGCCCTGATGTTTCCTCTCACGTACTTACAGTTCCCCTCGTAACACGCGAACACCATGACCGCGTCCGCGCCTTCATCCAGGGCCTTCATGAGATATCCCGTCTCGGCCTTCCCCCCACAGGGCAGGGCGACAACCTTCAGCCCGTCCGGGAGATCGAGCCCCAGGGAAACCGCGTGTTCATAAGCCGGCATTCCCGATTCTTCACAGCAGAATGCCACGATTTTAGGATTCTTACTGACCATTTAGCCTACTCCTGGAGACTTCGTGAAAAGTCCCGTTGAAACTTTCTGCTTTGCCTTTTATCTCCAACTTCTTTTGAAGGCCTCATTTCTTTACCATCTACAAATTCTTCGCCAGAAAATCGAGAACTTCCATATCCGGATAATAAATCAGTTGAATCGCCTTGGCAGGGCATTCGCTGGCACACAGCCCGCAGCCATCACAGGTCTCAATCTTCACGCGTGCCGCTTCCCATGTAGCTCCCTCTTTTGCCCCCTGGGTAATATAGACGTTGCGTTCTCCATACCGCTCGACCCGGATACTGTCGTGGGGGCAGATCCGGAAACACGTCAGGCAGGTGGCACATTTGCTGGGATCCACTTCGGCAACCCGATACGCGTCCACCTGATAGGTCCCCTTCCCCACCCACTTGTAGAGCTCCTGGGCGGCGGAAAGCGCCGTCATGGCAGCGTCTGTTGGATATTCCGGGAACCACGCATCTCCGGCGACCACAACACCCTTTTTGGGCGTCCGCCCTGTAAATTGCGGGTTGTTGGGACCCGCAACTCCATCTTCAAGGGGAATGCGAAGCTTTCTGAGCACCTCCGCGCGGTCCTCAGAAAGGCCAAGCCTTTCCTGGGCCACCACCACATCCAACGCGTCCAGCGTGATTTCGGAGGGCCCGTGTGAAGAAATCGCGGCCGCGTCTTCAAAGACCACGCGCAGGCCTCCCGATCCCTTCTCAACCCTTGGCGTTTGCCGATACTTGAAAACAATAATGCCGGATTCGCGTGCCGCGCGGTAATCCTGTTCCATCTCATCCACGGATACCTTCAGCTCGCGGCACAGGATGAAGACCTGGGTGCCAAATTTCCTTTTCAGGAACACCCCCACCCGAATGGCGGCGACACTCGCCCATTTTTCATCCCTCTCTCCCGCGTCCAGCAGAAATACAACCTGTTTCGGGGATTCGGCTTTTCCTGCCAGCGCGCCGGTCTGAAGGTTGATCCCCGAAAGAAAATCCGTAAAGGGCAGGACGCCTTCCTGAACGGGAATCCCGGGAAGATCGACTGGGTTTCCACGGTACGCCATGGCTATCCCGGAGGTATGAAAGGTCTTCAGATCTTCGCCAATGCGCGCCTGAACCGAAAAATCTCCCCACCACCCGGAAATATCCACCAGGTCGGCCTGTGTCACGCGCGTGATACCCGCGTGTTGGGACACCCTCTCTGCCACCTCCTGAAGCAATCCCGCTACCGACTCATCAGCCGACGCGATCACCCGGTAAGGGGCCACAACCTCCTCAAGGGTCGGGAAAGGAACCATTAGGGTCACCGCGACCCCCAGGTCGGCAAGGTGTTCCGCCATCAGCAACCCCGCGGGATGATCCCCCGCCACGATAACGCTGGGTTGAATCGATACCTCCTTCAATTCGGAGGTGCCCGCGGGAATTCTCAGGACCGCCTGTTGCCCACTCATGATTGACCCTCCAGATACCTTAAAACCGATAAAGCGGCCTGTTTCGCATTCATAATGGATCGTTCTATATCCTTGGGACCCGACACGGTTCCGGCCACAAAGATGCCGTCTTTGCAGGTTGCTGGGTCCACAAACCCCTCACGCCCAGGTTTCAAGCCCGCCTTTTCCCAAAGCCCCTCGTTTTCCGGGTTGGGCTCCATTCCGATGGACAGGACGATAAGGTCAAAGAATTTCTCTTCTATCGTTCCCGATTCTGCTTCCAGGGAACGCATCATGAGGCCGGGCTTCTGATAATACCTGTAAATCTTCGAGGGAATGGCACGGATAAAATGAAAGTTCGGATCTTCCTCGCACGCCTTTAGGGTCTCGTCAAAGAGCCGCCCAGCGGGCTGGATATCCATATAGTAAAAGAATATCTCCGAGCCGGGGTTCTGGGACCGGATGACCCGCGCCATCCTGAGGGCGTAAGCGCAGCACGCCTTTGAGCAATACAGATGCCCGATACTTTCGTCACGGGACCCGACACACTGGATGAACGCGATTTTATTGGGAACCTGGCCGTCCGAAGGCTTACGGGCACTGCCCTGGTTCCGGAGCATCCGTTCCAGATCCAACCCCGTGAGGACATCCGCATAGCGTCCATACCCCAGTTCACCCTTCTGCGTCGCGTCGAAGGGTTTGAAACCGGTGGCAAGCACCACGGCATCCGCGCGTACCTCTTTTTCAACCCCTTCCACTTTATTTTCAACCCTCAGGCGATACCCCGAGCCATTCTTTTCAACTTCCCGGACCTGGTGGTTTGTCAGAAGCGTGACCGCGTCGGAAAGCCGGACCCCTTCCCTTTCCTTGTCAGCGACGCAAACGAAACACCGGTTGCACTGATCGGTCGCCTTGCAGCAGTAATCCGCCGCCCATCCTCCGATGACCGGTTCCTTTTCCAAAAGAGTCACAGTTATCCCCGCCTGCGTCAACTCACCAGCGCAGGCGATTCCTGCCACACCTCCTCCTACAACGACAACATGAGAACCACTCACTGTTGACTCCATTACACCCTGAAAAATATTTTAATGCGCGAACGGCATAATGATGGGGGATGGAAATCCATCCCCCCTGTCATCAAACCTCTAACCACGAATCTGAATAGAGGATGTCGCCTCGTAACACCCTGACAGTTTTATAGAATTTCAATTCTTCCGGAGAAAGGTCGTCAGGGTTGACCTCCTCACCATCCAGCATCCTGTAGATCAGTTGAACGATATCCTGCCTGCCGCCCTTCGCGAACTCCATCATCCCCTCGTCAAGGGGATCCATAATGCAGGAATACATCCCCTGTTTCTGGAGCATAATCATATATGTCTGATTCAGAATGGGACGCAGATGGTTCGGAGAACCGTTGGATACGTTGGAAACGCCACAGGTGGATTTTCCGTTCGGTGCCATGTAGGGAATCTGCTCCGTGAACTCGAAACAGGCCTGCACCTGCTGCAACTGCACGTTGATCGGGAGGACAATCGGGTCGAACCAGATGTCTTCTTCCGCGATTCCGTATTCCGCGGTAGCTTTGTGAAAAATCTCAGCCGCGAGCACACCCCGCTCACTGGCGTCCCGGGGAATCCCATCCACGCCCAGAAGCAGCGCAACGATTCCCGCGTCGTATTTCTTCGCGAGCGGCAAAAGAGCCTCCATGCGCTCCGGCCGGCAGGAAACAGAATTGATTACAGGCTTGCCATGATCATGGCTCGCTACCTGAAGCCCCGCCTCGATGGCCTCCACATTGGTGGTATCGAGGAACAAAGGCAGGTCTGAGACCTCCTGAACCGTTTCCACGATCCATTTCATCAGTTCCGGACCGCCCTTCCGTGCCGGCCCAAGGTTAAGGTCCAGGTAATCCGCCCCGGCCTCGGTCTCCTTGATGGCCATGTCCTGAATCGGTTTCTTGTCGCGCGTCTTCATGGCATTGCCCAGGACCTTGGTCATGACATTGATCCGTTCACCTATAACTATCATCGTTTCATATCCTCCTTCAAATGCCTCCGTTTAATATCAATCAGCCTTCCACATCTTCAGATAGGCAGGCAAATGCGCCGCTTCTCTCGGTCCAATCATGACCTCCCATTCGGGACCTAACTCTTCTTCAAGGTCACCACTGACGACCGCCACGTATCCCGGAATAATAATCTTCCGGTGTTTGACCTTGTCCGCGATGCCGGATTTCTTGATGAAAATCCCCATGGCATCCCCAACAAACTTCCCAGCCGCCCAGGCTGTCAACACGGACAATCCTTCGGTATCCATAATTAGCAGCCAGCTCGGGACCTTGCTCGCCTCGATTTCGCCCCCCGCCACAAAATAGGTCAGGGAGAAATTCGTGGTAATCAGAACCGGCGAATTCTCGTCCGGATCATTGATCTCGTAAATCCCCTGCTCCATCATCATGGGCCGCTGCGGGTCGGTGTAGATGTTCAGGCGCGCGACGGTCAGCGGGAACAGGTTATGCGCTTCCGCCTCTGACAGGACAATGATCCCCGCGTATTTCGCGATGAACATGGAGGCAATGACCGCTTCCTTGATGGGGTCATCGGTCATCTCGTTGGGAAACGCGATGGTTGAGAAGCCCAGGGGGCGGAATTTCTTCTGCAAAGCCAACCGCCGGATAAAGATCTGGTCCTCAAAAGCCCGGCGCAGGGTCCTGGAGCTGGTATCGAGCACCATATCCTTCACGCCCGCTTTCTGAATTTCCTGGGTCAGCTCCGCGGCCTCGTCCAGGTTCGCCGCCTTTACCGCCAGGGGGCACCCGGTCGATTTGGCCAGCTCTGCCATCTCGGACCAGTTGTCCTTCGTCGCGGCATACAGCAGGGGTTTGTTGTCCCCCAGAACCCCGATCGCGGCTGACAAAGCGTCGGTGCTGTCGCTCATCAGCGTAAAGGTGGCATCGGTCTTCCCGTTAATCTTATCCACCAGGGCCTTGAACTTGTCCGCGTCACCGCTTTCATTCTTCACGGCAAACATATCCGCCTTGAGCAGAACGCCGACACGTTCATACCGGTACTTCATGAAGTTCTCGATTTTCTGATCGATCTCTTCATCAGACATGGTGTCCGACACATAAATGGCAAGCCCCGGTTTGTTCACAAAGGTCTTCTCGTGTCGGAACATGCAGGTTTCACCGCCGATGGTAAACCCGCGCTCGCCGTTTCCAATCTTCACCGGGCGGATGGGGGGCGCCGAGGCCTCCGCCAAAACCGCCTTGGCTTCGTCAGACACATAGGGACACTTCGCCAGTTCCGCCTTCCCTGCCGCCAGCGCCATGGCAAAAGCGAGACACGTGGGTTGTCCGCACTCCTTGCAGTTGGTCTTCGGCAGCATCTTGAATATCTGAATTCCTGTCAAACCCATAACTCTTCTCCTTTCGTTTCGGCGCGTGGGAAGCCTTCCCCACGCGCCTGACGAGATATTTATTCACCCAGAATCGGTGGCATTTCCAAAGCGGGATGTTGCTTTTCCTGCAGGAATGGGAGAATCTCTTCTTCCGTCGTTCCAATCGTTTCATCCGCGATGCGCTGCCAGAGATCCGGAATGCCGATTTCCTCACACCGAATCTTCAAACGATCCAGCACCTCTTCCCGCAGACGGCTCGGCATCCAGACAAGGCGTTTGATTCCGCCCTCGGCCGCCAGCCACTTTCGCTGCGTCAGGTTGTATTTTCCATGCCCCACGAAACCGGGAGTGATGACCCCGCCACCAACCGTTCCGGCCAGGGTGGAGAACTTCATCCCGCAGGGGGTCATGCCCATAAAGTCGCGGTCCACCGTCATGACACCGTTACAGATGGGAAGGACAGCGGCGATACACTCACAGCAGCCGCAGGTCGTCATGGGATCGTCCACGATGCTGTAGAAGTTATAGTGGTCATACACCTGACGGGAGGCCTGATAGAGGAAGTCGTTGCATCCCTTCCACTGGCCTTTGACGGGGTCGATAACTTCACCCTTTTCCACGGGCTGGTTCGGCCCGGTCGGGTTGATCTCATACGAGGCCTTGCAGTCCATCCAGTTGTAGGCACCGCAGAGTCCCGTCCGCTCGGGGCTGATGATGCAGACGTGGTTCGGGGCAAAAGACTGGCACAGGGTGCAGGAGTAGAAAATGTCCGTCGTCTCATCCGTCATACCCTCGATCCGGGCGTCGCGCTCGTGATAAGCGGCCCGCGCCAGCTCAAGAATCTTTTCCACGTCTTCATCATTGGTATAAACCGTCACCTGGCATTTATCGAAGATGGCGCCAAAATCCTGATGCAGTTTCGCGTGGAGAATCTTGCCGAGGTCCGTCATCCGGAAGCCCTTTTCCACCGCCTGCTTGCTGACACGCAGCCACGCGATGTCGCGCTGTCCGATATGCATGATCCCCTGGGCATAGTTAATCAGATGGTGGATCTGGCGCTCCAGGATCGGCTCATAGTCTTCCTGCATCTTACGGCCTGCCACCTCAACCTTGATGGCCAGCGGCAGTTTCGCGCCCGGCTCCACGTCAGTGATGTCGGGACCGACCAGTTCCACCTTTCCATCTGTCACCTCATCCATCTCGGCGGAGGTCACCCATTCCACCGCGTGCGTTCGCCCGCCACCGCACTCCAGATAGATGTCGTCCCCGCGGACACGCTCACCCTCGAAGGCGGGGCCATACGCCAGAGGAATCGGCACCTCAGAAATCGTGACCTTCAGGCCGCGGACTTCCACCGCTTTGGAAACGATTTCCTCAACCGGGATGTTGGAAACCACGTGTTCATACGTACAGACACCGGTCGGAAGCACCTCAGGAATCGGGGTGTTGGCGATGGTCGGGAAGCCCCAGTTGATGGCGCCGGCTGCGTTCGCGTACCATTCATCCGTGACGGTTCCCAAAGCGAGCACGAAAGAGAAAACACGGTCCTTATTATAAATCAGGATCTTACGGAATTCGCCGCCCTTCAGGCCACCAAAAGACATGGCCGCGCGGGTTGCGAAACCCAGGGCAAAAACCGCAACTGAGGCAATATCTGGACCAAAGGGAACCAGCCGGGTCGGCCAGCCAATCTGAACGCCGGCTTCCACCAACTGCTCTGCCATGCGTTTGCCTTCATGTTCCGCGCCCATGAAAACATACAGATTCTTTTCCTGAAGCTCCTGGGCCAGGTTCTTGGCCTGCTCCACGGTATCCGTCGCGCCGGCGATGGCCGCGAACCCAGGTGCCGTTCCGTCCACGAATTCCACGCCACGCTTTCTCAGGATGATGTCATTGGCGGCACCCAGCCAGATTTTTCCATTCTCTACATCGCACTCTTCGCCCTGCAGATAGAAATCCGGCTCCTCAATATATTTAATGGCCTGCTCCATCTCCTCAACAAACAGGGTCGCCATCCCGGCATCCAGGGCCGGGGCAAGATAGGGAAGAGGCATTTTTTCGCGAACGGGGGGAGGCAACAGGCTCTTGGCAATCTTGAAGACCTCCTCCATGTCCTCTAATTTCGTGACCTCAATTCCCAGAATCCCGTAGATGATGGGAAGGAAATAGGCGGTTTCCGGAAAGGCAACTTCCTGTTTCGGGCCATACTTGTCCAACGCTTCTTTGTATTTTGCCTCCGCTCTCTCGTAGATCTTGTGCGCTCCGCGGATGGCGGCTGATGCGATTATTTTTGACACGGTTTCTTACCTCCTTTTTTTCAGATTCGTTCTGATCGCTTACGCGGCATCGAGTTCTCTACGTTTTTCCATATCGTAGAGGATACGTTCTCTGGCCTTGTCGATCCCAAGGGCCTTCCGCTTCTTGTCTATGTGCGCAATCATCAACTGCGCCGCCTTGATGGGATCCTGCTCAAACGCCCACATCCC
>WGDA01000059.1 GCA_015493505.1 Pseudomonadota bacterium | reverse complement strand
GCTCTCACAGGCCATGATGCATGGGGCCGACGTGATTCAGATTGAAGGGAATTTTGACGAGGCCCTGAAACTGGTGGTGGAGATTTCTGACACCTATCCCGTGATACTGGTCAATTCCATCAACCCGTACCGGATCGAGGGGCAGAAAACCGCTTCCTTTGAGGTGTGTGACGCCCTGGGAGCGCCTCCGGACGTGCATGTCCTGCCGGTCGGAAACGCAGGGAATATCACGGCGTACTGGAAAGGTTATCGGGAATATCACGAAAAAGGCGCCACCAAAAGCCTCCCGCACATGTGGGGATTTCAGGCGGAAGGGGCCGCCCCCATCGTGCGGGGATACCCCATCGAAAAGCCGGAGACCGTGGCAACCGCCATCCGCATCGGCAATCCCGCTTCCTGGAAGAAAGCGGAGGCTGCCCGGGATGAGTCCGGAGGCGGGATTGAGATAGTCTCGGATGAGGAGATTCTCGCAGCCTACAAGCTGCTGGGTGAAAAAGAGGGCATCTTCTGTGAGCCTGCTTCCGCCGCGGGAATTGCCGGGATCATCCGGTATCATGACAGAATGGGACTCGGGCATGGCGAGGTGGTGGTTGCGACGTTGACCGGGCATGGCCTGAAAGACCCGGACAACGCGATTCGGCAGTCCATGTCCCCCGTGACCTTGCCTCCGGACAGGGATGCCATTGTGGCGCATATGGGGTTCTGAGTGGGAGAAACGGAGAGACGATTGGGACGTAAGAAAGGCCGAATGTGGCCCTCACGCCTGTTGGCGCTTTTGTGTGGGATCGTGGGCGTGGGGATGCTGGTTTCATGTGCTCCTCATCCGCGAGTCGTGGAGATGCCTCGGGTAAGGGTGACTCTTCGTGAGGTAGCCACGGATCCCCGCGCGATCTACGCGTACCTCGTGGCGCGGACAAAATGGCTGAACGGGGATACGGCGGGGGCGTTGAAGGCGTATCAGGAGGCCCTGAAGTATGATCCCGCTTCTCTTTACCTTCATATGGAAGTTGCAAAGCTTCTTTGGAATCTTGGCCGCATCCCTGAAGCCATCACGGAGGCAAAACTTGCGAAGGAGATGTACCCTAAAAATCCGGATGTGTATGAGCTGCTGGGAAACCTCTACTATGACAACAAGCAATGGAATGAGGCGGCAAACGCCTTTGAACGGGTCGTAAAACTGGCGCCGGAAAGGGTGAAGCCCTATCTTTTCCTCAGTTCTATTTACGCGGATCAAAAGAACTATGAGCAGGCTGTCAAGACCCTCAAGGCCCTTTTGAAACGGCATCCCGATTCCATTATGGGAAACCTGTACCTTAGCAAGGTTTACATGCAGGTAAACATGCTGAAAGAGGCAGAGCGTCACCTCAAGAAGGTTCTCGAGAAACGTCCGCACCTGATTCCCGCCCTGAGTACCCTGGGGGCCCTTTACATGCAAAAACACAATTTTGGAAAGGCGGCGGATGTTTACCATCAGATTCTCAGCCTGGACCCCCAGAACGATGACGCCCGGTGGAACCTGAGCCAGGCATATATTCAGATAGGCAAGATGGATAAAGCCCTTGAGATGCTGAAGGAGCTGAAGCGGCGTGAGGGGGATAATGGTGATGTCGATATCAAAATCGGTCTGATTTATTTTCAGCAGGGAAAATATGATCAGGCGATCGAGGCATTCAAAAAGGCTTTGAGCCTTAAGCCCGGCAGTAACCGTATCCGGTACTATTTGGGCACCGCCTATGGCGAAAAGGGTGCGTTACGGCTGGCAGATAAATATCTGTTAGGGATTCCCGCATCTTCCGCCTTGTATTCCCGCGCCACGCTCCAAAGGGTTTTTCTGTACAAAAAAGCGGGAAAAGTTGAGAAGGCTGTCACAATCCTGCGGACAGCCATCAAAAAGAATCCAAAAATTGCTGATTTCTACCTGGCGCTCAGCGAGTTGTATCGACAGGAGAAACGATATCAGGATGCCAAGAAGATAGTCAGCCGCGCCTTGACTCTTTTTCCGAAGAATGGGGATGTCTATTTTGAGATGGGGGTTGTGTACGACCGGTTGAAAGACAAGAAGACCTGCATCGAGATGATGAAAAAGGCCATAGAGCTGAATCCCAAGGACGCGGCGGCTCTCAATTACCTGGGGTACACCTACGCGGAAAAGGGCGTGAACCTCGATGAGGCAGAAAAACTGATACAAAGGGCGCTCAAAGTCCGTCCCAACGCCGGATACATCGTGGATAGCATGGGATGGGTCTATTATCAAAAGGGTGAGTATCAAAAGGCCCTGAAATACCTCAAACGGGCCGTGAGCCTTTCTTCCGGTGACGCGGTCATTTTCGAGCATCTGGGAGATACCTATGTCAAATTGGGCGACTCGGCCAAGGCCCTTGATGCCTACCGGCGCGCGCTGAAAAAGGCCAAAAGCAAGAAGGTCATTCAGAGGCTTCATGAAAAGATTCAACGCCTTCAGACGCCTTAACCCCTGGGGGACGCTTTTCGCGCTGCTTTTTCTTCAGGCATGCGCGCACGTGCCGGAACACAAGGCGCCTCCATGCCGTCAGACGGCCGCGGCCTGCCAGCGGGCTCTAAAGGCGATGGGGCAGCAGTATCGAACCCTCTCCGGGCATGCCAAAATCAGGATTGTGTCGCCAGACGGAAAGTTTTCATTCTCTGGTGACCTTTACGCCCAGTCTCCTGACAAACTGCACTTTGATATTTTTGGATTTTTACACCGTCCCAGGTTTTTCCTGATTAAAAACGGCGCCCTGATCGCGTGGAAAGATTTTGGGTCCGGACGCCACTACACGGGTCTTCTGAGCAGATGCCCCGCCTTTCCGGCGAATTTTCCTTTTTCTCCCGCCTTTTTAAGGGATTTCATGCGAATCCTTTTCCTGAATTTCCCCGGTCCTCTGAAGGTCACGAAGCCGGACCGTCCAGAAAGCTCCTGCCATTTCCTTTTGACGTGCGCGTGGGGCGTCTTTGACATGAAGGTGGACCCTTTACGCGGGGTACCTACCGAGGTCACAGGGCCAAGGAACTCCCAGACACCCTTTCGGTTGACCTTTTCAGAATACACCCGGAGCCCTGCCGGATGGATTCCCCACCAACTGGGGATCTCCACCAGAAAGGTTGAAATGACCCTGACATTCGGGACGTTAAAGGTCAACCCTGAAATCCCTGAAAATTATTTTATTCCGCTGATTCCTTCGTAGTGTTACGAAATGTTGAGAATCAGTTTGTCTGCCACATTTAGGATAGCACGGGTGGCGGCGGTCAGGTCAGACACGCGGATGGATTCATCGAGCGTGTGCGGCTGATTCATTTCACCCGGGCCAAATACAACGGCGGGGATTCCAACATCGTTGATGAAATTTCGGGCGTCCGTTGAAAAGGGTGCTCCGTGTACCACCGCCTTTTCGCCGGTGGCCTGTTCCACAGATCGACACAAAAGAGAGACCTGAGAAATATCAGGAGGGATTTCCGCGGGTTCGTACTGGTGGATGAGTTCGAGGTGGGCGTGGAAATTCTTGTCAGATTCCGCCAGGGAGACCAGAAGGTCCTCGATCTCCTGTTGAACATTCTCCACCTTTTCACCCGGATTTATGCGGCGGTCGAGAACGAGAGAGAGCGTTTCAGGGGTCACATTCTCTTTTTCTCCGGCGTGAACCATGGTCATGGCGCAGGTTGCAGAGCCGCAAAGGGGATGCCGGCGCTGGCGAATCTTTTCATTGTATTTTGTAATGGCCGGGCCAAGGGAGAGAAACATGTCGATGGGGTTGATCCCCTGCTCGGCGATGGAGGCGTGGGTCGATTTTCCCTCGATGGTAATCCGGAACCACGCAAGGCCGCGTCCCGCAACGCAAACACTGAGGCCGGTTGGCTCAAGCACGATCGCAAAGCCGTCTCTGTACCCCGATCGCTCCAGGAGAGTTTGGGTTCCGGGTTCACCCGTCTCTTCCCCCATGGCGAAAGGCAGCGCCAGGTCCCCGGACAGCGGAATGCCGGCAGTATGGATGACCCGGCAGACCTCCAGCGCGACACTCAACCCTCCTTTCATGTCGCTGCTGCCCCGGCCATACAGCCGTCCGTTTTTGATTGTTCCGGAAAAAGGCGGAAATTCCCATCGGGAGGGATCCCCGGTGGGAACCACATCCATGTGTCCATTAAGCAGCAGGGGCGGCCGAGTGCCGTTTCCTCGCAGCCTTGCCAGGACCTGAGGCCGGTTTGGGTCGGGTTCGGGGATCAGTTCCGCCTCGATCCCCCACGAAGCGAGCTGGTTCAACAGATATTCCGCCACCGGCTTTTCCCCACCCGGTGGGTTGACCGAGGGGATTCGCACCAGATCCCGCGTGACCTGAACGAGACGGTTTTCGTCAATAAGGGCTGTCAATTTCGTGTTCATTGCCTTTTAGTCAACCATGATTCCCACGCCAAGTCAATCCGGGGAGCGCGCGAAAATGGTATGAGGTTTGAAATATATAACCTATTGACAGGTTGAGGTGAGGCCTTTAGGATATTTTAGGCTGAATTTTAACGAATGAGAGGAGGGGAACCATGGCGGGAAGGCATGTGGCGCGTCCGGTAGTCAAACTGGGATTGGGCGCGGAGGAAATCTACGGGGCAAAAGGCCGGGAGATCAAGAGATTCCCGGAAAAGAAGATGGCCTTTAAAAAAGTCTCCGAAGAGCTTGGGAGGCCCTGGTTCGAGGTTTGGAGCCGGAATATGCTCTCACAGTACAGGGAATCCAGGATCGGAAAAGATGTTTCCGTCAGCAGTCCCCTGGAGGCCAGGTCACACATCGCGCTGTGGGTTGGCGCTGCCACCTGGAACCGATTGACCCAGCCGTATGGGGAAGGGCATGAGAATATGGGATTCCTGAGCTGGACTCCTCTGAACGTTCCGCCACCTTTCCGAGGGAGCCCGGAGCCCGACCCCGATCCTGAAGCCCTGACCCAAAAGGTCAAGCAGATGGCACGGTTCCTTGGGGCCAATCGCGTGGGGATCGCGAAGCTGAACCGGAAATGGATCTTTGAGGAAACATGCCGGAACATCTATTCACCGGGTGAGCCCAAGACCAAGAAGATTGTCTTCAGGGAGATGGACGCCCCCGAGGAGACGGAAACGGAACTGGTTATTCCGGACAAGGTGCGATTCGCCGTGGTCACGATTTTCGATCTGAACCGTGTCCTTACGCGAATAGGATCCGCGTCTATCGATACCAGCGTGGCCACGAACATTGGATATTCCCGGATGGGGCTGGGGGATGTCGCTCTGGCAGAGGCCATCCGAACCCTGGGCTACACAGCGATCCCGTGCAAGAATGGCGTGGGGTTGAGTATTCCCATGGCCATCGATGCGGGCCTGGGGCAGTTGGGCCGAAACGGGCTCCTGATTACCCCCGATTTCGGGGCGTCCGTCCGTATCGGAAAGGTGTTGACCGACATGCCCCTGATTCCTGACAAACCGATCGATTTCGGCGTGACAGAGTTTTGTGAAAGCTGTATGCGGTGCGCGAAAACCTGCGAAGTGGAGGCCATCTCGTTTGGGGAGAAAACCTGCGATCCCCCGCTGGAAACGGGAAATCCCGGCGCTTTGAAGTGGTATGTCAATGGAAAGGCGTGCCTGAATTACTGGATTGAGTCTGGCGCCTCGTGCACCGCCTGTCAGGCGGCCTGCCCCTTTACCCAAAGCCGGTATGAAACGCTGCCCCCCTCAGCCGTCTGGGAAACTGAGGTTTCTCTTCCTTTCGGGATAGAAGGGTAAGCGAAAGCGCCCCTCTATTTGCCCTGTGGCTGACGGATAGGGATGGGGGGTCTCGGCCTCCCCGGTGGTTTGGGCCTCAGCGGGGGGCGGGGAGAATTGACGCCCGGGATCCAGGTCTCGTCCGAAACGCCCGAAGAAGATCTCCGGCCGGCCTCCCAGTTCCCTTCGATCCATTGCCCATTGTTGGCCCAGTGACCCGATACCCAAACCTGATTCTCGTCTTCGGACCGCATGACCTTCCAGTGCCCCACAACCCATTTGTCCCCATCCCAGTGCGGCGGAATCCATTTTCTTTCAGGGGGAATGTTGTTGATACGAACCCAATCGCTGCCTGTCCACCGGTAGGGGCCTTCATTGGGAGGGGCAGGCACCATGACCCATTTCCCTTTGGCGCGGACCCATACCTTCCCGGCGGGTGGTGGGTAGGGAGAGTCGCTGCCGGCGTAAAGAAGCCCCGTGCCACAGAGGAAGCACATCACGAAAAAGAGAAGGATTAAGGCACGAGCTATTCTCCGTTTTCTTGGTTCTTTTGTGGATGAGTCTATTCTCATGGCGCGGTTCCCTCTTTTTAAACAGGGTTGATCTGGTTCAATTCCTGGTAGATTTTTCTGGTTGTTTCACACGGAATTCCGTGCTCGGCGCAAAGCTGAATCAGCGTTCCCCCAAAGGTCTCGCGCTCATCCCGACGGCCCGCTGATGAGTAGTCGTTTTGGAAGGACGTTCGGGTATCGGGTGGAAAATTCCGGGCCTTTTCGAAAATATTTTCCATGATGTTCTCAGGGAGGTGAATTCCCTTTTTTGTCGCGAGCGAGATGATTTCGCGCATGATACCTTCCACGTACCGGCTCAGTTCCGGCGAGGCGATGACCTCTCCGATGGGCTTGTTGAAACGGGCGGTGACCAGGCTGAAGGGGGCGATGAAGGCATATTTCTCCCAGATGGCTGGAGTGGGGTCTTCCACAAACTGGTATGTGATGCCCGCGGCGTCGAAGAGGCTCAGAATTTCCTCCGGATAAAAATCGGGATGGCGCGGATCACGGCCAAAGACTATCGAGCAAGCCCCTCCGGTCTGAACGACAAGGCCGGGTTGTTCGATGTGGGAGCTGATATAGGCGCATCCTGGGAGAACCCGGGCTTGTGGGATGATCTCCCGAACCCGATCGTCGATATAAATCCCATTGAGCAACGGGAGAAGGACCGTATGTGGAGAGATCTTTTCTTTGATGCCGGAAAGGGTTTCGGCCAGGTCATACCCTTTGACGGTCACGAGGCAGAAGTCGAACTCGGGAAAATCATTCTTGTCGTCGGAAGCGCCGTCCGGACGGCAGGTCAGCTCTCCCTCGCTGGCCGTTTTGACTGTCAGGCCATTGGTCTGGATAGCCTGCAGATGGGCACCACGGGCCAGGAAATAGATCTTTTGGACTTCACCTTTTGCCCGGCAGAGTTTCGCGCCGAAATAGCCTCCGACTCCGCCAACGCCGAGCACGCCGAGATGCCTGTTCATTTTTCCCCCTTGTCACGCGTTCTAATCTCCTGATTAAAGGGAATCTGCCAAATTGTCAAGGAAGTGGCAGGGATTCGGCAAAGCCTTCACAATTGACAAGAAGTATCCCATCCATTAAAAGGGATGAAAACGTAAAAATGGTTTTCGTAATGAATTACGTCAAGGGAGGAACCATGCGAAACAGAAAGAGAAACGTGAAACCGAAGAAGTTCCTGAGTGCGATCGGTGTTGCCGCGGTGATCCTGACACTGTCCTTTTTGACGACAGCGCGTGCGTCCGCGGCTCCCGGGATGATGACGTGGAATTTTGACGCGGTTCCGGTGGGCACGTTGCCGTCAGGCTGGAAAGTGGAGGCGACCCACCAGCGCGGTCCCCTATCGACCTGGCAGGTTATTCAGGATAAAAGCGCGCCTTCCGGAGACCATGTGCTTGCCCTCACAGACGCCAAGAAGAATTCAGGCAGTACCTTCAATCTTTGCTGGACGGATAAGGTTTCGTTCCTGAATGGGGACATTACCGTTCATTTTAAGGCGGTCAGGGGGAACGAAGACGAGGGGGGCGGTATCATGTGGCGGGTTCAGGACAAGGACAATTACTATGTCGTCCGGTACAATCCCCTGGAGGACAATTTTCGTTATTATATTATCTTCCACGGAATCCGCAGGATGCTGGCGACAGCCCGTATCGCGTTACCGGCCGGGACGTGGCACACGATGCGCGTCCGCCAGAGAGGTGACAGGTTTGAGGGTTTCATCGACGGGAAAAGGCTTCTCACGGGGAAAGACCGCCACATTCAGCGCCCAGGCGGCGTGGGGATCTGGACGAAAGCGGATGCCGTGACCTCTTTTGACGATTTTACGGTCGTGCCGCAGAGGCAGTAGAAGGGCGCCCGATGAAGAGGTTCCTCGCCTATTTTCTGGGTGGCGTTTTCCTGTTGGGGGTGTTTGCCACCGGGTGTGTGAAGGGGAAGGGACACCGGCAGGTCGTGATCTATGTCTCCGAGGACCAGGTCTTTTCTGAACCCATTCTGAAGGGTTTTGAGAAGGCTACCGGGATTACAGTAAAAGCGGTTTACGATACCGAGGAGGCCAAGAGCACCGGAGCCATGAATCGCCTCATCGCGGAGAAAGACAACCCTCAGGCGGATGTTTACTGGGCCAACGAGCCCATCAGGGCGGAAGTCCTCAAGCAGAAAGGCATTTCCGCCCCGTATTTTTCACCGAACGCCAGGGGCATCCCCGCGGCATTCAAGGATCCCGAGGGATACTGGACTGGTTTTTCTGCGCGGGCCCGGGTCTTTATCGTCAACAAACGGGTCCGGAAGTCTCCCACCTCCATCCTGGCGTATATCGATCCCCGCTGGAAGAGAAGGGCCGTGATCGCCAACCCCCTTTTCGGAACGACCACCTCCGAAATGGCGGCGCTGTTCACGGTCTGGGGAGACACGCGCGCCAAATCGTTCATGATGGCGCTGAAACGCAACCGGGTGAAAATCTCCACAAGCAACGGGGAAAGCGCTGATTTCGTTGCCTCCGGCCAGGCCGATTTCAGCCTTGTGGACAGCGATGACGCCGTGAACCGGATCCGGCAGGGAAAGCCCGTTAGGATGGTGTATCCGGATCAGGGGCCCGGGCAGATAGGGTGTTTTATCGTTCCCAACGCCGTGGTGCTCATCAAGGGAGCCCGGCATCCCAAACTGGCCAGAAAGCTGATTGATTACCTGCTTTCGCGTGAAACGGAGCGAAAGCTCGCCTTTGAAGACTGCGCCCAGATCCCGCTTCACGCGGGCGTGAAAATACCCCCGGAGATGAAACCGATCGATAAAGTTCAGGTAATGCGGGTAAACTACGCGAAGGTGGCCCAGAAAATGGTGGAAATCCAGCCGTTCCTGAAACGCTGGATGGGGATGTAAGTGACGAAACGGGTGTTTCTTGTCACGATCGTGCTTCTTTTTTTGATTGTTGGCCCGCTCCCTGTCTTGTCCATGCTGGTGAAGAGCGTCATGGTGGATGGCCATCTCAGTCTTGCCGCCTACAGGGGGCTGCTGACCTCTTCACGTCAGTGGCTTCTCATGGGGCACAGCTGGGCACTCGCGTCGCTGGTCACCTTGCTGGCCCTTGGGGGCGGGGTGCCACTGGGAATCCTGCTGGGCAAGACGAACCTCCCGTTCCGCCGGGGATTTACGGCCCTGTTTGCCATTCCTCTGCTGATTCCTCCGTATATCCTCGCGGTGTCCTGGGCGGACCTTTTGGGACAGGAGGGGATCGCCGCTCATCTGTTCTCCGCCAAGGTGATCCGTGAAATCTCTTCTTTCCTTTTCGGGTTGCCTGGGTGCGTTATGATTCTTTTCTCCATTTTCCTTCCCATTCCGGTTCTTCTCACCATGGTTTCACTTCGGGCCATCAACCCCCGTCTCGAAGAGGCCGGCAGGTTGTTTGCCGGGTGGGGTGGGGTCATGAAATCCGTCATTCTTCCCCTGATTCTTCCGGGAATCCTTTTTGCCGGGATGCTGGTTTTTCTGTTGTCTTTCGGAGAATTCAGCGTGCCAAATTTTCTGCGGTATGATGTCTTTCCGGTGGAGAGCTTTGTCCAGTTTTCCGCTTTTTACAATTTTAAGGCCGCGACCGCCGCGGCGGTACCGCTCGCGCTGGTTACCCTGATCCTTCTCTTTGGGGAATCTGTCTTTCTGAGGGGAGAGGCCACCCAGATCCAGCCCGCTCCGCGGGGTGACTTTATCCGTGTCGATCTGGGCAAATTCCGCCCTTGGGTGGCAGGGGTGGTGGCCGTGGGCGCCCTGGCGCTTGTCATTGTTCCGTTGCTTGCCCTGATGGTTCAGGCGCGTGGCATGGACGCGTACGTTGAGGCGTTGAGAAGGGGAGGAGACAGCCTGTTCCGAAGCCTTTTGTACGCGGTTCTGGGCGCGTCACTGCTGACAGTGATGGGGTTTTTTACGGGATACCTAATTCAATCGAAGGCGTTGAAAGGATGGCGGGCGGTCGATTTTCTGACGATTTTTCTTTTCGCCCTCCCGGGAACGGTTATCGGGATCGGCCTGATCAGCCTGTGGAATACCCCCTTGACCAACCTGATCTACGCGACTCCCCTCATCATTCTGTTCGGGTATGTGGCGAAATACACGGCCTTGACCAGCCGGGTTTCCGCCGCCCAGCTCGCCAGGATTCCCGCGTCCATGGAAGAGGCCGCCCGGATAGCCGGGGCGGGCTGGTTTCAGAGGGTGTTCCGCGTTGTGATGCCCCTGGCTCGACGCGGCTTGTTGGCCGGGTGGCTGGTGGGTTATATCTTTACGCTCAGGGATACGGGGATCACCATCCTCGTCTATCCGCCGGGGCGCGAAACCTTGCCCGTGCGTATCTACACGCTTATGGCCAATGGCTCGCCGAGCCTTGTCGCCGCCCTTTGCGTGGTGATGATTGCCGCCACGCTGCTGCCGGCCGGGATTTTCTGGGCTTGCCCGCTCATCCGGACCCGTAAGGTGGCGTGATGAATATGGTAACCCTTTCATCCGTGACAAAATCGTACGAGGGCGTGGAGGTTCTCAGAGATGTTTCACTGGCGATCGAAAAGGGAGAACGCCTGGTCATCCTCGGGCCATCCGGCTGCGGCAAAACCACCATCCTCCGCCTGATCGCCGGGTTTATCGCGCCGGACCGGGGAGAGGTTACCATCGAAGGAGAGGTGGTGTCCCGGGCAGCACGTATTCTCGTTCCCCCGGAGCGCCGGGGCCTCGGGATGGTTTTCCAGGACCTTGCCCTCTGGCCGCACCTGACGGTCAGGGGGAATGTCGCGTTTGGCCTGAAGATGAAAAGGGTGCCCAGGGCCGAGCGGGAAAGGCG
>WGDA01000058.1 GCA_015493505.1 Pseudomonadota bacterium | reverse complement strand
GGATTAAAATCAGTAGTTCTCGCCCAGGAGTTCGAAATACGCCTGGGGATGGGCGCACGCGGGGCATGTCTTGGGAGCCTCTTCCCCTTCGTAAATATACCCGCAATTCCGGCAACGCCAGACAACCTTGTTCTCCCGCTTGAAAACCCGGCTCTTCTCGATATTTTCCGCCAGAGCGAGATAACGTTTCTCATGCTGCTTTTCCGCCACAGCAATCGCCCGGAAAACCGCCGCGATATCGTTGAATCCCTCTTTTTCAGCGACTTCCGCGAACCCCGGGTACATCTCCGTGTGCTCGAAGTGCTCGCCAGCCGCCGCCGCCTTCAGGTTGTCCTGGGTACTTCCAATCACGCCGGCGGGAAATCCGGCCGTTATCTCCAGCTCTCCGCCTTCAAGAAATTTGAACAGCCGTTTAGCGTGTTCCTTCTCCTGATTCGCCGTCTCATCAAAGATCGCGGCGATTTGCTCATACCCTTCCTTTTTGGCCTGTGAGGTAAAATAGGTGTAGCGGTTTCTTGCCTGGGATTCCCCGGCAAAAGCCTTCAAGATGTTTTTTTCCGTCTCCGTTCCTTTCAATCGTCCCATTACGCATTCTCCTTTCTCATTTAATAATTATAAATTGACTTAATACTTAACCCTTGCCAGAATCGGTCGGGGCATACTTGCACCGGACCGGGCTGTCAACCAGCCCTTTGGCTTTCAAGGCCTTAATCGCCTTGGTCACCTCTTTGCTGTCCAGCCCCGCCTTTTCGGCGATTTCCTTGTTCCCGGCAGGTTTTCCAAGCTCGGATAAAACCTTCAGCACGGTCTTTTGTGTGTCATTCAGTTCATCTCCCGACATCTTTACACCTCCTTTCTCTTTTTCCAAACATTCCTTACACACGCCCTCCAGGACCACCTGCATCCCCGTAATCTCGAAAGATGCCTGGTCGAAGGCGCTCAGGCGATCCATGGGGAAATAAGGAATGTCGATCACATGCCCACACTTCACGCAGCGAAAGTGGTGGTGTCGCTCCGTGCGGGCGTCAAACCGCCGCTTTCCTTCTCCCAGGTCCACCTTGGTGGCCTGGCCCGTCTCCGCCAGCATCTCAAGATTCCGATAAACCGTCCCGAGGCTGATATGCGGTACCCGTTTCTTGACAATCTCATAAACCTCGTCCGCCGTCAGGTGACGGTTCGCTTCCCGAAGAACCTCCATCACCGCCCTCTTCTGCACGGTTCTTCGTGTCACCTTTTGCGTTCCCGAGAAATCTTTATCCATTTCTATTCTCCCATACTATCGCATATTATTATCAATAATACCAGAGTTTTCACGTTTGTCAAGGGTTTTGAGAAAAAAAAAGGCATCCCCCCTATGACGAGGATGCCTATAAAAATATTTATTTATTCTAAATAGTTATGAAATCATTGAGCGCGCCGTTGGAATCTCACGAAAACTTTTTTACCCCTGTCATTTTTCCTCTTTTTTATAAGGAATCCGTCTGGCGGGTTCAAAGGGGCATCTGGACTCTTTCAGAAGGTCTTTGTAAAGGGAAAGATTCCTGTCTTCCAGGTGATCGAACATCATAGGTGATTTGGTCCCATAGCTGACGTATTTCAAGGGGTCCGGGTCCAGTTCCGCGTAAAGGATTTCTTCCGTGCCCCGGGCCTGCGCCAGCTTTTGTGCAATGGGGCTGACAATCATGCTGTGCCCGAAATAGCAGTTATTCGTGTCGCTTCCGACGATGTTCACGCCAACCACATAAACGTGGTTATCGTAGGCCCGCGCCCGGTTCGTCAGGTCCCAGATTTCAAAACTCCGCAAGAAGGCAGAGGGCCGTAGAATAATTTCCGCGCCCTGCACCGCCAAAACGCGCGCGATTTCCGGAAAGTCCCCCTCGTAACAAATCATTACCCCGACCTTCCCCAGGGCGGTGTCAAAACAGGCAATCTCGTGGCCCGGTGTGGCCCATCCGCCTCCTTCCACGCGCTCCGTAGGGAAGGGGTGGGTCTTATGATAGACGCCTACAATTTCCCCCTGGTCATCTATCAGCGCCACCGAGTTATAGACCACCCCCCGGGCCTCTCCCCTGGAGTAGGTAGGCCAGGCCACATGGACCTTCAGCCTGGCGGCAGCGTCCTGAATGGGGCGCGTCAGGGCCCCAGGGATGCCATCCATCTGTTCGTAAAGCGCCTCCGTCGAGAGGCCCGTATCAAAACCGGTCGTCACGGTTTCCGGAAAAACCACCAGATCCGCCTCGTATTCCCGCGCTGCCCTCTCGAGCCATACGAGACACTTTTCCAGTGTCTCCCTGACGTTTCCGAATATCGGGGCTATCTGAACGCCCGCCACGACGATTCTTTTCACGTGTTCTCCTTTTGCTTACGTTCTACAGCCCCTCGGCAGGTCCGCAGTTCTCCGTCACAAAACGCCAATGCCCCCGTTTCATCACCCGCTGGGGCAACACGCCTCCGTAAGTAGTTGCGATCAGGCGGTAGTCGCGAACCGGAAAAACGGAAAGATCCGCCTGATACCCCGCCTCGATCCTGCCGATTTTCCCCTCTATGCCCACGGCCCGTGCCGCGTGGAGGGTAACCCCTTTGATGACCACCTCCGTGGGGATGCGGTACAGGCACGCCCCTATCGTCATGGCCGTCAGAAGGGAAAGGCAGGGAGCCGAGCCGGGGTTGAAATCCGTGGCGAGGGCGACGGGAACCCCGTGAGACAAAAAGGCGTGAACAGGAGGTGTCTTTTGCATCATCAGGTACTGGGCCGCCACGGGAAGCAGCACGGCCACCACGCCGCCTTCCCTGAAACGCGGCACCTCATCCTCCGGGAAATATTCAAGGTGGTCCGCGGAGGTGGCCTTCAACTCCGCCGATAGGAGCCCGCCCCCCGAATTCGTCAACTGATCCGCGTGGAGCTTCAGCTTCAGCCCATGCCGGCTGGCCGCCTCAAGAATCTTCCGGCTGGTCTTCACGTCAATCACGCCTTCTTCACAAAAGACATCGCAGAACGCGGCAAGGTTTCGCTCCGCCACCCGGGGAATCATCTCCTCAATCACGAGGGCCACGTATTTTTCCGGAGCGTCCTTATACTCCCGCGGAACGGTGTGCGCTCCCAGAAACGTGGGCACCACATCGACAGCGTGATCCCGGTTCAACGCCTCGAGGACCTCGAGGAGACGGAGCTCGCCTTCTACGCTCAGGCCATACCCACTTTTGGCCTCGACGGTGGTGACACCCTCTCGGAGCAAGACATCGAGGCGGCGCATCCCCATTTCGTACAGCTCGTCAAACGACGCCTCCTTCGTCGCCCGAACCGTCGCCTGAATTCCTCCCCCTTTTGCGAGAATCTCCAGATAGGTATCCCCGTGGACCCGCATGTCGAACTCGGCCGCCCGACTTCCGGCGAAGACAAGATGGGTATGGGCGTCGATCAACCCCGGTAAAACCGTCTGCCTGGAAAAATCCTGAATATCCGCTGCGGACAAATCGAAGCGGGCGGGAACATCGTCCTGTTTGCCAACCCAGACAACCGACTCCCCCTCAATCAGGATGGCGGCGTCCGTCAAGATACCCAGGGGGTTTTCTTCGCTGATAAACCGATCAGAGAGGGTTACGCACGTCCCTACCGGTGCCAGCGCCCGGTCTACCTTAACCTTTGTCTCCGTTTGCTCTTGCATCGTGGCTCTCCCCCTCTCCGGGTTATCCGGTTTGTCCCTTCTCTATTCACTACTTTTTGTCGTGAACGGCCGTGGGCCTCATTGACTTTTAAACAATCGGGTGGTATAAGTCAACGCGCCTTGATGGGCGGGCATAGCTCAGTTGGTAGAGCACAAGCTTCCCAAGCTTGGGGTCGCGGGTTCGAGTCCCGTTGCCCGCTCCATTATCTCTTTTCAAGCCTTCTTGCAATCTCCAGAATCGTCTCCGCGTAGGGCTGGCTGTGATTATACCG
>WGDA01000057.1 GCA_015493505.1 Pseudomonadota bacterium | reverse complement strand
TTTGAAAACCGGCCGCAGCTTGGCCAACCTTTCCAGCGTGGTGTCCGGGCGGATGCCCTCATCCGTGTCGAAAACCTTTTCTTCGTAAAACGTGACACCGCTTTTGTCCTTTTTGGGCACTCGGGCCATGACGGGAACGATTTCTTCCTTGAACCGGCCGGACGTGACCGCTTTGACCGCCCGCATCTGGCTCTGATACCCGAAGGCGTCCTGGTCCTCGCGGGTGATACCGAATTTCTCGGCCACGTTTTCCGCTGTCAGGCCCATAGAAATGTAGGCCTGGGGATAGGATTCCATCAGCTCTGGATTGGGCGCGGGGCGCACACCGCCGATGGGAATATAACTCATGAATTCAACCCCGCCGGCCACGACGACCTCGGCGAAGCCACACATGATTTTTTCGGCCGCGATGGCGATGGACTGCAATCCCGAGGCGCAAAACCGGTTGACGGTCTGCCCCGGGACCGTTTCGGGGAATCCGGCCCGCTGTGTCAGGATTCTTCCCAGGTTCATGCCCTGTTCGACTTCCGGGAACGCGCACCCGATGATGACGTCGTCGATTTCCGCCGGGTCGAGCCCGGGGGTGCGCTTGACGACCTCTTTCAGCACCACGGCGCCGACCTCATCCGGTCGGGTATACCGCAGAGTGCCTCGGGGCGCCTTCCCTACCGCTGTTCTTACCGCTGAAACAATGACTGCTTCCTTCATGGTGTGTCCCCTTTGTTTCGTTTCATGGTCCTTTCTGACCGTTCGTTAGTTCCTTAGCGGCTTACCCTTTTGCAGCATGTATCGAATCCGGTCCTGTGTCTTCGCCTCGCCGCAGAGGCTGAGGAAGGTCTCGCGTTCAAGGTCAAGGATGTACTGCTCGGTGATATGAGAACCCGGAAGGGCCTCGCCACCCGTGAGAACGCGCGCCAGTTTCCTGCCGATATGGGCGTCGTAAGCCGAGATTTCCTTGCCTTCCTCCATATAGTAGATGCCCAGTTCCAGAAGGGCACGCCCGTCATCTCCCAGGGCCACGATGTTTTTCGGGGGGCGTGGCGGGCGGTAACCCTGGGCGTCCATGGCAAGCACCATTTGCTTCGCCTGGTGGATGAGGGCATCCCGGTTCATGCAGACGGTGTCTTCCCGGCGGAGATACCGGTATTTTCTGGCCTCCTCGGCGCTGGTGGACACCCTGGCCATTCCGATGGTTTCAAATGCCTTGCGGACGAACGGGAAGTAGTCCCCGCTAAACCCTTCGGGTGGTGCTTCAAAGGCCCGGATGAGCGATTCCTTGCATCCCCCGCCCGCAGGGATCAGACCGACGCCAACTTCCACCAGACCCATATAAGTCTCCGCGTGGGCGACGATTCTGTCACTCGCCAGACAGATCTCGCATCCACCTCCCAGCGCCAGGCCGGCCGGCGCCGCCACCACCGGGACGCCGGCGTATTTCAGCTTGAGAAAGGTATCCTGAAACTGCTTGATGGCGAAGTCGATTTCTTCCCAGTTTTCGTCCTCGATTTCGAACAGGAGAAGCATGAGGTTGGCGCCCGCCGAAAAGTTTGAGGCATGGTTGGCGATGACCAGACCGCGCATCTCGTTTTCAACCCGTTCGATGGTTCCGTCAATCATGGAGATAATGTCGCCGCCGATGGCGTTCATCTTGGTGTGAAACTCGAGGCAGGCCACGTCGTCGCCGATATCCCATAGCGTGGCGCCGGGATTTTCCTTGATTTTCCGGTTGGATGTCCCTTTCTCCGAGAGAAGCACGACCCATTGGGGGCGCTCAAGCGGGCGATGGGCCTTTTTGACGGGGTCGAAGATATGGGAGACGTTTTCCTGAATGGTGTAGAAAGACTTGGCCGGGGTTTGCAGAACTTCCTCGATGAGGCGGGGGATCTGGCCGCCCTCTTTCCTGATATTGCCGGAGAGCTTCTCGACACCCAGGGCATCCCACAGTTCGAAGGGCCCCTGTTTCCAGGAGAAACCCCATTTCATCGCGTTGTCGATGTCTTCGATACGTTCGCTGATGTCCGGAACCTGGGAGGCCACATAAAGCAGGGTTCCCTGAAGAAGATCCGAGACGAACCGCGCGGGAGATGACGGGTCCGCCATGAGAATCTCGATTCTCCGAACCGGGTCCTCGTACGGCTGTAGCTTGTCCAGGATGGGGAGGGAAACCTTCTTTTTGGGGCGGTAGGCCATCTCTTTCAGGTCGAGGACCTCGATCCCCTCTTTCGTCTTTTTGTAGAAACCCTGGCCCGTCTTGGCTCCAAGCCACCCCTTGTCCACCATGGCCTTCAGGTTGTCCGGCAGGGCGAAGATATCCCGCAGAGGGTCGTCGGGCGCCATTTCGTACACGTTTCCTGCCACGTGGGCGATAATGTCCAGCCCCACCATGTCCGCGGTTCGGTAGGTCGCGGTCTTGGGATGGCCGATCAGTTTGCCCGTCAGGGCATCCACCTCTTCCACGGAGAGTCCCCACTTTTCCATCAGGCGGAAGGTCAATAGGAAGGCAAAGATGCCGATGCGGTTGGCGATAAAGTTGGGGGTATCCTTGGCGATGACGACGCCTTTTCCGAGAAAACGTTCTCCGAAATCACGGGCGGCCTGAACGACTTCCGGTGCCGTCCATTTCGTGGGGATGATTTCCAACAGCCGCATGTACCTCGGGGGGTTGAAGAAGTGTGTGCCCAAAAAGCGGCGTTTCATCCCCTCCGGCATCTGTTCGCCGATTTTGTGAATGGGGATCCCCGATGTATTTGTGGTGATGATGGCGTTTTCGTTGACATGCGGGGAGATCTTTTCCATCAGGGCCTGTTTGACGGGGAGGGATTCGAGAACTGCCTCGATGATGATGTCCGCGTCCTTCAGGCGTTCAAGGTCGT
>WGDA01000056.1 GCA_015493505.1 Pseudomonadota bacterium | reverse complement strand
ATTCTAATATGTCAATCTATATATTCTGAACCAGAGCCCTCCCCGCTGAACTATTTGTCAAACCTATCTTTCTGGCGTGGGTTATAGGAAACCTCGAACACGGGAACACAGTGGGGGCGCAGGCGATTCTGAACCTTTTTATCCATGCAATCCTTGAGGAAACGATACGCCCCCTCCCGGTCTTCATCCATTAGGACAGCCAGCAGGCGTTCCACTTCCAGCGGACTCAGTTTTATCACCACGTCTCCGGTCAGTTTCATTCATCTCCTCCTCGGGGGAGATTATCTAAGCGGCCTCTTTTTCGACCCTCAACCTCCCCTCTTCCACGAGCTGTTGCTTCACGAGGGACCAGATTTTTTCACGTTTGTAAAGTTCCCGAATCTCGCGGATGTCAGGAAAGTGTATGGCCTCTCCCAGGCAGAGATTGGCGCAGGTGGTGCAGCCCACGACACAGTTGTTTGGTCTGGCGACCCTGGGGCCGTCTTCCGTCCAGTCAAAGACCTTTTTCCCGCAGTTCATGCACATCCCACATTTGACGCATTTGTCCGCGTCGATCGTGGGGTACCATTTGACCTTTTCCCTCGGGTATCCGGCAAGCCAAGCCATTTTTCATCCCTCCCCTTGCTTTTTTGGCTCATAGAACCTTGTTTAGGCCAGATTTTTCTTTTCCAACCCTCAAACCAAAATCACCTTTTTAATGTATATCCCTATATAGAAATATATAACATCAATCCTGATTGTCAAGTTAGCTTAATAAAAAAAGTGTTCCGAAACCCAAAAAATATCTTCAGCCCCAGACGCAGAAAGAGATGGGGGGGGCGCGACGCGCCCCCCCATCTCCGCACGAAGGAGGTGTTACTACAGGATGTACTGCAACCCCACACCGAAATAGGTGATCGTTCCGTCTCCGTCATAGATGTAGTACTCCTGGTCATCAAACTTCCGGTAATCCACCGAGAAGTTCATCAGCAGCTTTTCCGTTATCTGATAATCGGCGCTGACGCCCACGTCGATAGTGCTCATCTCCAGATCCGAGAAGTTGTCCATCTCCTCGAAGGTGGGATAATGGTTGGGCCAGTCGGCCTTGAAGGACCCCCATGCGAAATTCTGCGGCGAGTTGGGGTTCATCGCCAAGAGTTGCGGCATGATATTCGGGAAATGGACGTTTCCAAACCCCGCCTTGGAGTAGGTGTACGTCACACCCCCGCTCATGTTCAAGCGTTTGACGGGTGTCAGGTTCGCCGTCAGGGAAATGGCGTGATAATCAATCGTGTAATCGACGGTATCTTCCGCCGCCCCAACCTGGGGCGTAAAGGTTGAGCCCGCTCACCCGTTGAAGTAGGTAAACCAGTAATCGGTGGTGGTCTTCTCGTGATAGAAGTTGTAGGCGAGCACGAAGCTGAGTTTGTTCGTTGGCGCCCACCAGGCGCTGATGCCCGCGTTGAATTTCTGGCTTTCCCACGGGGTGTCGCTGTTGTCCTGGTAGGTATAGGACAGCAGCGGAGAAATGGAGGTCTTGGCCGTGGGCGACCAGTTCAGGGAAAGCTCCGCCTTGTAGGTATGGCTTGGCTGGTTGGTCCCCTCCTCTATCCTGTTTTGCGGAACAAAGAAATCCGCGTAGTTGGAGGAATTGCCAATATCCAGTGAGCTGGCCGCGTGGACGCAGACATCGCCGGGCTTGTAGGGTTGCGGGTTACAGGTGTTGGGATACTGGCAGGAACGGTCGAAACAATAGTTCGGTGACAGCGCGGATTGCAGTGCCTTTGCCTTTTCGCCCTTCGCGTGCGGGTATTCGAAGGGGTCGTCGTTGTACTCGAATGAAACGCTGAACCGGCCGTTCAGATTGGATCTCGGATAGAAATAGATGGTCCCATCGATGGTGTGGATCTGGGGGTCGCCATAACTGTACTCATCCAGATGATAGTCCGCCGGAACCGGCGTCGTCAGATCGTCCGAGTTGTTCAGGGCAATGGCGTTATACGCGTCTGTTAACGCCGCGCGGTTCTCCCAGTACTGCAGGCCGTTGTCTCGGTTGATGTCCTTGAACCGGTATTCCACGCGCGCCGTGACATAGCTGTTGAAATTGTAATTGGCCGACGTGTCAAATTCCGTCACGTCCCGGTCCGCCGCGGATTTTCGGTTGTAGCTGAAGTTTGTGGTCGGATCGGCACTGATATAGCCGTCATACCCCCAGTGGCTTCCGGGAGTGGGCAACAGGCTGTTGGGGGGATTCGCGGCCCCTCCCGCGTCCCTGACATAGATGTCATCCGCGTCGATGGTGTAGTATTTGACTCCGGCGGTTACCGTCAGGTGCTTCATGGGATGAGAGGTAATCCTACCCATGGCACTCTGATAGGTCTGGTCCAGGTCCTTGTTCAGGGCCTCCGTGCGGTCCGTGTCGGTCGCCTTGGAATAGACATACATCCCGGTCACATGCGTCTCCTTGGTCAGGTCGAGACGCGCCTTGACGGTTTCCGTGTTTTTGTCCGTCTCTGGTACCCGCGCGAACGGCAGGCGTTCATACTGGTAATTGACCCGGTTTCCGAATGTCCCCTCCTCGCCGCCCGGGGGCGGATAAGACGTCCCGCCATACTGGGGGTCCCACGCGGGGGGATGATGGGTCAGCTCGTAAAAATTAAAGGTACGGGAGTCGTCGGTTCGGAAGTACTTACTCTTGTGGGTAAAATCCAGGGTCAGGGGTCCGGTGGTCAGCGTCCCGCCCACGCTCCAGGTCTGGGTGGTCTGGTCCACGCGCTGCGACTGGGCCACGATATGGCAACTGGCACAGTGGGTCATGGTCTCCACCTGACGATACCCCGTTTTGTTCATATAATGGTAGCCCCCATGGAAGATGAGGTTAGGGAAAGACGGGATCTGCAGCTTGAAGTCGCTTCCGAAGCGTTCGATATTATAGATATAGTCTTTCCCGATGTTCAAGTCCGTATACCGAAAGGCCTTCGGTCCATGGGTCTCCCATGCCGCCACATCGTTGTAGGCCGGATATTTCTTGAACACGAAGGAATCGGGTTGCGGATCCGACGGGTCATTGTTCACGCCCACGGGAATCATGAACTGGGGATTTCCAAGGGTCCGTGATTTCTTGATATACGGGGCGTAAAACTCGTCATGATCCAGGCGGTGGATGAACTGGTCGTAGTTCGCATCCAGCCTGAATATCCGTGAAAAGTCGAGGCTGCCCCCCACCGCGTTATCGTCCGAATCCTTGTAGCGGCCATTCACGTCGAGGTAGAAATTCTTTCCCTGCCCCTTAAGAAGCAGCTTGAAATCAGGGCTGGAATCGGTGGTTTCATATTCGGCGACTCGGCCCTTGTAGTCATCCGTTGAGTACCCGTGGTATCCTGCCGAGATCTTCGCCTTGAAATTCTTCCCTTTCGACTCGGCCTTCTTCTCCCCGGCGTAGAGGGATACAGGAAAGACCAGCAGGCAGGCCAGAAGCCAGTAAATCATGCGTCTGTTCATCGTGTCACCCCCTATCGTGTCAGTCTGCGGCCCATGCCCGACCGGGTATTCGACGGCAGGTTGGAGCCGTGAATCTGGCTGTGGCACTGGGTGCATTTGGTTGTCATGACCTGTTGAATCCCGTTCACCTTTCCGATGCCGTAATGCGTGTTGGACTCGAGGCCGGAATGGAAATGCATGTGATGGCACTGCAGACAGATAAACGGTTCATTCTGTTTCAACAGGTTGTTGGCAACGGTGCCGTGAGGATTGTGACAGATGGTGCAGTTTTCGACCACGGGCGCGTGCTCGAAGACAAACGGACCTTCCTTGTCCGCATGACATTGAAAGCAGAGATCATTGATGCGCTCGTCTGTTTTCAACATCCAGCGGTTGGCAGCCGTGTGCGGGTTGTGGCAACTGGTGCAGTTCATCTTCCCTTCCCGGATGGGATGGTGAGAAGGCATGTTCGCCTCTCCCTCCTGCTTCTGGTGACAGGTGTAGCAGAGGTTGGGATCCTTCTTCACCAGGGAATACTTCCCGGTTCCCTTATGGATGGAATGGCAATCCGTGCAGGCCACGTTGGACATGCCGTGCCGCGACCCCGCCCAGTCCAGCGTTTGCCCCGAGGTGTGACACCTCAGGCAGATCTCGGATTTCTGGATAGGCGTCAGCTTTCGGCCCTGAAAACTGATAATCTCGGACGGGTCTTCATCCTCGATATGCTTGCTGGCCGGCCCGTGACACGCCTCGCATCCGTTTTTGACCCCGACGGCCTTCGTCTCAAAGTCCTCTACCCGGCCGTGCGGGGTCTCCTTGAAGGCCTTGACCAGGTCTTCATGGCAGTCAGCGCAGGCGTCGGATCCCACGTAGGTTGCCCCCTTCGCCGCCACAGGCGACGCCGCCACGATCGGTTCCTCGCGCGAACTCTTCACGTAGGTCCCGTTACAGGCGACCAGAAGAAAGGCGAGTGACACCAGCGTGACGAAAATCATGACAAAATGCTTTTCCTTCATGCGCTCCTCCTTTCCAAAAATTTTATCCCTACAACACGATATCGCTTTCTGGAAATACAGAATATTAAAGAATCCTCATTTGTCAAGTGGCAAAAATAAAAAAAGTGAAATTTTTCTCTAAGCCGCGCGCTCTTATCCTGATCGCGTTAAAAAAAATCCATATTTACATTTAATTTAAGTAAATTGCAGCATTCACCCTCGCACGAAGCATCTGTTTCCGCGTGCTCACATTTCCTCCGGTATTCTCAAAAAAATCAAAAAGGATTGATTATATCTCTTATAAGTGATATAGAATTCCGACAAAACGTAAGAAGACGAAACCTCAAGAAAGGAGCCTTAATGTGCTGAAACGCGAAATGAAGATTTTAACCCTGATCGTCCTGTCTTTTCTTGCCTGCTATTTCATCCCCTGGGACCATCCCGTGGTTCGTCGTTCGGGCCTGGAGGCCTTCATGATGCTTCGGGAATACGCCCGGCATCATGTTTTGACCTGCCTCGTTCCTGCCTTTTTTATTGCGGGGGCCATCGCCGTTTTTGTTTCCCAGGCGGCTGTCCTGAAATATTTTGGCGCGCAGGCGAAAAAGGTCCTGTCCTATTCCGTGGCCGCCGTATCCGGCACGGTCCTGGCGGTCTGTTCCTGCACGGTGCTTCCGCTCTTTGCCGGCATCTACATGCGCGGTGGCGGGATCGGCCCCGCCACCGCCTTCCTCTACTCGGGCCCCGCCATCAACGTGCTGGCCATTGTCCTGACGGCACGGGTCCTGGGGTGGGAGCTGGGCCTGGCACGGGCCATTGGCGCGGTTCTCTTTTCCGTCGTCACCGGGGTCCTCATGGCCGTCATCTTCCGCAAGGACGAGGCAGAACGGACAGCGGGCATGGTCTATCTGCCCGACGACGAAAAGGAAACCCGGAGCCTGACGCAGGAGGCGCTTTTCATGGGGGTGTTGGTACTCATCCTCATTTTCGCTGCCTTCGCGCCACCCGCAAAGGGAATTCATGGCCTGTGGCCGCTCATTTACCATCTGCGCTGGTGGATCGTGGGGGCCCTGCTGCTCTCCCTCTTCTGGATGCTGAAGGGCTGGTTCAAACGGGAGGAGCGGATTGAATGGGTCTCCTCTACCTGGGGGTTCATGAAACAGATCCTGCCCCTGCTCGGCGCAGGGGTGCTGGTTGCCGGCTTCATGCTGGGACGGCCGGGACACGCCGCCCTGATCCCACAGCGCTATATCGCCGCGCTGGTCGGGGGGAACTCCATTGGCGCGAACCTGTTCGCGTCGGTCTCGGGGGCACTGATGTATTTCGCCACCCTGACGGAGGTCCCCATTCTCC